>NZ_JBEYVV010000014.1:29245-158079 GCF_040644155.1 Streptomyces sp. NPDC047022 | reverse complement strand
CGCTTGAACAGTTCCCACAACTCATCTGGCACGAGACGCTCAACGATCCCCACGACGCCAGACTATCGAACACGCCAAATGAGACGACGTCTAAGGTCCCTCCACATCCTTCCGGCTGGACACCGCAGCCCGCGCGATCACCGACAACGTCAGCTCTCGCTCCTTGTCGATGACGAGCCAGCCCTTATCTAGGAGGGACTGGAGGAGAGGGCGGACCTCATCGCCCAGCTCCTCCGCCAGGTCATCATCCGTGGGGGAGAGGCCAGACTGGAGGAGGCAGGCCACATGGAAGACCAAGGCCTCCTCTTCCGCGGTGATGTTGAAGTCCATGCACTGAAGCTAGGCGAGTGTCTTGGTTGCGGCACGGCCTAGCCCGCCAGGGCCGCGTGCTCCGCGGTGAGGCGGCCGTCGCACTGCAGCACGGCCACCAATCGCCGGTCGGTGAGGCTCAGTACGGAATCCGCCGATGCGCGCGCCATGAAGGCAAGTTTCGCCCATTAGGCCGCGCTGCGGAGCCAGTCCCGGGGACCGCGCCCCAAAGATGGATGTCGTCCGCTTCCCCCTGTCCCGGCCCTGCGCCGACGGACCCGAACCACGGAAGGAGCATTCGATGATCCTCGATCCACGCGTCTGGTTGCCCGGCCTGGTCGGCTGAGCGCCCGCACCATGCGGGCTTCCACCCGCGACCCGGAGAAGGGGCCTGCGGCCCGACGCGACGATGCCTTGCACCGGGCCGCAACCCGACCTTTCGAGCACGTCCTCTAACTCGAATTCTTAATCCGCCTTCGAAGGTGAACCCTGGAGGGAATCATGAGAATCCGTTACGCCCTTGCGGCTGCGGCCGCTCTGGTCTTGGTTGGTACGGGTGCAGCGACCGCGCAGCCAATGCAGCCGTACACCAGCTCAACCGGCTGCACGTCAAGCAACTACTTCCATCAGTACACGCGATACCACGGAACAATCTGCTACACCAATACTGGGAACGACAACCTCTCCACCTCGGGATTCTGGACGACTAAGATGACCGCCGGCAGCAATACCGGCCGCGTCGATTTCTACACGACGGAGGGCGTCCGAAGCTCGTGGTCCTTCTACCCCGGTGGGGTCTTGAACCTAGCGGACATCCCGTCAATCCCTGACGGGGTGGTATCGGTCGTAAATCTGTACATCCAGTCCAACTGAGCTTGTTCTGCAACCTCTGCCCCTGGCGCTCCTCTTGATGATTCTGTACGTGTTGCACACCGGGATCCGGTGGCAGCTGCCTCAAGAGGTCGGCGGCGGCTCCGGCATGACGTGCTGGCACAGGGATGCGGGATTGGAACGAAGCCGGCGTCTGGCAATGTTTGCATGCGGTCCTGCCGGCCGGGCTCAACGCCGCCTCCCGGCTGGACCGGTGCCGCCGTGTGGTCGACTCCTCCCACGTCAGGCCCCTAGCTCCGCAACATCGCGATGGCCTCCGCGGCACTCGACACGATGAGGTCGGGCTCGCGAGGGCCATCGGCCCATTCACGGCTGCCAGCCACCCAGGCGGTCCGCAGTCCAGCCGCCTGTGCCCCCGCTATGTCCGTCGCGGGGTTGTCCCCCACCAGCCACCCTCCGGCGCTCAGCGGGACGCCACAGGCCGCGGCTGCGGCATCAAAGAGGGCGCGCTCTGGCTTCCGTGCTCCGACACCTTCCGAGATGGTGACTCCGTCGAAGAGCCCGGTGAGCCCGGTCACGTCAAGCTTGGCGCGCTGGATATCGACCGCCCCATTTGTCGCAATTCCCAGTGTCCATCCCTCGCGGCGGAGCTCTTGGAGACCTTCCAGGACCCCGGGAAAGCAGCGCACAGACCGAGCCACTCCGTCGACGTACTCACGCCACAGGTCCTCAGCGCTGTCCGCGAGCCGTAGGACGTCTCGCAGGTAATCGAAGTCTTCGGGGTACGCCCGGTCTCGCAGCCTGGCAGTCACGAGCGCCGCGGCCTGATCCGGCAGTCCACGGGAGCGAGCGAAGGCACCCGCCCATGCGTCCAAGCCGCCCTGTCGGTCAATCAGGGTGTTGTCGAGGTCGAATAGTGCCAGCACACGACGGACGCTACCCGCCCCACCCGTTCTCCTGATCGTTGTCCAGTTCGCTGACGGACGCCACTGTCCGCTGTCGTACGCACGCCCCCTCTGACCTGCCGCGCGAACGTTCATGGACGGCCCCGTACGGCCACGCGGACAGTTGGAAAGCGTGTTGGAGCGATCCTTCACGAGCGCGTCCGGATCACGTCCTGAACAGCGCCGACAATCCTGGAGGCCGGGTTCCCTACCGCCGATCCCCCTGTCACCGTGGAGCATGACGAACGACTTAGAGCGTCCGCCAGTAGGTGAGCTGTGGAGGATCCGCCGCACGCCGAGCGCGGCCAGAGCGTTCGCCGGGGAGGAGACCGGGCACCCACTCTGCCGCCCCAGGGCACACCGTCGGACAGGCGGGTCTGTCCGGGTGGCGCGTCCGGGGCATGCGGTGTGGCGGACGGGTGGTGTGGTGGAATGCGGGTTTCGATGCCTGCCGGAAGCCAGTCAGTCTCATCATCACGGGCCGCACCCAGGGTGCGCCGCCCCCGCACCGGAGGCAGACCCCTTGAATCCGCGCAGAACTCCGCTGAGCGTCATTGCCGCCCTGCTCCTCGCCGCAGCGGCCACGCCCGCCGCCGCCGTCGGCCGCGGCGGCCACGACGGCCACGCCACAAACGTGCCCTGCGACACGACCGCGCTGATCACCGCGATCGAGAACGCCAACACCGCCGGCGGCGGCACCCTGTCCCTGGCCCGCAATTGCCACTACACCCTGACCAGCGCCTACAACAGCACCGACAACGGCCTTCCGGCGATCACCCAGCGCATCACCGTCAAGGGCAACGGCGCCACCATCGAGCGCACCGGAGGCGGCGACTTCCGGATCCTCGAAGTGGACGGCCCCACCGGAAACTTCAGCGCCTACGACCTCACCATCACCGGCGGTCAGTTCACCTCGAGCAGTCTGTACGGGGCCGGCGTGTACGTACAGCCCGGCGCGACCCTGTCCCTGACCGACTCCGCCGTCTCCGACAACACCAACGCCGGCGACGGAGGGGGCATCGGCAACTTTGGCTACACGGCCCTCGCCCACACCACCGTCACCGGCAACACGGCGTCGGACGGGGGAGGTATCTACAGCGTCGGCAAGGTCGTCGTCACCGACAGATCCCAGCTGAACAACAACACCGTCAGTTCCAATGGCGGGGCGCTGTACACCCAGGGCGGCACCGCGTACATCGAGCGCAGCACCCTCGACAGCAACACCGCCGGCAGCGGCGGCGCACTCTTCGACGAATTCGGCACCATCGAGCTGGACGACAGCGCCGTGACCAACAACACCGCCAGTTCCAGCGGCGGCGGCCTGTACAACGTCGACAACGTGATCCTGCGCAGCACCCGGTTCGAGAACAACACCTCCAGCGGTGATGCTGGCGCCATCTACAACGGCTCGGCACTGAAGGCGTACGACCTTTGGGTCAAGAACAACACCGCCAGCGGTAATGGCGGCGGCATCAACACTACCGAAGCGCTGGATCTGCAGGGCGGTGTGATCACCGGGAACCAGGCCACCGGCTCCGGCGCACTCGGCGGCGGGATCTACAACAGCTTTGTGCTGAACATCCGGGACACCCAGATCACCGGGAACCAGGCCACCAGCAATGGCGGCGGCCTCTACACCGTCGACAACACGGACATGAGCCGCACCACGGTCAGCAACAACACCGTGACGGACACCTCAGGTCAGGGCGCCGGAATCTGGAACGACGAGACCCTCACCCTCAACGACTCCAAGATCACCGACAACCACGCCACCGGCACCTCCTCACTGGGCGGCGGGATCTACAACACCGGCAGCGACACCGCGGGCAACCTCCAGTTCCTGAACACCAAGGTCACCGGCAACAGCGCCAGCGACGCCGGCGGCGTATGGACCGACACCCAGTTCCGCGTCTTCCAGCACTCCACCATCGCCAACAACACACCCAGCAACTGCACCGGCAGCGGCATCTCCCCGGTCAACTACTGCACCAACTGACCGGCACCACCCATCAGCCCACCCAGAACAAGGCCCCGGGCGCCGCCCACACCGGTGAGGCCCGGGGCACATCGGTGGCCCGCTGCCGGGTGCGGGCCGCCGCACCCAGCAGCACCCTCCTCGCACCACGAAGAACCCGCCCTCAACGCGACTCGACTGCCGCCGACCATCCGATGCCGTCGAGGATGTCGTGTTCGCTGACCACGACCTCAGCGGCTCCGGTCCGTTCCATGATGGCGAGCAGAACGAGGGCGCCCGCACCGATCACGTCCAGCTCCCTTGACCGCTTCTCGCCGGGGAGGGCGTCGTCCAGGTCAGCCGCCCTAGCTCCGTCTCAGTTTCCGTCTCGTTCGTAGCCGCACGTGGTCGTTCAGGGTCGTTCGCTCGGCTCCGTCAGGCGTGTCGTCCGCACGGGACTGGACGCCTCTGAACGACCCCGGATCATGCCCTGACCAGCCCGGACAAACCTGCAAAGCGGGTTACGCAGCGCCAGAGTCGCCCGGTATGCGCCCTCGGCGGGCTGCCCCGGCCGTGACGGGACCCGGCCCACTCGCAGGGCACGACGAGGGCACAACGGCTTCGCGCGGGCTCAACGGCAACCAACGCCAGCAAACGCCATTTTGCCTGGTCAGCGACTTAGCTTGACAGTTTCCGCAGAATATGCATGGAGAGGCGGCACCCCCGCACAGGGTGCCGCCTCCTCCGGTGTGCCGGGAGCGCGGCCGAGTCGATGAGGGTCAGGATGACCGGCCGCGGTCCCGGGAGGCCCCTGCACGGGGCCTCTCTTTCTGGTCTGCCTTACCGGTGGTCGCTGCCCTGCGACTGCGATGCCGCCCGGCCCGCCTCCAGACGGGCCACCGGGATCCGGAACGGCGAGCAGGAGACGTAATCCAGGCCCACCTCATGGAAGAAGTGCACCGACTCGGGGTCACCGCCGTGCTCGCCGCAGACGCCGAGCTTGAGGTCGGGGCGGGTGGCGCGGCCGGCCTGGGCGGCGGCCTTCACCAGGGAGCCGACGCCGTCCTTGTCGATCGTCTCGAACGGGCTGACGCCGAAGATGCCCTTCTCCAGGTAGGCCGTGAAGAACGAGGCCTCCACGTCGTCCCGGCTGAAGCCCCACACCGTCTGGGTCAGGTCGTTCGTGCCGAAGGAGAAGAACTCGGCGGCCTCCGCGATCTGGCTCGCGGTCAGCGCAGCGCGCGGCAGCTCGATCATCGTGCCGATCGCCAGCTTCAGGTGCGTGCCGGTGGCGGCCTCGACCTCGGCGATGACCCGGTCGGCCTCCTCGCGCACGATCTCCAGCTCCTGCACCGTGCCCACGAGCGGGATCATGATCTCGGCGCGCGGGTCGCCCTTGGCCGACTTGCGCTCGGCGGCGGCCTCGGCGATGGCCCGTACCTGCATCGTGAACAGGCCCGGGATGACCAGGCCGAGGCGCACGCCGCGCAGGCCCAGCATCGGGTTCTGCTCGTGCAGACGGTGCACGGCCTGGAGCAGGCGCAGCTCGTTCTCGTGCGGCTCCTGGCGCGACTCCGCGAGCGCGACGCGCACCGACAGCTCGGTGATGTCGGGCAGGAACTCGTGCAGCGGCGGGTCCAGGAGGCGGACCGTCACCGGAAGCCCGTCCATCGCCTCGAACAGCTCGACGAAGTCCTTCTTCTGCAGCGGGAGCAGTTCCTTCAGGGACTCCTCGCGCTCGGCCTCCGTGTCGGCCAGGATCAGCCGCTCGACCAGCTCGCGCCGGTCACCGAGGAACATGTGCTCCGTACGGCACAGGCCGATGCCCTGCGCTCCGAAGCGCCGTGCCCGCAGCGCGTCCTCGGCGTTGTCCGCGTTGGCGCGCACGCGCAGGCGCCGCTTGCGGTCGGCGAACGCCATGATCCGGTGCACCGCCTCGACCAGCTCGTCGGCGTCGTCGGCGCCCGCGTGCATCCGGCCCTCGAAGTACTCCACGACCGGGGAGGGGACCACCGGGACCTCACCGAGGTACACCTTGCCGCTCGACCCGTCGATCGAGATGACGTCGCCCTCCTCGACGACGTGGCCGCCGGGCACGGTCATCCGCCGGCGCTTGGTGTCGACCTCGAGCTCCTCCGCGCCGCACACACACGTCTTGCCCATGCCCCGGGCGACGACGGCCGCGTGGGAGGTCTTGCCGCCGCGCGAGGTCAGGATGCCCTCCGCCGCGATCATGCCGTCCAGGTCGTCGGGGTTGGTCTCGCGGCGCACCAGGATGACCTTCTCGCCCGAGCGCGACCACTTCACGGCGGTGTACGAGTCGAAGACCGCCTTGCCGACCGCCGCGCCCGGCGACGCCGCGATGCCCCGGCCGACCTGCTCGACCTTCGCCTTGTCGTCGAAGCGCGGGAACATCAGCTGAGCGAGCTGCGCGCCCGTGACCCGCTGGAGCGCCTCGGCCTCGTCGATCAGGCCCTGGTCCACCAGCTGCGTGGCGATACGGAAGGCCGCGCCCGCCGTGCGCTTGCCGACACGGGTCTGGAGCATCCAGAGCTGGCCGCGCTCGATGGTGAACTCGATGTCGCAGAGATCCTTGTAGTGGTTCTCCAGCGTCTCCATGATCTGCATCAGCTGGTCGTACGACTTCTTGTCGATCTGCTCCAGCTCGGCGAGCGGGACCGTGTTGCGGATGCCCGCGACGACGTCCTCGCCCTGCGCGTTCTGGAGGTAGTCGCCGTACACGCCCTGGTGGCCGGACGCGGGGTCACGGGTGAACGCCACACCGGTGCCGGAGTCGGGGCCCAGGTTGCCGAAGACCATGGAGCAGACGTTCACGGCGGTGCCCAGGTCGTGCGGGATGCGCTCCTGGCGGCGGTAGAGCTTGGCCCGGTCGCCGTTCCAGGAGTCGAAGACCGCCTTGATGGCGAGGTCCATCTGCTCGCGCGGGTCCTGCGGGAAGTCGCGCCCCGCCTCGGTCTTGACGATCTTCTTGAACTTGGTGACCAGCTTCTTGAGGTCGGCGGCCTCGAGCTCGGTGTCGACCGTGACCTTCTTGGCGGCCTTGGCCGCGTCCAGCGCGTCCTCGAAGAGCTCGCCCTCGACACCGAGGACGGTCTTGCCGAACATCTGGATGAGGCGGCGGTACGAGTCCCACGCGAAGCGGTCGTCGCCGGCCTGCTTCGCCAGGCCCTGCACGGACTTGTCGGAGAGACCGATGTTCAGGACGGTGTCCATCATGCCCGGCATCGAGAACTTCGCACCGGAACGGACCGAGACCAGAAGCGGGTTGTCGGCCTGGCCGAGCTTCTTGCCCATCCGCTTCTCCAGCGCGTCGAGGTGCGCACTCACCTCGTCACGCAGCGCAGCGGGCTCCTCACCGCTGTCGAGGTAGACCTTGCACGCCTCGGTGGTGATGGTGAAGCCGGGAGGGACGGGAAGGCCCAGGTTGGTCATCTCGGCGAGGTTGGCACCCTTGCCGCCGAGGAGGTCCTTGAGGTCCTTGTTCCCCTCGGTGAAGTCATAAACGAACTTCACGCCCTCGACGCCGTTCTCAGCGTTCTCAGCTACGTGGGGATCTTTGTTTTCCGACACGGTCTCGACTCCTCGAGGACGCGATGGCTGCCCTGACGTCGAGGAACATACCCAGATCGAAGGCGCCTGGGTACGTCTACTTGTGCGTCATGCGCATGTAACCACTCGTCCGCCACTGGATTGAAAGTCAAAGCACAGCAAGACATCGCGGGATGATGTTTTCACTTCTTGAACGCATAACCCCCCAGGAGGCCAGGATCGCGCTCATGTGAGCGGCCTTAGGCACGTCTGTTTTCGATCGATGAACGATCAAAGGGTGGCACTCAGTGCCAACCTTTGAGAAGTGCAGCCACCCAAGATCCGCTCATCTGAGCGCACCCCTTATCAAGGGTGGCGAGAATCACGCCTCGCGAGCCGTCCGGTTTTCATGATCCGGACCCCGATCCGACCGCTTCGGATCCTCGCGTGTCCCCCACGGGCATCGACACGTTCGACAAGAGCGACGAGACAGACAAGGCCGACGAGGCCAACGAGGTCGACAACACCGACAAAGTCGATAAAGTCGGCAAAGGAGGGGGCGCAGGGATGACTGATCGGCATCATCTGCTCGTGTACGGCGGGACGTTCGCCGCCGTGGGCGACGGCGGAGACATCAGCGGGGTGCGGGGCGGCGGCTTTCCGGCGGGCTTGTTCGTACGCGACGCGAGGCATCTGAGCCGGTGGCAGCTCACGGTCGACGGCGCGGTGCCCGAGACGCTGACGCCGGTGACCGACGGGGGCACGGCGCGCTGCGTCCTCGTACCGCGCGGCGGCCGTGCGGAGCCGCCCGCACACACTCTCTTCCGCGAACAGGCGGTCACCGAGGGTGCGTTCGTGGAGTCTTTGCGCATCACCAGCAACCGCCCGGTGCCGACGGCAGTCCGGGTCGCGGTCACGGCGGACGCCGACTTCACAGACCAGTTCGAACTTCGCTCCGACCACCGTACGTACGCCAAGACCGGCGCCGTGCGCTCCCGTGAGGTCCTGGACGACGGCGTGGAGTTCGGCTACCGGCGCGGCGAGTGGCGGTCCGCCACGACCGTGACCGCCGAGCCCCCGCCCGACGGTGTGGAGGAGACGGGCACGGGCGCCCGCCGCCTGGTCTGGACGCTGGACCTGGAGCCGCACGGGTCGGCGGAACTGGCGCTGCGCGTCACCGCCCGCCCGCACGGCACGGCCCCGCACACCCCACCGGTCCCCGCCTCCCCCTCCGCCGCAACCGAACGGCTGCTGGCCCTGGAGGAGGCGTTCCTGGAAGGCGTCGCCTATTCCACCGCCTGGCCCGAGCTGGCCACGGCCTGTGCGCGCGGCCTGTCCGACCTCGCCGTGCTCCAGATCCCGGCGACGGGTCCCGACGGCGAGGAACTGCTCGTTCCGGCAGCCGGTGCCCCCTGGTACCTCGCTCTCCTCGGCCGCGACGCGCTCCTCACCTCCCTCTTCGCACTGCCCTACCGCCCCCGGCTGGCCGCGGCCACGCTGCCCGCGCTCGCCGCGACCCAGGCGACCGAGGCGGGCACGCGTTCGGTGGCGCAGCCGGGGAAGATCGTGCACGAGGTGCGGCACGGGGAGCTGGCCCACTTCGGCCAGGTCCCGTACGGGCGCTACTACGGTTCTGTCGACGCGACGCCCCTCTTCCTGGTGCTGCTCGGGGCCTATGTCGAGCAGACCGGTGATGTGGCCATGGCCCGGCGCCTGGAGCCCCACGCGCGTGCCGCCATCGGCTGGATGCTGGACCACGGCGGGCTCACCTCGCGCGGCTATCTCGTCTACCGCGCCGACCAGGGCGGCCTGGCCAACCAGAACTGGAAGGACTCCCCCGGCGCGATCTGCGGCGCCGACGGGAGCCGGCCCACCGGACCGGTGATGGCGGCGGGCGCCCAGGGGTACGCGTACGACGCGCTGCGCCGCACCGCTCAACTGGCGCGGACGGTATGGGCCGACAAGGTGTACGCGGCTCTGCTCGAACAGACGGCCGATGACCTGCGCGCCCGCTTCCAGCGGGACTTCTGGATGGAGGACCATTCCTTCCCGGCCCTGGCGCTGGACGGCGAGGGCCGCCGACTGGACGCGCTGGCCTCGGACGCGGGCCATCTGCTGTGGTCGGGCCTGCTGGAGAAGGAGTACGGGGAACGGGTCGGCCGACGTCTGCTGGAGCCCGACTTCTTCTCCGGCTGGGGCGTACGCACACTGGCCGCGGGCCAGGCGGCGTACCACCCGATGTCGTACCACCGCGGCTCGGTCTGGCCGCACGACAACGCGCTGATCACCCTGGGGCTCACACGCTACGGGCTGCACGAGGAGGCGCGTACGGTCGCGCACGCGCTGGTCGACGCGGCGCGGGCCACGGGCCATCGGCTGCCGGAGGTGCTCGCCGGATACGGCCGCGACAGCCATCCGGAGCCGGTGCCGTATCCGCACGCCTGCGTCCGCGAGTCCCGCTCGGCGGCGGCCCCGCTCGCCCTGCTGACCGCGGTCGGCGGCGCCTGAGCCGGGTTGACCTGGGATTTGCCGGGTGTTTGCCGGGCTCTGGTGATACGAGGTGAACGGGCGCGGCCGTTCACCCGTACGGGATGACGGCGGACCCTCAGCCTCCCCGGCGTGGCCCGCCCCTACGCCACGGGCTTCGCACGGAAGGACCCTCGGGTTGCCCCTCAACACACGCTCACCGCACGAGAAGGACACGGCTGAGGCGACCACGGACAGGGTCCGGCCCCCGGAGGAGGAACGTCCGCAGCGGGAGGAGAACCGTCCGGAACAGGACGAACGTTCGGAACAGGACCAGCGTCCTGGACAGGACGAGAAGCCGGACTCGGCGCCCGCAGACGACGGCCCCGACTCCGGCTCCAACTCCAACTCAGACTCCGGATCCGACTCCGATTCCGGATCCGACTCAGTCACCCCCGAGGCGGAGGATGCCCCCGTCATCTCCGAGACGGAGAGGACGGACAGCCCAGGAGCCGAAGACGGCCCCGAGGAGCCTCCCGCCACCACCCCTCAGGCCGACACCGCCGACGAGGACGCCCCGGCCACCGCGACCGCCCCCGCGCCCGCCCCCGAAGCGGACGCCCCCAGGCGACGCGGCCGGCTGCGCACCTGGCGTACCGACTACCCCGTGGCCGCCCACGTTCTCGGCATCACCGTCACCGTTCTCGCCGGTGTCGTCGTCGTCGCCTCGCTCGTCCTGCCCAACCAGCCGCAGGACATGCGGTTGGCCGAGTTCATCCGGATCCCGGTCGAGGCGCTGATCGGCGCCGTCGTACTGACAGCGCTGCCCCGCCGACCGCGGCTGGCCGTGGCCTGGGTCGGCGGGACCGTGCTCGGCGTGATGTCCCTGCTCAACCTGCTCGACGTCGGCTTCAACCAGTATCTGGGCCGCGGTTTCAACGTCGTCCTCGACTGGCCCCTGTTCAGCGACGCGTACTCCTACCTCCAGGACACGCTGGGCGGGTCGGGCGCCCTCGGGGTGCTGGTCGCGGCCATCGCGATCGTGGTCGTCGTCCTCGCACTTTCCGCGCTCTCCGTCGTCCGGCTCAGCAACCTCATGGCACGGCACCGTGCCACCACCACACGTGCCGTCCTGATCCTGAGCATGGCGTGGATGACCTGCACGGCCCTCAGTCTCCAGGTCAGCGGAGTGCCGCTCGCGTCCGAGCGCACGGTCACCATGCTCCAGTCCCGCACCGACGCGATCCGCCAGACCGTGCGCGACGAACGGGAGTTCTCCAAGACCGCCAAGATCGACGCCTTCGGCGGCACCCCGGGCTCCCAGCTCGTGCCGGATCTGCGCGGCAAGGACATGATCTTCACGTTCATCGAGAGCTACGGCCGCAGCGCCGTCGAGGACCCGATCATGGCGCCCGGCGTCGACAAGACGCTCGACACCAGCACCCAGGCGCTCGCGAAGGCGGGTTTCCACGCCAAGAGCGGCTGGCTGACCTCGGCGACGTACGGCGGCAGCAGCTGGCTCGGCCACTCCACGTTCATGTCCGGTCTGTGGGTCAACAACCAGAACCGGTACCGCACCGTCACCGCGAGCGATCACCTCACCCTCACCGAGGCGTTCAAGAAGACCGGCGCCTGGGACACGGTCGGCGTCATGCCCGGGGTGCAGAAGGGCTGGCCGGAGGCGAAGTGGTACGGCCTCGACAAGGTCTACAACGCCTTCGAGCTGGGCTACAAGGGACCGAAGTTCAGCTGGTCGACCATGCCGGACCAGTACGCGCTCGAGCAGTTCCAGAAGCAAGTGCACAGCAAGAAGCACGACAAGCCGCTGACGTCGTTCGTCATCCTGACCTCCAGCCACCAGCCCTGGGCGCCCATCCCCAAGATGGTCCCCTGGAACCAGCTGGGCGACGGCTCGATCTTCAACGCCATCCAGAAGGCGGGGAACAATCCGGCGGACATCATCGCCGACTCGACTCGCTCGAAGGAGGAGTACGGCAAGACCGTCCAGTACTCGGTGACCGCCCTCACCCAGTGGCTCGAACGCTACGGCAACGACAACACGGTCCTCGTCTTCCTCGGCGACCACCAGCCGATCTCCCGGGTGAGCGGCAACCACGCCAGCCGTGACGTGCCGTGCGCGATCGTCGCCAAGGACCCGAAGGTGCTCGACAAGATCGCCGACTGGGGCTGGACGGACGGCCTGCGGCCCGCGCACAACGCGCCGGTGTGGAAGATGAGCTCGTTCCGCGACCGCTTCCTGACGGCCTACGGCTCGACCCCGCACCCGACGAAGAACTAGGGTCTTTCGTCTGGATCAGGCCGGATCAGGGAGCGGGGTCTGGTGCCGTGCATCGCAAGGCGGAGGAGGGCGTCATGGCGGAGCCATGGCAACCGACGACAACGCGGCGAGGCACGGTGCCAGGGCCCGCGAGCCCGGCCTGACCCAAACGAGAGGCCCTAGCACCGCAACAGGCGGCGCGTCGCTCCTCTTCGGTCTCCCACGACGGCTCGCCGGTCGACCCGGCGCCGTCGCTGACGGGGTACGGGCAAGGAAGTCCGGTCGGCTCCGCTCAGCCGCCGGAGGTGTCCAGTTCAGCGTCCTCGCTGATGCCCGCGCAGTCGTACGGGTCCTTCAGCCAGCCGTCCGGCAGCACCACCCGGTTGTTGCCGGACGTACGGCCGCGGGGACCGTCGGCGCCCGTCGGCCAGGGCTGGTCCAGGTCGAGCTCGTCCAGACCGGACCGCAGCTCCTGGAGCGAGGAGGTGATCGCGAGCCGCTTGCGCATCTCGGAGCCGACCGAGAATCCCTTCAGGTACCAGGCCACGTGCTTGCGGAAGTCGATGACCCCGCGCGGCTCGTCGCCGAGCCACTCGCCCAGCAGCGTGGCGTGCCGGACCATGATGTCCGCGACCTCGCGCAGCACCGGCCTGGCGATGTCGTCGGTCCGCCCCTCGAAGGCCGCCACCAGGTCGGCGAACAGCCATGGCCGGCCCAGGCAGCCTCGGCCCACGACCACCCCGTCGCAGCCCGTCTCGCGCACCATCCGCAGGGCGTCCTCGGCGGACCAGATGTCGCCGTTGCCGAGCACCGGGATCTCCGGCACATGCTCCTTCAGCCGGGCGATGGAGTCCCAGTCGGCGGTGCCGCCGTAGTGCTGGGAGGCGGTGCGGCCGTGCAGCGCGATGGCCGTCACGCCCTCCTCGACGGCGATGCGCCCGGCGTCCAGGAAGGTGATGTGGTCGTCGTCGATGCCCTTGCGCATCTTCATGGTGACCGGAAGGTCCCCGGCGCCGCTGACGGCCTCGCGCAGGATCGCGCGCAGCAGGTTGCGCTTGTACGGCAGCGCGGAGCCGCCGCCCTTGCGGGTCACCTTCGGGACCGGGCAGCCGAAGTTCAGGTCGATGTGGTCGGCCAGGCCCTCTTCCGCGATCATGCGGACGGCCTTGCCGACGGTGGCCGGGTCCACGCCGTACAGCTGGATCGAGCGCGGCTGCTCGCTCGGATCGAACGTGATCAGCTGCATGGTCTTCTCGTTGCGCTCGACCAGCGCCCGGGTCGTGATCATCTCGCTCACGAACAACCCCTTGCCACCGCTGAACTCCCTGCACAGGGTCCGGAACGGCGCGTTCGTGATCCCGGCCATGGGCGCGAGGACGACGGGGGGCTGGACGGCGTGCGGGCCGATCTGCAAGGTCGGGGTCATCGTGGGCGTGGGCATTCCCCCATTGTCACGCACGCCGAGGGGTACCCGGTCCTCATGATCGTGTACTAGTCATTAGTTAGACGCACTATCGATATCGGCGTACGATGGATGTCATGCACGAGCTGAGCCACCGCCGACGTCTCGTCGTCCTCGCGATCTGCTGTCTGAGCGTGCTGATCGTGAGCCTCGACAACACCGTCCTGAATGTCGCGCTCCCCACCATGCAGAGGGAACTGCACGCGAGCGTGTCGGGCCTTCAGTGGACGATCGACGCGTACACCCTGGTCCTGGCCTCGCTGCTGATGTTCGCGGGCTCGACGGCGGACCGTGTGGGCCGCCGCAGGATCTTCCAGGCAGGGCTCTTCGTCTTCACGGTCGGCTCGGCGCTCTGCTCCGTCGCCCCGAATCTGGACTCGCTGATCGTCTTCCGTACGGTGCAGGCCGTGGGCGGATCCATGCTCAACCCGGTCGCGATGTCGATCATCACCAACACCTTCACCGATGCGCGCGAGCGCGCCCGCGCGATCGGGATGTGGGGCGGTGTGGTCGGCATATCCATGGCGGCGGGCCCCGTCATCGGCGGACTGCTGGTCGACTCGGTCGGCTGGCGCTCGATCTTCTGGATCAACCTGCCGGTGGGCATCGCCGCACTGCTGCTCACCATGGTGTACGTCCCTGAGTCCCGCGCCGCCAAGGCCCGGCACCCCGACCCGGTGGGCCAGCTCCTGGTGATCGCCCTGCTGGCTTCCCTGACCTACGCGATCATCGAGTCGCCGAACTCGTCCGCCGCCCACACCCTGGCCTTCGGCGCGTTGGCGCTGGCCGCGCTGCTCGCCCTGCTCTGGTACGAGCCTCGTCGCGGCGAACCCCTCATCGACCTGCGCTTCTTCCGCTCAGCACCGTTCAGCGGGGCGACGGGGGTCGCGGTGAGCTCGTTCGCGGCGCTCAGCGGCTTCCTGTTCCTGTCGACGCTGTACCTGCAGAACGTACGCGGTCTGGACGCGCTGCACGCGGGCCTGTGGATGCTGCCCATGGCGGTCATGTGCTTCGTGTGCGCGCCGCTCTCGGGCCGGCTGGTCGGCAGCCGCGGCCCGCGCCTTCCGCTTCTGACGGCGGGGACCGCCATGACGGCGAGCGGTTTGCTGTTCGCGGCCTTCCACGCCGAGACCTCGAACGTCACCCTGGTGATCGGCTATGTCCTCTTCGGCCTGGGCTTCGGCTTCGTGAACGCGCCCATCACCAACACGGCCGTCTCGGGCATGCCCCGCGCGCAGGCGGGCGTCGCGGCTGCCATCGCCTCCACCAGCCGGCAGATCGGCGGCACGCTGGGAGTCGCGGTGGTCGGCTCGGTCCTGGCCGCGGGCGTGCACACGGGCCCGTACCGGGATGTCTTCGTCTCCGCCGCACGGCCCGGCTGGTGGATCCTCACCGCCTGCGGTCTCCTGGTCCTGCTGCTGGGCGCCCTGACGACGGGCCGCTGGGCCCTCGCGACGGCCGAGCGCACGGCGGACCGGCTGCAGACGGAGGAGATACGGCAGCAGAACCCGACGGGTGTGGGCGCCTAGGGTCTTTCGTTTGGATCAGGCCGCCACGCGCCCCCGCCCGTGTCGCCGCTCAGCCTGCTCCCGTTCCCGCTGCTCCCGCTCCCGCTTCAGCGCGATCTCGTGGAGCCGCTCAAGTCGCTCACGCGACTCGCCGTCGGCCGGAGCGTACGTCACCATCCGCGGCCCGTTGTGCGGGGTGAGCCACAGATCCGTGTGGTCCAAGTTGAGCAGGCCCACATGGGCGTTGAGGAACTTCTTGCGCTTGCTGACGGCACCGACCACCTCGTGCCGCTCCCATACCTCGCGGAACTCGGCGGACTCCGCCGTCAGCCGCTTGAGCAGCATCTTCCACGCGGGCTCGCCTAGGTGACCGGCCATATTGGCGCGGAACTTGGCCGCCATCAGCCGCATCGCCGTCTCCAGTTCGACGCTCGCCGCCCGCCAGTCGGGGTGGGTGAAGCAAAGCACCATGCAGTTGAGGTCCGCCGCCGGGACGGCGTCGAGGTCGCACAGCAACAGCCCGTAGGTGCGGTTGTAGGCGAGGATGTCGTACCGGCTGTTGGTGATGCAGGCGGGCAGCGGCTCCAGCTGTTCCAGCAGGATGCGCTGGGCGTCGGTGACCGGCGCGCAGCTCGCGCCGGGCGCTGGGTCCACGGCCCCCGCCAGGTTGAACAGATGGGCGCGCTCACCTGCGTCGAGCAGCAGGGTGCGCGCGAGGGCGTCGAGGACCTGGCCGGAGACCTGGATGTCGCGGGCCTGCTCCAGCCACGTGTACCAGGTGACCCCGACCGCCGACAGCTGCGCGACCTCTTCGCGCCGCAGCCCCGGTGTGCGCCGGCGTCTGCCGCGGGGCAGTCCGACCTGCTCGGGGGTGATGTGCTCGCGGCGGTGCCGCAGGAAAGCCGCCAGCTCATTGCGCCGGATGTCGGACACGGGCGGGGTATCCCGCACGGCCGTCGTCTGCTGCACCATGGTCGTCATATTCCCAGCCTGCCGCCTGCCTGACCCTGTTGCCAGGTAGTGCTTGTACCAGGATAAAGACACTCTGGTACCACCCTGAGAGTCGGCGGAAGCTCAATGGCGTGACCGAAACTCTCACTGCGCGTACGGTCCGCTCCCCGGTGGAGACACCCCGGCTGAGCGGGCTCGGACTGTTCACGGTGCTGCTGGGCGCGGCACTCCCCCTCATCGACTTCTTCATCGTCAACGTCGCCCTGCCGACCATCGGCAAGGACCTGCACGCGAGCGAGTCCGTGCTCGAACTCGTGGTGTCGGGCTACGGGCTCTCGTACGCCGTTCTGCTCGTCCTCGGCGGCCGGCTCGGCGACCTGTTCGGGCGGCGCGAGTTCTTCCTCGGCGGGATGGCCGCCTTCGGCGTGACCTCGCTCGCGTGCGGTCTCGCCCCGAACGCCTGGACGCTGGTCGCGGCGCGCGTCGCGCAGGGCGCGGCGGCGGCTGCGATGCTGCCCCAGGTGCTCGCCACGATCCAGGCGGCGACCAGCGGCCGGCGCCGCGCCAAGGCGATGAGCCTGTACGGCGCGACGGCCGGACTGTCCATGGTGGCCGGGCAGATCCTCGGCGGTGTGCTGGTGGCCGCGGACATCGCGGGCAGCGGCTGGCGCTCGGTGTTCCTCGTCAATGTGCCCGCGGTGGTCGTCGGCCTCTTCCTGGCCGCGCGCGCCGTCCCCGAGACCCGCTCCCAGCACCCGGAGCCGGTGGACGGCCCCGGCACCGTACTGCTCGCCGTCTCCCTGGTGACCCTGCTCGCGCCGCTCACCGAGGGCCGCGCGGCGGGCTGGCCGCTGTGGACGTGGCTGACGCTGGCCGTGTTCCCGTTCGCGGCGTGGGCGTTCTACGCGGTGGAGCGGGGGGCGGACCGGCGGGGCCGTACGCCGCTCGTGCCGCCGAGCCTGTTCGCCCTGGTGCCGCTGCGCCGCGGGCTGGTCATGCTCGTGCCGTTCTCGATGGGCTTCAGCGGGTTCATGTTCGTCATCGCGGTGGCGCTCCAGCAGGGTGCCGGACTCGGGCCGGTGTCGGCGGGGCTCGCGCTCACGCCCATGGCGGTGGCGTTCTTCCTCGTGTCGCTGTGCGGCCCGCGTCTGGTGTCCCGCTTCGGCACCCGGGTGGTGAGCGCCGGTGGGCTGATCCAGGGGGTCGGTGTCGCGCTGATGGCACTCGCCGCGTGGAACTCCTGGCCGCATCTGGGCGTGCTGGAGCTGCTGCCCGGGGCTGCGGTGGCCGGCGCGGGTCAGTCACTTCAGCTGCCGATCGTGATGCGGATCATCCTGTCCGAGGTGCCGCCCGCCCGTGCGGGCGTCGGCGGCGGCGTCATGGTCACCGCCCAGCAGTCCGCACTGGCGCTGGGCGTGGCGACGCTCGGCTCCCTCTTCCTGGCCCTGGTTCCCGGGATGGGCATGCGGGACGCGCTGGTGATCACGCTCCTGGTGCAGTTGGCCGGTATCGCCCTCACCATCGCGCTGAGCCTGCGGCTGCCCCGCACGATCAGCTGACAAGGAGTCGGCCGACTCCTTTTGTCCCCATACCGGTGGACAGCGGTGCGACGGCAACCGAAGCGATACGTCAACGCATCACCGATGACCCCCTGTTGATCTACATGGTGCTGCACACTCCTTGCTGCGCAAGCGGACAGGTACTCCCTAGGCACACCCCTGGAGGCGTGATGCCGCAGATCGACACGAGCAGGGTGAGCCGCCGGGACCCACACGGGCGTGAGCACACCGTGCGGGTCCAGGGGGCCGGGGTGCGGCGCACCATCGGCTGCGACACGTGCGGCTGGAACCAGAACGCGCAGTTCCTGCCGTGGCTCAAGGCCGAGGAACACCTCGCGCAGGCACATCAGGCGACGGCGGACCCTGAGCAAGCAGGTCAGGAACCGCCCGGCAGTTCCTGACGGCACGCGCACCGGGACGACCGCGCAATCCTGCCCCCGGCAGTGCGTTCAGCGGCGGCGCAGTGACGGGTCGAGCAGTGCGGGCGGGGTGTCGTGCTTCTCGTGTGCGGCGAGGTCGACACCGGGCGCGACGATCGCGTCGATCGCGTCCAGCACGTCCGCGGAGAGAACGGTGTCGGCGGCGGCGAGTTGCGCACGCAGGTGGTCCGGCGTGCGGGGGCCGATGAGCGCACTGGTCACGGCGGGGTGCGCGGTCACGAAGCCGAGCGCGAGCTGGATCAGCGTCAGTCCGGCCTCGTCGGCGACCTCGGCCAGCCGCTCGACCGCATCGAGCCTGGCCCGGTTGGAGGGAATGCCGGTGTCGAAGCGCTCCGGCATGATCGCCGAGCGGCTGGTGGCGATCTCCCGGCCCTCGCGGACCGCGCCGGACAGCCAGCCCGAGGCCAGCGGGCTCCACACCAGCACACCGAGGCCGTACTCCTCGGTCACGGGCAGAACGTGGGTCTCGATTCCGCGTTGCAGGATCGAGTAGCTGGGCTGTTCCGTGACGTAACGGCTCAGACGGTGTTCGCGCGCGGCCCACTGGGCCTGCACGATTCGGTAGGCCGGGAAGGTCGAGGAGCCGAAGTGGCGGATCTTCCCGGCGCGTTGCAGGTCGGTGAGGGCGGACAGGGTTTCCTCGTCACTGGCGCCCGGGTCCCACCGGTGGATCTGATAGAGATCGACGTGGTCGACACCGAGGCGGCGCAGGCTGTTGTCCAGCTCGGTGACCAGCCAGCGGCGCGAGCCGCCCCGGTGGTTGCGCTCCTCGCCCATCGGCAGGCCGGCCTTCGTGGCCAGCACGATGTCGTCGCGGCGGCCGGCGATGGCCTTGCCGACCATCTCCTCCGACTCACCCCCGCTGTACACGTCGGCGGTGTCGATGAGGTTGATCCCGGCCTCGAGAGCGGCGTCGACGAGGGCGGTGGCCTCCTCCTGGGTGGTGTGCCCGATCCTGCCGAAGTTCATCGCGCCGAGCGCGAGGGAGCTGACCTGCACACCGGTGCGGCCCAAGGTGCGGTACTGCATGAATGGGCTTCCTCCATGACGGATTCGGCGGATCGAGCGGATCGAGGCGCGATGACCGTGGGAGGGCTCGCCCGGATGCGCCCCGCCCGAGCGGTCGGATACGAAAGGGCGCCCGCCTCGGCTATCCTCGAAGCGGAACCTTGTTCCATATATGATACGGAACAGCGTTCCGCTTAGTCAACGCATCGTCCGAAGGAGAGCTCGGTGTCCGCTGAAGGCCACTCCGGGAAAACGGGAACGCCGGGCCGGAGCAAGCGGGCCGACGCCCTGCGCAATCAGCGGACGCTCCTCGCCGCCGCGGCCGAGGTGTTCGTCACCTCCGGCGTCGACGCGCCGATGCGCGAGATCGCGGCCAAAGCAGGAGTCGGCCTCGGAACGATCTACCGCCACTTCCCGACCCGGGCGGATCTTGTCGTCGCGGTCTACCGCCACCAGGTCGAAGCCTGCGCCGAGGCCGGCCCGACCCTGCTGGCCGACGCCGACTCCCCCTTCGTGGCACTCCGCCGGTGGGTCGGCCTCTTCGTCGACTTCCTGGTCACCAAGCACGGACTCGCAGGCGCGCTGCAGTCGGACAGCGGTTTCGACGCGCTGCACACCTACTTCCTGGACCGCCTGGTGCCCGTCTGCTCACAGCTGCTCGACGCCGCGGTCGACGCCGGAGAGATCAAGCCCGGCACACACGCCTACGAGCTGATGCGCGGCATCGGCAACCTCTGCATCGGACGCGACGGCGATCCCCGCTACGACCCCCGCCGACTGATCGAACTGCTCCTCCAGGGACTGAGGCGACCGCAGTCCGGCTGAGCCGCACGAGTGCCCTCGGCCCGCGTGACCGAAGGCCGCGTCAGCCGGCCGGTGCGGCCCGCAGGCCGCGCAGCAGCAGGTCGAGCACCGCCTCGAACTCGGCGTCGACGCCGGGCCGTTCCCACTCCCGGTGGTAGCACGGGTCGTGGAAGCGGCCCGTCGCGTGGAAGACGGCGGCGGCCGTGGTCGCCGGGTCGGCGACGGTGAAGGCGCCGGACTCCGTGCCGGCGCGGATGATCTCGGCGAGCTGTCCGGTCAGATCGTCGACGTGCTCGCCGACCGCCGTACCGGCCTCCCCGGTCAGCACCATGTAGGTCGCGAACAGTTCGGGGTCGTCCCCCGCCTTGCGGCGCTTGGCCGCGAACAGGACCGTCAGCCAGTCCCTCAGCCGCGCCTCGGGGTCCCGGTCCTCACCGACGATCTCGGAGAGCGCGTCGGACGTACGGTCCAGCCATCGCTTGGTGACCGCCTCCCGCAGCGCCGCCTTCGTCCGGAAGTGGCGGTACACGCTGCCGTGACTGACGCCGAGCGCGCGGGCCACGTCCACCACGGTGGCCTTGGCGGGGCCGTGGCGGCGCAGCACCTCCTCGGTCGCTTCGAGGATGCGCTCGGCGGTCAGGGTCTCGGTGGTCGGTGCCATGGTCCGACGGTACCCGGCGGCGGGATCAGTGCTCGCTGTCGAGGTGGGCCATCTGCGACCCCGGGTAGCGGTCGCCGGCCGCCGCGTCCGCGGGCACGGCCGCCTCGATCGCCGCGAGGTCGGCCTCGTCCAGGGTCACGTCCAGCGCGCCGAGCGCCTCCGACAGGCGATCGCGGGTGCGGGCGCCGATCAGCGGGACGATGTCCTCGCCGCGCGAGAGCACCCAGGCGATGGCGAGCTGCGCGACGCTGACACCCTTCTGCTCGGCGATCTTCCGGAGCTGCTCGACCAGGCCGAGGTTGTGGTCGAGGTTCGTGCCCTGGAAGCGGGGCGAGTGGGCGCGGAAGTCGTTCGCGGCGAGCTGCCGGTCGCGGGTGAAGTGGCCCGAGATCAGCCCCCGGGAGAGCACGCCGTACGCGGTGATCCCGATGCCCAGTTCGCGGGTGGTGGGCAGGATGCGGTCCTCGATGCCGCGCGAGATGAGCGAGTACTCGATCTGGAGGTCCGCGATGGGGGCGGTGGCGGCGGCCCGGCGGATGGTGTCCGCGCCGACCTCGCTGAGGCCGATGTGCCGGACGTATCCCTTCTCCACCAGTTCGGCGATGGCGCCCACCGTCTCCTCGATGGGCACGTCGGGGTCGAGGCGCGCGATCCGGTAGACGTCGATGTGGTCGACGCCGAGGCGCTGGAGCGAATACGCGGCGAAGTTCTTCACGGCGGCGGGCCGGCCGTCGTGTCCGGACCAGCCGCCGTCCGGGTCGCGCAGGGCGCCGAACTTGACGCTGACGACGGCCTGTTCGCGCTGGGCCGCGGGGGCGGTGCGCAGTGCCTCGCCGACCAGCATCTCGTTGTGGCCCATGGCGTAGAAGTCGCCGGTGTCGAGCAGGGTCACGCCCGCGTCGAGGGCGGCGTGCACGGTGGCGATGGATTCGGTCCGGTCCGCGTCGCCGTAGAGCGCGGACATGCCCATGCAGCCGAGGCCGAGCGCTGCGGTCCGGGGGCCGGTGGTTCCGAGGGTGCGGGTACGCATGAGAACTCCTTGGGTTTCCCTGAAGGTGACTCCACCATCGCATGACAGATGACAGATTTCAATATTTGTCATCTGTCACACATCCGGTGTCTCCGCCCGGAAACGACGAACGCCGGGTGGGCTGCCTCGAGCAGCCCACCCGGCGTCGTACGGGAGGTTCAGGTCCTGGCTAGCAGCCGATCAGCCGTGCGGCCAGGTAACCCTCGATCTGGTCCAGCGACACGCGCTCCTGCTTCATCGAGTCGCGCTCACGCACCGTCACGGCGTTGTCCTCGAGCGTGTCGAAGTCGACCGTCACACAGAACGGCGTGCCGATCTCGTCCTGACGGCGGTAGCGGCGGCCGATGGCGCCCGCGTCGTCGAACTCGATGTTCCAGTGGCCGCGCAGCGCCTGGGCGAGGCCCTTGGCCTTCGGGGACAGCTCCGGGTTGCGGGACAGCGGCAGGACCGCGACCTTCACCGGCGCGAGGCGCGGGTCGAGGCGCAGCACCGTGCGCTTCTCCATCTTGCCCTTGGCGTTGGGCGCCTCGTCCTCGACGTAGGCGTCGAGGAGGAAGGCCAGCATCGTGCGGCCGACACCGGCCGCGGGCTCGATGACGTACGGAGTCCAGCGCTCGCCGGCCTCCTGGTCGAAGTAGAAGAGGTCCTGGCCGGAGGCCTTGGAGTGCGCGGTCAGGTCGTAGTCCGTGCGGTTGGCGACGCCCTCCAGCTCACCCCACTCCGAGCCACCGAACTGGAAGCGGTACTCGATGTCGGCCGTGCGCTTGGAGTAGTGGGAGAGCTTCTCCTGCGGGTGGTCGTACCAGCGCATGTTCTCCTCGCGCAGGCCGAGGCCGGTGTACCAGTTCCAGCGCTCCTGCATCCAGTACTCCTGCCACTTCTCGTCCTCGCCCGGCTTGACGAAGAACTCCATCTCCATCTGCTCGAACTCACGGGTGCGGAAGATGAAGTTGCCCGGCGTGATCTCGTTGCGGAACGACTTGCCCATCTGCGCGATGCCGAAGGGCGGCTTCCGGCGGGAGGTCTGCTGGACCAGGCTGAAGTTGGTGAAGATGCCCTGCGCGGTCTCGGGGCGCAGGTAGGCGATCGAGCCGCTGTCCTGCGTCGGGCCGAGGTGCGTGGACAGCAGGCCCGAGAACTGCTTGGGCTCGGTGAACTGTCCCTTGTTGCCGCAGTTGGGGCAGTTGATGTCCGCGAGGCCGTGCTCCGGCATACGGCCGTGCTTGGCCTCGTACGCCTCCTCCAGGTGGTCCGCGCGGTAGCGCTTGTGGCAGGAGGTGCACTCGGTGAGCGGGTCGGTGAAGGTGGCGACGTGACCGGAGGCCACCCAGACCTCCGTCGCCAGGATCACCGAGGAGTCGATACCGACGACGTCCTCGCGGGACGTGACCATGTAGCGCCACCACTGGCGCTTGATGTTCTCCTTGAGCTCGACACCCAGCGGTCCGTAGTCCCAGGCGGCCCGCTGACCGCCGTAGATCTCGCTGCAGGGGAATACGAAGCCACGGCGCTTGCTCAGGCTGACGATGGTGTCGATCTTGTCGGCGGCCACGGTGCTCTCTTCATTACGACGACGGGCGACGAAGCTGCTGCTTCAGGGCACTGCACTGCTTCAGCATTGCTTCAGAGCGAATGCTTCAGGTTACCGGCGGGGGCTCCCCTCCAATCAAATCGGTATGGGGGTAGCGGGCCTGAAGCGGGTCCCCCTTCCGAGGCCGCTGCTGCCCGACGGGCTCATCCGGCTCGTCGGGCCCGCCGGGACCAGCGCCCGCCGGACCCGCCATGAGCCCCCGTGCGCCTCCGCGAGCCCCCAGGAGGTTTATTGACAATGGTTTCCATGTTTGTTGAAAATGAATGTCATGAAATCACGTCGACGCCCGCCCCGGCGTCTCATACCCATGGTCGCCCTGACCGGGGTCACCGCTGTCACCCTCGCGGCGACCTCCGCCTGTTCTTCCCGGGCCGCGGCCAAAGACAGCGGCAGGTTCGACGTCGTGGCCTCCTTCTATCCACTGGCCTTCCTCGCCGAGCAGATCGGCGGGAAATACGTTCATGTCACCAGTCTCACGCAGCCCGGCCAGGAGCCGCACGACCTGGAGATCAGCGCCCGGCAGACCGCGCGGCTCCAGGAGTCCGACGCCATCCTGTACCTGCGGGGCCTGCAGCCCTCCGTCGATGACGCGGTGGCCCAGTCCGAGGTGCAGACGAAGATCGACGCGGCCTTCCTGACCACCCTGGAGCAACACGGCAACGAGGTCGGCGGGCACGCGGCGGCCCACGACAGCCACCCCGGCGAGGGCGCGGGCAAGGACCCCCACATCTGGCTCGACCCGGTGCGCTACGCCCAGGTCGCGGACGGCGTCGGCAAGGCCTTCGAGAAGGCGGACCCGGCCCACGCGGACGCCTACCGCAAGAACACCTCCGTGCTCGTGAAGAAGCTCGACGCGCTCAACACCCAGTACGCGAACGGGCTGCGGAACACCAAGAGCAAGGTCTTCATCACCACCCACGCCGCCTTCGGTTACCTCGCCGAGCGCTACGGACTGACCGAGGAGGCCATCAACGGCCTGGACCCGGACTCCGAGCCCAGCGCCGCCCGGGTGCGGGGCCTGGAGTCGATGGCGCGCGCCGACGGGGTGTCCACCGTCTTCTACGAGACGCTCGTCAGCGACAGCACCGCGAAGACCATCGCCAAGGACACCGAGCTGAGGACCGATGTGCTCGACCCGATCGAGGGCATCACCGCCAAGTCCCGCGGCAGCGACTACTTCCAGGTCATGGAGTCCAACCTGACGACGCTGAGGAAGGCGCTGGGGGCCAGGTGACCGTCACGCAGAGCACCACGCGCGAGGCCGTCCTTTCCCTGCGCGGCGTCCACGCCGACCTGGGCTCGCGGCCCGTCCTGCGCGGCATCGACCTCCATGTGCGGCGCGGCGAGGTCGTGGCGCTGCTCGGCGCGAACGGCTCGGGCAAGTCCACCGCCGTGCGCTGCGCCATCGGGCAGGTGCCGGTGACCGCCGGACAGATCGAACTGTTCGGCGCCCCGCGCGACCGGTTCCGCACATGGCGGCGCGTCGGATACGTGCCCCAGCGCACCACGGCCGCGGGCGGCGTGCCCGCCACGGTGAACGAGGTGGTCTCCTCCGGGCGGCTGTCCCGGACCCGCTTCGGCCTTCTGCGCAAGGCCGACCACGACGCCGTACGACACGCCCTGGAGCTCGTCGGCATGGCGGACCGGGCCGGGGACCGCGTGGACGCGCTCTCCGGAGGCCAGCACCAGCGCGTCCTGATCGCCCGCGCGCTCGCCTCGCGACCGGAGCTGCTGATCATGGACGAGCCGATGGCGGGCGTCGACCTGGTGAGCCAGAAGGTGCTCGCGCGGACGCTTCGGGACCAGGTGGCGTCCGGCGCTACCGCACTGCTCGTCCTGCACGAGCTGGGCCCCCTTGAGCCGCTCATCGACCGGGCGGTCGTCCTGCGCGAGGGCCGCGTCCTGCACGACGGACCGCCCACGGAGGGCGTCGGCCTCGTGCATCACGCACTCCATGTACCCACCCCGACGGGAGAACGGCCGAGCTGATGGACTTCCTGGACTACGCCTTCATGCAGCGGGCCCTGCTCGCCGCCGTGCTGGTCGGCATCACCGCTCCCGCCGTCGGCATCCACCTCGTCCAGCGCCGCCAGGCCCTGATGGGCGACGGCGTCGGCCATGTCGCCATGACGGGCGTCGGCCTCGGCTTCCTGCTCTCCGCCTCCCCGGTGTGGATGGCGACGGCCGTCTCCGTGCTCGGCGCGGTGCTGATGGAGCTGATCCGCTGGTACGGCAGGACGCGCGGCGACATCGCGCTGGCCATGCTGTTCTACGGAGGGATGGCGGGCGGCGTGATGTTCATCAACCTCGCCCCGGGCGGCTCCAACGCCAACCTCACCTCCTACCTGTTCGGTTCGCTCTCCACCGTCTCGCAAGCGGACATCACGGCGATCTGCGTGCTGGCCGCGTTCGTCGTGCTGGTCACCACGGGCCTGCGCCGCCAGCTGTTCGCGGTCGGCCAGGACGAGGAGTTCGCACGGGTGACGGGGCTTCCGGTGCGCGCGCTGAACCTGCTGACGGCGGTCACCGCCGCGGTGACGGTGACGGTCGCGATGCGGGTGGTGGGCCTGCTCCTCGTCTCCGCCCTGATGGTCGTGCCCGTCGCCGCGGCGCAGCAGCTGGGCCGCGGCTTCGCGGCGACATCCGTGATCGCGGTCGTCATCGGGGTGACCGTGGCCCTCGGCGGCACGATCACGTCGTACTACCAGGACGTGCCGCCCGGCGCCACGATCGTGCTGCTGACGATCGCCGCGTTCCTCGCGCTGACGGCCCTGGCCGCTCCGCTGTCCCGCCGACGGGCCCGTACGGCCGCCGCCGCGGACCCCGTGGGAAACCCCGGCGGTGACCCGCCGGCGCGTGCGGTTCCGGCCGCGCGGGAGGCGCCGGGCGAAGTCGGAATCTGACTGTGTGCCGCCTGGACTGGCACAATGGCCCGGCAGGAAGCAGACGTGAGCTGCGAGACAGCCGAGGCGAGCGAGCCATCGCGAAGGAGGCAGCCGTGACGACCGCCGGCCCGCCCGTACGGGGACGTTCCACCCGCCAGCGTGCCGCCGTGGCGGCGGCGCTCGACGAGGTCGAGGAGTTCCGCAGCGCGCAGGAGCTCCACGACATGCTCAAGCACAAGGGCGACTCGGTGGGCCTGACGACGGTCTACCGCACGCTGCAGTCCCTCGCCGACGCGGGCGAGGTCGACGTCCTGCGCACCTCCGACGGCGAGTCCGTCTACCGCCGCTGCTCGACCGGCGAGCACCACCACCACCTGGTCTGCCGTATCTGCGGCAAGGCCGTCGAGGTCGAGGGCCCGGCGGTGGAGAAGTGGGCCGAGGCGATCGCGGCGGAGCACGGCTACGTCAACGTCGCCCACACGGTGGAAATCTTCGGCACCTGCGCGGACTGCGCGGCGGCCTCCGGCGGGGGCTGAGGCGCTACAGCCGGGTCAGGTTGCGGTCGAGGATCGCCCGCAGCCGGTCCACGTCCGCGGGGCTCTGGGCACCGCGCTTGGGCAGGATCGTGAAGCTGAGGGCGTTCTTGTCCGCGCTGACCATGACGAACTCACTGTTCGTCTCCTTGTAGCGCGGCTGCGCCGCCCAGTTGACCGCCGTGGTCGTGTTGTCGTTGGCCAGGACCAGCCCGGTGTCCGTCACGGTGATGCGGAAGGTGCCCTTCGGCTCGGCCAGGCGCTGGAACTGGCGTGCCTGCAGCCAGGGCGTCAGCGGGATCAGGACGCCCATCAGGACCACCCAGATGAAGAAGAAGACCGGCGGATGGGCTCCGTTCAGCACCGCCACGACTTCCAGCACGAGGGCGACGAACACGCCGCACAGCACCCACTTCTGCCTGCGCCCCGCCCGGCTGACGCTTCTGCGCGCTCTGAGCGCCGACGTGAAGTCCTTGACGGTCGGCTGGTACAGCAGCTCCACCGATTCCTGCGCGGCGCCACTGGACTGCGCCGTGTCCCACCCCATGTTGTTCATGAGGCGGGATCGTAACGACTGCCGTCAGGGGGTCGCGGAGCGCCCCTCGTGCCCCTCGTGCCCTTCCATGGCCTGCAGGTCCTCGTTCGGGATGGCCCCGCCGAAGCGGCGGTCGCGGGAGGCGAACTCCACGCACGCCCGCCACAGGTCGCGGCGGTCGAAGTCCGGCCACAGCACGTCCTGGAAGACCATCTCGGCGTAAGCGCTCTGCCACAGGAGGTAGTTGGAAGTGCGCTGCTCGCCGCTCGGCCGCAGGAACAGGTCCACGTCCGGCATGTCCGGGTAGTAGAGGTACTTGGCCAGGGTCTTCTCGGTGACCTTCGACGGGTCGAGCCTGCCCGCCTTCACGTCCTCGGCCAGGGCCTGCGCCGCGTCGGCGATCTCGGCACGGCCGCCGTAGTTCATGCAGAAGTACAGCGTGAGCCGGTCGTTGCCCTTGGTCTGCTCCTGGGCGATCTGGAGCTCCTTGGCCACGGACTTCCACAGCTTGGGCATACGGCCCACCCAGCGCACCCGGATGCCGAGGTCGTCGAGCTGGTCCCGGGTCTTGCGGATGAAGTCGCGGTTGAAGTTCATCAGGAAGCGCACCTCGTCGGGCGAGCGCTTCCAGTTCTCGGTGGAGAACGCGTACAGCGAGATGTTCTGCACGCCCATCTCGATGGACCCCTGGAGCACGTCGAGCACCCGCTCTGCGCCGACCTTGTGGCCCTCGGTGCGCGGCAGCCCGCGTTCCTTGGCCCAGCGGCCGTTTCCGTCCATGACGATCGCCACGTGCCTGGGCACCAGCTCGCCGGGGAGCTTGGGCGCGCGGGCCCCGGACGGGTGCGGCTCCGGCGTCTTGTACTCGCGGCGCTGGCGCCCCAGGAACCCGCGTACGGCCATGTGCTTCTCGTCTCCTCGATCTTTCTCTGGTCGCTCGCTCGGATGGCTCTACTGTTCCACGTACCTGAGCGAGCGCAGTCCGCGCTCCAGGTGCCAGTGCAGATACGCCGACACCAGTCCACTGCCCTCCCGGACGTACCGGGGCTCGCACGCGTCGGCGGTGTCCCAGTCTCCCGTGAGCAGCGCGCCGAGCAGTTCGAGAGCCTGCGGCGAGGGTACGACACTGCCGGGCACCCGGCAGTCGGCGCAGACAGCCCCGCCCGAGGCCAACGAGAAGAAGCGGTTGGGGCCGGGCATGCCGCACTTCGCGCAGTCGCCGAAGCTGGGCGCGTAGCCGTTGACGGCGAGGGAGCGCAGCAGGAACGCGTCGAGCACGAGGTGGGGCGCGTGTTCCCCCCGGGCGAGGGTCCGCAGTCCCCCGACGAGCAGCAGATACTGCTGGACGGCGGGCTCCCCCTCGTGGTCGGTGAACCGCTCGGCGGTCTCCAGCATGGCGGTACCGGCGGTGTAGCGGGCGTAGTCCGTCACGATGCCGCCGCCGTACGGAGCGATGGTCTCGCTCTGCGTGCACAACGGCAGACCACGCCCCACAAGCTCGCTCCCGCGCGCGAAGAACTGCACATCGACGTGGGAGAACGGCTCCAGCCTGGCGCCGAACTTCGACTTGGTCCGCCGCACCCCGCGGGCCACGGCGCGTACGCGTCCGTGACCCCGCGTGAGCAGGGTGATGATCCGGTCCGCCTCACCCAGCTTCTGGGTGCGCAGCACGATGCCGTCGTCGCGGAACAGACTCATGGGCCCCATTCTCGCCTACGGCGGGCGCGCTCCAGGCCTTGGCCGTCAAGGAACCTCGCCGCGGCTGCGCGCGTTGGCGTACGCGGTCGCCGCGCGAAGGCGCTCCGCGGGGGTCGCGACGCGCACGGCCTCCGGCTCCACGTCCCACTCCCTGCCCCCGCCATACGGTCTCAGCTGTACGTACGGCCCCTCGTGCCCCATCACCACGCCCACCCTCCCGGTGCGGATGTCGACGGCGCACGAGCCGATCGGAGGCTCCTGCATCACGCCTCCGCGGCCGGCCGCGGAGGCAGGGCTTCGGTGAGCAATTCCGTCACGGTCTCCTCCGCCTCTTCGACGCGTGGCGCCGAATCTCGTCCCCCGAGTGATACGTGCACTGCAGCCATCGAACTCCCCCTCCCTGTCGACTTTTACCCTTCGCATCCCCATGGTGACGCTCTGCATCTACACTTGGCACCTGCCCGTGCCGCGCGGGTGCGAGCAAGTGCGCGGCGGCACAGGGGCGTTGAGCCAAGGTCAGCGGTTCACCCGAGGGGGCGCGGCATCAGCGCGCGGAGAAACCGTCGGGGCGGGGCCCGTCTCCCGGGTCGCGGACGACCGGGCGTGAGCCGGGCGGCGGCGCGAGGACCAGCAGCGCGTCGACGAAGGAGGTCCCGTCCGGCACGGACCCGAAGTAGTCCCGGTCGACGGACTCGACGGCCTCGACGGCCCGTTCGGCGAGCGCCAGCCCCTCCCACGTGACGAGCAGTCGTTTGATCCGGGTGTCGTGCTGGTCCTGCTCGCGCCTGATGAGCCGCTTCGCCTCCAGGGCGCGGGCCACCTGGGACGCGGTCATGGCGTCCATGCCGGTGTGCTCGGCGAGCTCGCGCTGGCTGGGCGGCTGCCCATGACGGCCGAGCCACCAGGCGCCGGCCAGCACGACGAACTGCGGATGAGTGAGCCCGAGGGGCCGCAGCACACCCCCGACGGCCCGCTGCCACTGGAGCGTGACACGCCAGAGCAAGAACCCCGGATTGCTCCAGGGCCCTTGCTCACGCCGCTGATGGTCGGTCATCCGCGCTGCCCGGCGGCCTTGGCCAGAGCCTCCATGGCGTCGGGGAAGTCCGCGGTGATCTGCGGCCCGAGTCCGGGCCCCATCGCGTCGGCGGCCGGCCCCTCGATCTCCAGCCGGTGCGTGATCCGCGTACCGCCGCCCGGCAGAGCGGCCAGCCGGTGGACGAACCGCAGCGTGACCGTGTCCGGGATCACCGTCTCATCGGTGAATCCCTTCTCCGGCACGGCCGCCGTGAGGGTGAACGGCAGCGGGCCCTGCCCCTCCGGCGTCATCGTCCCCGTCGTGCCCGCCTCGAAAGGCCCGTCCAGCGTCACCGCCAGGATCCCCTCGTCCCACTCGGGCCAGGTCGCGGTGTCCGCGTACCGCGCCCAGACCTGGGCCGGGGTGACGTCGGCATCGATGGTGTGCTCGAACTCCCACATACCGCCTCCAGAAAATATGCGCACTTACGGTAAGTGTGCATAGCGCCTGGGGCGAGTGCAAACAGGCGGGACGGCGGCTTGACGCCGCGTCACCACGTCATCGTGTCACCACATGGCCGCGTCACCCTGTGACCGACACCAGCCCCGCCTCGTACGCGATGATCACCAGCTGGACCCGGTCCCGGGCGTCCAGCTTGGTCAGCAGGCGGGTCAGGTACGTCTTCGCCGTCGCCACGCTGATGTACAGCTCGGCGGCTATCTCCGTGTTCGTCAGGCCCCTGCCGACCAGGGTCAGGACTTCCCTCTCGCGCTCGGTGACGGCCGTCAGCTCTCGGCGCGAGCGGGCCTGTTCCGGGCGGCGGGCCGCGAAGTCCTGGATCAGGCGGCGGGTCACACCGGGTGCGATCAGCGCGTCGCCCGCCGCCACCACCCGTACCGCGCCGATGATGTCGTCCAGTCCCATGTCCTTGACCAGGAACCCGGACGCGCCCGCGCGCAGCGCCCCGTACACGTGATCGTCGTCGTCGAAGGTCGTGAGGACCACGACCCGCGTGTCCTGCGATCCCGAGGTGATACGGCGGGTCGCCTCGATGCCGTCCATCTCCGGCATGCGGAGGTCCATGACGACGACGTCCGGGCCGAGTTCCCCCGCAAGGGCCACCGCCTCGGCCCCGTTGGCCGCCTCCCCGACCACCTCGATGTCCTCGAGGTCCGCCATCACCATGCGCAGCGCCGTACGGATCAGTTGCTGGTCGTCGGCGAGGACCACGCGTACCGTCATCGGACGTCCCCCGGTACGGGCAGCCGGGCGACGACCCGGAAGCCGCCCCCGGGGCACGGTGCGGCGCTGAACTCGCCGTGCAGAAGCGCGACCCGCTCGCGCATGCCCACAAGTCCGAAGCCGGTGTCGGTCGACGTGCCGTGGCCCCGGCCGTCGTCCGTCACCTCCAGCGCCAGTTCCTCGTCCTTGTAGTCCACGGTCACTCGGCAGGCGTCCGCACCCGAATGCCGTACGACGTTCGTGACCGACTCCTGGATGATCCGGAACGCCGACAGGTCGATCTCCGGGGGAAGGTGGCGTGACTCGCCCACACGGCGTACCTCGACGCGCACGCCCGCCGCGGTGGTCGCGGCGGCCAGCCGGTCCACGTCGGCCAGCCCGGCGGGCTGCGCCGCGCTGTTCTCGCCCTCCGCGTGCCCGTCGCCCTCCGCGGCCCGCAACACCACCAGCATCCGCCGCAGCCCCGCCAGCGTCTCCCGCCCCGTCGTCTCCACCGCACGCATCGCCTCGAGCGACTCCTGGGGCCGGGTGGCCGCCACACGGGCCGCCGCGCCCGCCTGGAGGGCGATGATGCCGATGCTGTGGGCCACCGTGTCGTGCATCTCGCGGGCTATGCGCAGCCGTTCGTCCGTCACCGCCTGGGCCGCCGCCCGGTCGCTCATCTCCCGCGCGTGTTCACGTGCCTCGTGCGCGGAGTTGCCGAGCAGCCAGCCGACCAACGCCACCAGGGCCACGGCCAGTTCCGCCGACACACCGACGTCCCAGCCGCGCAGCAGCCGGACGGTGATGTAGGCGACGAGCGTGCCGATGCCCATGGCCAGGGCGATCACAGCGGTACGGCGCGGGCATGCCGCCGCGATGAAGTACAGGGCGAGGACGGGCGCCAGGTACTGCGCCATCGGCAGTTCGGCCACCCCGAGGGTCGACGCCTCGGTGATCGAGGCGAAGATCAGCCAGGTGAGGGCGCCCAGCGGACGGCGCTCCAGCAGTCTGACGCCGTACAGCACCAGCACGGTGGACACCGCGTGAAACGTCAGCCCGTCCCAGCGGTAGAGCTGGGCCGCAGGCGACTGCTGCGGCTCCGTCTCTCCGGGCAGCCTGAACGTCGTCAGAAGCGTGAAGAGCGTGCTCACACACCAGACGAGCACGATCCAGGCGCGGGGCGGGACGCGTTTGAGCAGGGGTAGCGGAAGGGTGACGGGCATGCCGAGATCGTAGACACGCGGCAGGGGACCGGTCATCGGACCGTGGACGTACAACCACGGTCGGCATCGGCCGGGTTCATGGGTCCGGGCGAACGGGGACAGGGCACCATGGCCGCACGCGAAGGGAATCGGCCGGGTACCGGAAGTCGATCGTCTGGTCGGGGAAGCTGGGCAAGGTGCCGGGGCTGTGCCTGACGGAGATCCCGGGAGGTACCGACGACTGGGTCCGGATCACCCGTCCCTCTCCACTCCCGGATCCGCCTCGTCCACGTCGGCTGCCGGTACGAGTCGTACGTCCTGGTCGCGCGCGGGGTGCGGGCGGCAGTCGCCGTGGGCCGGTGTGACAGGTGTGCGCAGCAGGGTCACGTGCGCGGCGGTGAGGGCCACGAGGAGGCCGATGTTGACCAGCGCGGCGACGTGCATGCCGTCCGTGAAGGCCGCTCTGGCAAGGGCCAGGAGGTCGTCGCCGAGGTGGCCGGACAGGCGGGCCGCGGCCTCGGTGGCGCCGCCGAGGGTCGCGCGGGCGGCCCGGGCGGCGTCAGGTCCGATGCCACCCGGCAGGACACCGGTGCTCAGGTTCGCCCGGTAGACGGCGGCGGCGACGGACCCGGCGACCGCCACGCCCAGGGCCTCGCCCAGGTTGGCGCCGGTCTCGCCGATACCGGAGGCGTTGCCCGCGCGTTCGGGCGGGGCGCTGCTGAGGATCGCCTCGTTCGTGAGGGCCAGCGCCGCCTGTACGCCGAACGAGGTGACGGCGAAGCCGACGACGCCCAGGAGCGGGCCGGACGCCGGGCCCGCTCGCGTCAGCAGCGCCAGGCCCGGCACGCCCAGCAGGAAGCCGGACGCCATGACCCGGCCCGGGCTTGTCCGGTGCGCCACGAAGGGCGCCAGCAGCGCGCTCACCACGCCCGCCCCCACCGCGGGCAGTGTCCACAGACCCGTCACCAGTGGGGACATGCCCAGGACCAGCTGGAAGTACTGGAGAAGCAGGAACTGCATGCCCGTCACGGCGAAGAGCCCCAAGGTCAGACCGGCCAGCGACACCCCGAACTCCGGGCGGCGGAAGAGCCGCAGATCGAGCATCGGGTCACCGAGCCCGAGCTGCCGTCGTACGAAGACCACGCCCAGGCACAGCCCGGCGACGAGGCTCAGCAGCGACAGGGTCCGCACACCCTGCTGGGCGATCTCCTTGAAGCCGTAGACCACAAGGAGCACGGTGACGACGGACAGCGCGGCGCTCAGGGGGTCCAGTCTGCCCGCCGCCGGATCGTGGTACTCGGGCAGCAGCAGCGGACCGGCGATCAGCAGGACGACGCCCACCGGGACGCCGAGCAGGAACACCGACCCGTACCAGAAGTGCTCCAGGAACACCCCGCCGACCAGCGGTCCGATCATCCCGCCGATGCTGAAGTTGGTCATCCACACCGCGACCGCGATCCGCCGCTGCCGCGGGTCGCGGAACATGTTGCTGATCAGGGAGAGGGTCGACGGCATCAGGGTCGCCCCGGCCACGCCCAGCAGGGCACGTGAGGCGATGAGCGTTCCCGACGAGGAGGAGAAGGCGGCGAGCGTGGACGCGGCGGCGAAGGCCACGCCGCCCGTCAGGAGCAGTCTGCGGCGCCCGATGCGGTCGCCGAGCGTGCCCATCATGACGAGGAAGCCCGCGACCATGAAGCCGTAGATGTCGACGATCCACAGGAGTTCCGTACCGCTCGGGTGCAGCCGCCGGCTGAGATACGGCACGGCCAGGTGCAGCACGGTCATGTCGAGGCCGATGAGCATCGTCGGCAGCGCCAGGACGGCGAGACCGGTCCATTCCCGCCGCCCGGCCCGTGCGGGGATACCGATACCGGCCAGGGCCACGGGGTCAGCCGGCCGTGCGGGAGAACGCGAGATCGTCCCGGCAGGTGTGAAGGAGTTGGCGTACCGCGGGGATGACCGGGTGGTCCAGTGCCTCGTCGGGCGTCAGCCACACGGCGGTGGTGCCCTCCGGGCCGAGTTCCACGGGGAGGTCCGCCTCCACCGGGGCGGCCGTCCGGAACACGTGCCACAGATGGGCGTCGGCGCCTCGGCGGCAGCCGTCGCCGGGTACCGGGACTCGGGTCAGGCGTTCCAGCCGTTCCGTCGCGATGCCGGTCTCCTCCCGCAGTTCCCGTACCGCCGCCCCGTCGGGGTTCTCGCGGCACTCGACGTGCCCGGCGGGGATCGTGAGGCCGAACGGGTAGGCCGTGCGGTCGAAGAAGAGGAGGCGGCCCTGGCTGTCCCGGACGAACACGCCCGCCGTCTCGTGCCAGTACTCGCCCGCGCTGTCGGTCCACCAGCGCACCGCCGGGTCGAGCACCAGCGCCCGCTCGGCGACCTCACCGCACGCGTGGCACACGCACGTCCGCCGGCCGCCCTCGGTGCGCCACTCCACCGCATCGCCGTGGCAGCGCAGGCAGTAGTGGTGCACGGAGCCGTCACGCAGCGCGTGCGGCGCGACGAAGTCGAGTCTCATGTCCCGTTCGCTTCCGGTCAGCCCCCCATACAGATGTGCGCACGGTTTCGCGCGGCGGACGACCCGGAGGTCCACCGCGCGAAACCCGTGCGTCAGGCCCAGCCGACCCTCAGTCAGTCGTCCAGGCCGAAGCGGGTGAACAGTTCCCTGTCGCCCGCGACGAAGGAGGTGTCGGTGAGCGCTGTCTGGTCGTTCGGCCCCCGGCTGCACATGCACATGTGCCGGCCGGTGGAGACGACCCGCACGGCGCGTGCTCCGCCCGAGTTCATGACCTCCTCGGCGATGTCCTTGACGAGATGCTCCTGGATCTGGAACCTGCGGCTGAACGCCTGCACCAGGCGGGGGAACTTGCCCAGACCGAGGATGCGGTCGCCGGGCACGTACGAGATCGCCACCTTGCCGTAGAACGGCAGGAAGTGGTGTGCGCAGATCGAGTAGTAGTTGATGTCGTGCACGCGGACCACGCCGGCGTGCTCACCCTCGACCTCGACGGTGGTCTTGAGAATCGTCGAGGTGTCGATCTCGTAGCCACTCAGCAGTTGACGGTAGGCACGGACGATCCGTGGTTCGCACTCGGGTTCCCGGTACCAGTCGAGCGCCCGTTTGTCGGTTGTTACGTTTTCTTCGAGCCATTCGGCGATGCTGCTCATAGACACCTCCTGATGGACGGAGTTGAGCCTGTTCCAGGCTGCTGTTCCAGGTCGGCCCGCAGCAGGCCCCGCGGGAGCGGCTGCCCGATTTCTCCGTCCTCGTACTCGGGCCGCACCTGGCCGGGACCGGCGATGATGCACGGCGTGTCCCTGGGTGCTCGTGCCGCTCGCGGGGCCCGTACGGTGTTCCGTCCGAGGAACCGTGAGCGCGTTCGCACGTGCTTCGAACAGCAGCTTCGCGCTGACGGTGTCATGCTGCCCGGGGCGGCAACACCCGGCAACTCATCAGCGAGTGTCCGGGTGACGCGGCACTCTTTTGGGCTCTCGCCGCCCCCGGAGACGGCTCCCGGCTCGGCCCGAACGGCCGTCCTTCACACCGTGAAGCGGCGTACCCAGCGGGCCTGCCAGGGGGTCTCCACGGCGTGCCGGTCGTAGTGGGCGCGTACGAACTCCACGGCCTCCCCCGGCGCCACACCGTCCAGCACGGCGAGGCAGGCCAGCGCCGTGCCGGTGCGTCCGCGTCCCCCGCCGCACGCGAGTTCGACGCGTTCGGTCGTGGCGCGGTCCCATGCCCGCGCGAGCAGGCGCCGGGCCTCGCCGCCGCTGCTCGGCAGGCGGAAGTCCGGCCATCGCAGCCACTCGGCTTCCCAGGGCACCTGGGGCGGCGGCTTCCCGAGGAGGTACATGGCGAACTGCGGTAGCGGCCCGTCCGGCAGCGGGCGGCGCAGGGCACGACCGCGCACCAGCCGCCCGGACGGCAGCCGCAGCACGCCGGGCGCGTCCGGGTCCCAGCCGCCCGTCACGACTCCCCCTCTTCCGGCTCCCCCGCCGCTTGTGCCTCGATCCCCCGGAAGTGATCCGCCATCGCACGTTCCGCGCTCTCCACGTCCCGGGACCGCAGGGCGGTGACGATGGCGCGGTGGCGGCGGGCCGTCACGCGGGGTGCCGTGCCATCGGGCCAGTCGCGGGCCTGGGCGACCCGCCGGAACACCGCCCAGAAGGCGCCCAGCAGTTGCGGCACCAGCGCGTTGCCCAAGGAGTCGTAGAGCAACTCATGGAACTGACGGTCGAGTTCGGGGAAGGGGCGCCCCTCGAGACCCTCCGCTTCCATCCGGGTGACCACCGCCTCCAGACGGTCGAGCTCCGGCTCGGTGAGCGTCACGGCGGCCCGCCCGATCAGTCCCTCCTCCAACACCTCGCGCACCTGGAGTATCTCGTTCAGGGCGTCCATCTGGTCGTCGGGCCGGGCGAGCGTGCGGAAGGTGAGCCCGTCCACGAAAGGGGTCAGCGACGCCTGCCCCACGTACGTCCCGAAGCCGTGTCTGATCTCCACTATGTCGAGGGCCTGAAGGGCCTTGAGGGCTTCCCGTACGGAGTTGCGGCTGACGCCCAGGTCCTCCATCAGTTCCGACTCCGTGGGCAGCGGGTCACCGGGCCGGAGTTTGCGATCGAGGATGAGCTGCATGACCTCGCGCTGGATCCGGCTGCTGATGCGTCGCTCGGTCCAGCGCCGGTTACCGGGCTCCTGAGACATGCGCCGCATCGTACGCGCGCAGGGGATCTCTGCCCCCAACCCGGAAGGGATAAAACACCAACTACCCGGATTTCACGCCGCCATTGGTTCGAACCTTTGGCGGCTACGCCATTCGTGTGCAATCCCTTGACCGCCCCCGCACCCCCTCCTATGTTCACGCTGCCGCCCATGACGTAGGACGTCGTATCTCTGCCCTCTCTCCACCGACCTCGAGCCCTGTCGCCAGCCCCCCACCGAGACCCTCTTTGCTGGAGGAACCGTGCGCGACGTGACCCCTGACGTGCCGGCGCCGAACCGCCGGGCGTTCCTGAAGTACTCCGGAGTGCTGGGCGCGGCGGCGGCCCTCTCCTCTCCCCTGACCGCCTGCTCCGGCCCCCGGTCCACCAACGACACCGACGGCGGGGAAGGCGGCGACCGGACGCTGACCGCGGTCATCGGCTACGGCAACGACGGCAGCTGGGATCCCGCCCAGACCGCCTCCGCCTTCTGCATGGCCGCCAACAACCACATCTACGAGGGCCTGCTCGACACGGACCCCATCTCGCGCGAGCCCTACGCGGCGCTCGCGACGGAGGTCCCGAAGGATCTCAGCGGCACCTCCTGGAAGTTCACGCTGCGGCCGGGTGCAACGTTCCACGACGGGCGGCCCGTCACGGCCGACGACGTCGTGTTCGTCTTCGAGCGGATCCTGGATCCGGACACCCGCACCCTCGCCAAGGGCTTCTTCGCGAGCTGGCTGAAGGAGGTCCGCGAGATCGACGCGCGGAACGTCGAACTGGCACTCAAGTTCCCTTTCCCGGAGGGCGTTTCACGGCTCACGCTGGCGAAGATCATGCCGAAGCACGTCTTCTCCCTGCCGGGCGCCTTCGACGACGCGATCAAGGGGAAGGCCATCGGCTCGGGACCGTACCGGCAGACCGCGCACCACCCCAAGTCGAACACGGTCTTCGAGGCGTTCGCCGGCTACAACGGCCCGCGCAGGGCCGCCTTCAAGCGGATGAACTGGCTGACGATCGTGGACGCCGCGTCACGCGTCGCCAGGATCTCGGGCACCGGCGCGGGCGCGCAGATCGCGGAGAACATCCCGTACGCCAACATCGGGCAGCTCACAAGAGGCGGGCTGACGGTCGAGGGCGCGGCCGGGATGAACAATCTGTTCCTGATGTTCAACACCGAGCACAAGCCGTTCGACGACGTACGCGTGCGCCAGGCACTGCACTACGCCATCGACACCGAGAAGATGATCGAGGTGGCGCTCAAGGGACACGGGAGGCCGTCGAGTTCCTTCCTCGACGAGGGCAACCCCGGCTACCGCCGGGCGAAGACCGTCTACGACCACGATCCCGAGAAGGCGAAGCGACTGCTGAAGGAGGCCGGGGCCGAGGGTCTGAAGATCAACGTCCTCGCCGTGAACGTCAGCTGGATCGTGGACTGCCTCCCGACCGTCAAGGCGTCCTGGGACGCGATCGGCGTGGAGACCGCACTGGCGCCGCAGGAGACGACCGCCGTCTTCACGAAGATGGACCAGAAGCAGGACTACCAGGTCGTCGCCGCCGCCTCGAATCCCAACCAGTTCGGCCTCGACGCCGACCTGATCATGCGCTACAACTACGGCCCGCAGAACCTGTGGATGGGCTACGCCCGTTGGGCGGACCACCCCGTCGCCAGGAAACTCTTCACGGACATGGACCGGGCGACCATGGAGCCCGACCCGGACCGGAAGAAGGCGATGGTCCAGGACTACATCGACATCGTCGCCGAACAGGCCGTGCTCTACCCGGTCGTCCACAACGAGCTGATGACGGCCTGGGACCCGAAGAAGCTCACGGGGATCAGGGCGCAGCCCTATCCGGGCATCGACCTCCTCCAGGCCACGTGGGTCCAGCGGCAGGGAGCCGGGTCGTGATCGCCGTCCTCAGGATCCTGGCCCGCCGTACCGCCCTGCTCGTACCGCTGATGCTCGGCATCGTGCTGTTCGTGTTCCTGGTGATGCGCTTCTCGGACGTCGACCCGGCGTCCGCGTTCTTCCAGGGCACCAGCCCCACACCGCGGCAGCTCCACGACTTCAGGGAACGCAGTGGGCTGCTGGACCCGCTGCCGGTGCGCTACGTCCGTTTCGTCGGCGCCCTGCTCCACGGTGACATGGGTACCAGCGCACTGACCCGGGCCCCGGTGGTGGAGCAGGTCACCACCGCGCTGCCGCTCACACTCCAGCTGACCTTCCTGGGGCTCGGCATCGCGGTGGTGCTGGCGCTGCTCGGCGGGGTCACCGCCGCGGTCCACCGGGACCGGCTGCCGGACCAGATCATCCGGGTGCTGTCCCTGACCGGGGTCGCCGCCCCGGGTTTCTGGCTGGCCCTGCTGATGATCCAGTATCTGGCCGTCGGCCAGGGGTGGTTTCCGGCGGGCGGCTACGTCAACCCCGCCGACTCCTTCACCGGCTGGCTGAAGACGATGGCGCTGCCCGCCTTCGCGCTGTCGCTGCCCGTGGCGGCGCAGCTGACCCGGATCGTGCGTACGTCCGTCGTGGAGGAACTCGACAAGGACTATGTGCGTACGGCCATCGGCAGCGGACTGCCGCCCCGGGTGGTCGTCGGTCGCAACGTGCTGCGCAACGCGCTCGTCAATCCGCTGACCGTGCTCGGTCTGCGCGTCGGCTACCTGCTCGGCGGTGCGGTCGTCATCGAGACCGTCTTCTCCCTGCCCGGCATGGGCAAACTGATGATCGACGCCGTGCAGAACGGCGACCCGGCCGTCGTCCAGGGCGTCGTCCTGACCACGGCGACCGGGTTCGTGGTCGTCAACCTCGTCATCGACATCCTGTATCTGCTGGTCAACCCGCGGCTGAGGGATGCGGTCCGGTGATCACGCACAAGAGGCGCAAGGAACTCGCCCGGTCCCTGTCCCGTCCCGGCCTCCGGCTGCGCGGCCGGCGCCGGCTGCCGCCGCTGTCGAAGGCCGCCGTCTGCCTGCTCGCCGTGGTGGCGCTGGTGGCGCTGCTGGCCCCGCTCATCGCCCCGCACGATCCGCTCGACCAGCAGGAGCCGGTCGACGGCAGCGGGCATCCGTCCGCCGCGCACTGGATGGGCCAGGACAGTCTCGGCCGGGACATCCTCAGCCGGCTGATGTACGGCGCCCGCTGGTCCCTCGCCATCGGCCTCGGGGCGACCGCCCTCGCGCTCGTGCTGGGTTCGCTGCTCGGCGCGGTCGCGGCCACCTCCCGCAAGGGCGTGGACGAGACGCTGATGCGCTGCCTGGACATCGTCATGGCGTTCCCCGGCATCGCGCTCGCCGCCGTTCTCGTGTCCGTGTTCGGCGGCGGGATCACGGTCCTGATCTGCGCCATCGCCTTCCTGTTCACCCCGCCGGTGGCCAGGGTCGTACGGGCGAACATCCTCGACCAGTACGGCGAGGACTACGTGGTGGCGGAACGCGTCATCGGCTCCCGCACCCCCCATATCGTCCTGCGGCACGTGGCCGTCAACTGCGCCGCTCCCGTCCTCGTGTTCTGCACGGTGCAGGTCGCCGAGGCCATCGTGTTCGAGGCGTCGCTGTCGTTCATCGGCGCGGGCGTGCGCCCGCCCGACCCGTCCTGGGGCGGTGTCATCGCCGACGGCAAGAACATGGTGCTGACCGGCGGCTGGTGGGCGACCGTCTTCCCCGGCCTGCTGATGCTGGTCACGGTCCTGTCCCTCAACATCCTGTCCGAGGGCGTCTCGGACGCGTGGGCGGCACCCTCCGCCCGGGACGTGGACGCGGACGTGCGCGAGGACAGCCTCCGGTCACCTGAGCCGGGCGGGGGCGCGGTGGTGCCGCTCCCGGGTCTCGCCGAGGCGGCACGGCGGCTGCGGTCCCGTGCGCGCCCGCTACCCGGCGGGCTGCCCGTGCTCGCGGTGGAGGACCTCGCCATCGGCTTCCCCGGACGTCATCGGGGCGTGGACATCGTGGACGGCATCAGCTTCGAGGTGCGCGAGGGCGAAGTCCTCGGGCTGGTCGGTGAGTCGGGCTGCGGCAAGTCGCTGACCGCGCTCGCGGTGATGGGCCTGGAGCCGAAGGGGGCCCGGGTGCGGGGGCAGGTGCGGTTCGGCGGCCGGCAGTTGGCGGTCGAGCCTGTGCGGGTGCGGCGCGGGCTGCTGGGTCACGGGATGGCGATGGTCTACCAGGACGCCCTGTCCTCGCTGAACCCGGCGATGGCGATCCGCGCGCAGCTGGGGCAGGTCGTGCGGCGCGGGGGAAGACGGACGGCGGCCGAGCTGCTGACCATGGTCGGGCTGGACCCCGAACGCACCCTGCGCAGCTACCCGCACGAACTGTCCGGAGGACAGCGCCAGCGCGTCCTGATCGCCATGGCGCTCTCCCGCGGCCCGAAGCTGATCGTCGCCGACGAGCCGACGACCGCGCTCGATGTCACCGTGCAGGCTCAGATCATCGAGCTGCTGCTCGGACTGCGGGAGGAGCTGGGCTTCGCGCTGGTGCTCGTCTCCCATGACCTGGCGCTGATCGCGGATGTCACGGACCGGGTGGTGGTGATGTACGGCGGGCAGATCGTGGAGAGCGGGGTGACCGCTGACCTGGTGGAAGCCCCCGCCCACCACTACACACGCGGGCTGCTGGGAAGCGTGCTGTCACTCGAGTCGGCGGCCGAGCGCATGACGCAGATCAAGGGCGTCGTCCCCGCCCCGGCCGACTTCCCGGCGGGCTGCCGCTTCGCGGACCGCTGCCCACTGGCGAGCGAGGTGTGCCGTACGACGGCACCCGCTCCGGCCGGGACTCGGACGCATACGGCGGCCTGCCATCACCCGGCGGTCGAGCTGGTGTCCACGGAGAGCGAGGCGGTCAAGTGAACGCCGTCGTGGAGTTGCGCGGCGCCGGTGTCGTGCACAGGGCCCGCAGCGGTGGCCTGTTCGCCCGGGACAGGGTGTACGCGCTGACCGGCGCGGACTTCCGCGTCGCACCCGGGGAGACGGTGGGAGTGGTCGGTGAGTCGGGCTGCGGCAAGTCGACGCTGGCGAAGGCTCTGGTGGGGGTGGAGCGGCCGACAACGGGGACGGTGCTGTTGCGGGGCCGCGACCTGTGGACGATGCCGCCCGCCGAACGCCGCTCCGCCGTCGGCGCCGGTATCGGCATGGTCTTCCAGGACCCCTCCACCGCTCTGAACCGCAGGCTGACCGTCCACGGGATTCTGCGGGACCCACTGGACGTCCACCACCGGGGTACCAGGGCCCGGCGCGAGGAACGCGTACGGGAGTTGATGGCCCTGGTAGGCCTGCCCCGCACCCTCGCCGACGCACTGCCCGGGCAGCTCTCCGGGGGTCAGCGGCAGCGCGTCGCCATCGCCCGGGCGCTCGCGCTCGAACCGGAGCTGGTGGTCGCGGACGAACCGACCAGCGCCCTGGACGTGTCGGTCCGCGCTCAGATCCTCAACCTCCTGCTGGACCTGAGGGAACGCCTCGGCCTGGCACTCGTCTTCGTCTCGCACGACATCCAGACGGTACGGCGGATGAGCGACCGCGTGGTCACGATGTATCTCGGCCGGATCGTCGAGGAGGCCCCGGCCGGCCGCGTCACCGGCCATGGACGCCACCCGTACACCCGGGCCCTCTTCTCCGCCACCCCCGGGCTGCTCGACCCGATCGACCCGATCCCGCTGGCCGGACCGGTGCCGTCGGCCACCCGGCCGCCGAGCGGATGCCCTTTCCGCACCCGCTGCTGGAAGGCCGACGAGGCGTGCGCCGCGTCGATGCCGGGATTCTCGGGCGCGTCGGCCGACGGACACCGCTTCCGCTGCCACCATCCTGTGGAGGAGGGGGAGCGGACCGGCGACCTCGTACGGCAGGCGGCCCGGATCTCCTCCCCGGCCACCGCCATGGCTGACACAGTGCCGGAACAGAAACACCCCCGGGAGCCCTGATGACCCTGCCCGCCCCGCTGACCGGTGTCGTACCGCCCGTCTGCACGCCCCTGACACCGGACCGCGAGGTGGACGTGCCCTCGCTCATCGGTCTCGTGGACCATCTGGTGGACGGCGGGGTGGACGCCCTGTTCGTGCTCGGATCGTCCTCCGAGGCCGCGTACCTGACCGACGCCCAGCGACGGCTGGTGGTGGAGACGGTGGTCTCCCACGTGGCGGGCCGGATGCCCGTGCTCGCCGGGGCCATCGACATGACGACGCCGCGCGTCCTCGACCATGTGGCGTACGCGGCACGGGCGGGCGCGGACGCCGTGGTGGTGACGGCGCCCTTCTACACCCGTACGCACCCCGCCGAGATCGCCCGCCACTTCCGCGTGTTGGCGGACCGCTCCCCCGTACCGGTCCTCGCCTACGACATCCCGGTGGCGGTCCACACCAAGCTGAACCCCGACCTGGTCCTGGAACTGGCGGCGGAGGGGACCCTGGCCGGGCTGAAGGACTCCAGCGGGGATCTGGCCGCCTTCCGCGCGGTCGTCACGGGCGCCCGCACCGGCACCGGGATCACGGGCTTCAGCGTGCTGACGGGTTCGGAACTGGTCGTGGACTCGGCGCTGGCACTGGGCGCGGACGGAGCGGTGCCCGGGCTGGCCAACGTGGACCCGGCGGCGTACGTCCGGCTGGACCGGCTGTGCCGGGCGGGCGACTGGGACGCGGCACGGACGGAACAGGAGCGGCTGTGCGCGCTGTACGGCATGGTCGGCGCCGGGAACCCGGCCCGGATGGGCGGGAGTTCGTCGGGACTCGGGGCGTTCAAGGCGGCGCTGCACCTGCGCGGCGTGATCGCGTGCCCGGCGACCGTCGAGCCTCAGGTGCCGCTGTCGGAGGAGGAGACCGCACGGGTGGGGAAGTTCCTGGCGGCGGCGGGCCTGCTGTGACGCTCACTCCACGTCGGTGAGCGGGACGCGCCGGAACACGATCGTGTCGTACGGGCCCTTCGCCCCCGTCTCGTACAGGATGCCGAGCCGTCCGCCGCTCAGCTGCACCAGATCGCTGTAGGCCGCCGGTTTCCGTGACAGCGTCAGGGCCTTGGTGAAGGTCGCGCCGCCGTCGGTGCTGCGCCAGATCGCCATCGCCCGGCGTGCGGCGGGGTCGGAGGGGGCGGAGAAAAGCAGCGGCGCGGCTTGCCCGTGGAGCTGGAGCACGCTGCCCTGGACCACGGGGACGTCGTCCAGGGTGTGCTGTACGGCGTACGGGCGCTGGAGGGTCGCGCCGCCGTCCTGGGAGCGGGCGTCCAGGCGGTGTCCGGCGCTCTTGCCGTTCTGGTCGCGGGCGGTGAAGTAGATCCTCCCGTCCGGGAGTTGGGCTGCGCCGCTCTCGTTGGAGTTGTCGTGCCCGTCGTAGGAGTCGTCGCTGTAGCCGATGTGCCAGGTGCGTCCGCCGTCGTCACTGTAGAGGGCGTGCGCGCCGTAGTACCTGAACTCCCGCCCGGTGTCGGACGATCCGGGAGGCGGGGCGGCGGAGTGGTCGGCGGGGACGACGAGCCGGCCGGTGTGCGGGCCCCGGGTGAGGGCGAGCGCGTGCCCCGGCCCGGTCGCGTACCAGCGCCAGCCGGGGCGCTTCACCTGTGCCGTGATCTCGTGCGGGGCGGTGAAGTGGCGGCCGTCGTCGGTGCTGGTCTGCACGAAGACGCGGCGGGTACGGCTCGGCGCCGCTTCGCCGCGCATGATCTGCGCCTCGGTCACGGTGCCGCTGTTGTACGAGGTGACGAGGACGACATGGCCGGTGCGGGGGTCCACGACGGGTGCCGGGTTGCCCCGGGTGTCCCCCTTGCCCGCGGCGACGACCGCGAGGGGCCCCCAGGTGCAGCCGCCGTCGAGGGAGCGCCTGAGCACGACGTCAATGGCACCGGTGTCGCTCTCGACGCGGTGTCTGCCCTCGGCGAAGGCGAGCACGGTGCCCTTGCCGGTCGTGACGACCGCGGGGATGCGGTAGGTGGCGTAGCCGACCTTGCCCCCGGTGTAGGGGGTGGACGTGGTGCAGCCAGGGGCTGCGGGGGCGGGCGCCGTGAGCGGGGTGAGGAGGGCGGCGGCGGTGACCAGGAGGGTGCAGCTGAGGGAGGCCATGCATCAGATGGTCCCCCCGCGGAAGATACTGATCCCTTCAGCAAGGAATTGTCACCATGCCGAGTGACAGCCCCCACCAGGGGCGCGGGGAACTGCCCAAAACCCCCAACCCACCCGCACAGTACAACGCACAGAAGCCCCCCTCAGGGGCGCGGGGAACTGCGCAAAAACCCCGCCCCACCCGCGGAGCGAACGGCTCAGAACGGCGTACGGGCGGCAGCCAGAACCCGGGGGACGTCATCCGGGTGGATGGTCAGAGCCGTACCCACCGTCGCCAGGACATCGCGCTCCGCCGGGGTGTACGGACCGTCCGCCAGAGCGATGCGGGCCGCCTGGAGGAGAAGTGACTCACGGCCGGTGGGGGCGAGATGCGGGGCCAGGGGGTCCAGGGCCTCGTGGAGCTCTATGGCCAGGCTCGCGCCGCCGGGCTCACCGCACACGCGGCCGGTGTCGGCGGCCAGGGCCTCCACCAGGGCGCCGAGCCGGTCCGCCGTGCAGTCGTCGATGCCCGCGGAGCGCACCGCGACGGCGGCCGTCTCCAGTGGCGTACGGGAGCAGGTGCCGCCCGCGGCGAGGACCGCGAGGGCCACGGTGTGCACGGCGTCGCGGAGCATCGCCGAGAAGCGGGTCGTGGTGGGGTGGTCCAGGACGTCCATGCCGTAGTGCCGGCGGCAGGCCGCGCACTCCACGACCGGGCCCGTCTCGCCGCGCGGCAGGAGCGGTACGCCCACCAGCGTGAAGCGCCGGCGTCCGGTGAGCCGCTGGTAGTTGCGGTCGCCCCCGCAGCCGGGACAGAAGAACTCGCCGTCGCCCACGGCGGTCCACGCGACGCGGACACCAAGGACGTGCGCGACACGGCCCTCACGGGCTCCATGGCCGTTACGTCCCCGTCCTGGCAGCACGTCGCACCTCCGTCCCGCGGCACCATCGCCGCGCTGGCGTGATGTTAGCCACATTGGTGATGCGAAGTCAGCACCCCGGACGAGACCGCTCCGTGATCTTTGGCCGAAATGGCCGGTCCACGACGCGGCCCCGCCCGCCCCTGAGGGCAGGCGGGGCCGTGAACGTGCCGGTCAGAGGTCCGGCGGGCGTCAGCGGGCGGAGCGGTTGACGGCGGAGACGACCGCCTTCAGCGATGCACGTGTCGTGTTCGCGTCGATGCCGATGCCCCACAGAACCTTGCCGTCGATCGCGCACTCGATGTAGGAGGCGGCCTGGGCGGAGGCGCCCTCGCTCATCGTGTGCTCCTGGTAGTCCAGCAGGCGTACGTCGATGCCGATCGACTGGAGGGCGTCGAAGAAGGACGAGATCGGGCCGTTGCCGGTACCGGTCAGAACCGTGTCCTGGCCGTCGACGGTGGCCTCCACCATGAGGGTGTCCACCCCGTCCGTGTCCGTCGTGGACTGGCCCGTCCGCACCTGGATACGGCCCCAGGGGTTGTCCGGGTTGGGCAGGTACTCGTCCTGGAAGACCGACCAGATGTCCTTCGGCGTGACCTCGCCGCCCTCGGCGTCCGTCTTCGCCTGGATGATCCTGGAGAACTCGATCTGCATACGGCGCGGCAGGTCCAGCTTGTGGTCGTTCTTCAGGACATAGGCGATACCGCCCTTGCCGGACTGCGAGTTGACGCGAATGACCGCCTCGTAGGAGCGGCCGACGTCCTTGGGGTCGATGGGCAGGTACGGCACCGCCCACTCGATGTCGTCGACGGTCTTCCCCCGGGCCGCGGCCTCGGCCTCCATCGCGTCGAAGCCCTTCTTGATGGCGTCCTGGTGGGAGCCGGAGAAGGAGGTGTAGACGAGGTCCCCGATGTACGGGTGGCGGGGGTGGACCTCCATCTGGTTGCAGTACTCCCACGTACGGCGGATCTCGTCGATGCCGGAGAAGTCGATCTGCGGGTCGACACCCTGCGAGAACAGGTTCATGCCCAGCGTGACCAGGTCGACGTTGCCGGTGCGCTCGCCCTGTCCGAACAGACAGCCCTCGACGCGGTCGGCGCCGGCCATCAGGGCCAGCTCGGCCGCCGCGACCGCCGTCCCGCGGTCGTTGTGCGGGTGGACGGACAGGCACACGTGCTCACGGCGCGAGAGATTGCGGTGCATCCACTCGAAGCGGTCCGCGTGCGTGGACGGCGTGGAGCGCTCCACGGTGGCGGGCAGATTGAGGATGATCTCGCGGCCCGGACCGGGCTGCCAGACGTCCATGACCGCCTCGCAGACCTCCAGGGCGAAGTCCAGCTCGGTGTCGGTGAAGATCTCGGGGCTGTACTGGTAGCCGAACTCGGTCTCGGGGTCCAGCAGCTTCTCCGCGTACTCCATGACCAGCCGCGTGCCGTCCACGGCGATCTGCTTGATGTCGTCCTTGGAGCCACGGAAGACGACCCTGCGGAAGACCGGGGCCGTCGCGTTGTAGAGGTGGACGTTGGCGCGCTTGGCGCCCTTCAGCGACTCGACTGTGCGCTCGATCAGGTCCTCGCGGGCCTGGGTCAGCACCGAGATCGTCACATCGTCGGGGATCGCACCCTCGTCCTCGATGATCGAGCGTACGAAGTCGAAGTCGGTCTGGCCCGAGGCCGGGAATCCGACCTCGATCTCCTTGTAGCCCAGCTTCACCAGCAGATCGAACATCGCGCGCTTGCGCGCCGGCGACATCGGGTCGATCAGTGCCTGGTTGCCGTCCCGCAGATCCGTGGAGAGCCAGCGCGGGGCCTTGGTGATCCGCTGGTTCGGCCAGGTGCGGTCGGGGATGTCGACCTGGTCGTACGGACGGTACTTGTGGATCGGCATGGACGTGGACTGCTGGCGGTTGGCCATGATGCGAGGGCTCCTCAGGATGTCCGGCTGGACGGCCGACGGCGCAGCGCCAAACTCCGCGGGGAGGGGGTCGGCCTCGACTACAGGCCCTCGCCGCGGCAGCTAAGGAGGAGCAGCCCAAATCGCATGATGCTCCGCATCGTAGCCGAGCCACGCCCGGCACGAAGGCCCGTATCAGTATGCGGGACCGTGGGGATAATTCGGACAAAAAGTGTGTCAGGTCACAGCTGCCGTTATGGGGGGTTCTGTAGCAGTTCTTCCGGTGATCGTGAACCCTTGCCCGGACTTTTCACCAATCATGGTTGCAGGTAGTGACAGAGTTATTACCGAGTGCAATGGTTCAGGGTATGACCAGCAACGGGGGCTTTGAGCCCGTCTTCTGCAGCATCGTGCCGCCGCATGTCCTCGACAAGCTCGCACGGCACGACGACCCCGCACTCGCCACTCCCGCGCGCCGCACCCTCGAACGCGACGCCCTGGAGCGCACCCGTCGCCGCCTGACCACGGTCATCGGCGCGCCCGCCGCGACCCCGCCCGAGGACACCGCCGACGGTCCGCACCGCACCATCTACGACGCCGGGCACCGGCAGGACCTGCCCGGAAAGAAGGTCCGCGGCGAGGGCGACCAGCCCGGCCAGGACGCCTCGGTCAACCGGGCGTACGCGGGCCTCGGCGCCACCTTCGAGCTGTACCAGAAGGCATACGGACGCAATTCCATCGACGGCAGCGGGCTGCCGCTCAACGCGAGCGTCCACTTCGACGAGAACTACGACAACGCCTTCTGGAACGGCGAGCAGATGGTGTTCGGCGACGGTGACAACGAGATCTTCCTCGACTTCACCATCCCGGTCGACGTCATCGGCCACGAACTCACCCACGGCGTCACCCAGTACACGGCGAACCTGGCCTACTACGGCCAGTCCGGCGCTCTCAACGAGTCGCTCTCGGACGTGTTCGGCTCGCTGATCAAGCAGTACAGTCTCGGCCAGTCCGCGGCCGACGCCGACTGGCTGATCGGCGCCGGGCTGCTGGCCCCCCGCGTCACCGGCAAGGCACTGCGCTCGATGAAGGATCCGGGCACCGCGTACGACGACGACGTCCTCGGCAAGGACCCCCAGCCGGGGACGATGGACGGCTATGTGCACACCAGCCAGGACAACGGCGGGGTACACATCAACTCCGGCATCCCCAACCACGCGTTCTACCTGGTCGCCACCGAACTCGGCGGGAACGCCTGGGAACGGGCCGGGCAGATCTGGTACGACGTGCTGACCGGCGGCCAGTTGCAGTCGGAGGCCGACTTCACCGACTTCGCGAAGCTGACCGTCGCGGCGGCCAAGGCCCGCTACCAGGAGGGCGCGGAGCACGACGCCGTCCTCAAGGCCTGGGAGGGGGTCGGGGTACCGGCCTCGTAGTCTCATAGTCCCGTAGCCCCGGCCGCCCGACTCGTACTAGACAGGTCCCATGCGTATTCAGGTGAGGCGTACGGGAGGATTCGCGGGCATCGAGCGCCTGGCTGAGGTGGACACCTCGGGGCGGCCCGATGCCGAGGAGTGGTGCGATCTGGCCGAGCGGGCCCTGGCCGCCGGTCAGGACGCGCCGCCGGCCGGCGTACCGGACGGGTTCAGCTACGAGATCACCGTGGACGGCAGGACCGTGTACTGCGCGGATCCCCTGCTGACCGAGGAGCAGCGGACGCTGGTGTCCCGGGTCCTGAAGGAAGGAGCCTGACCGGCGCCCGCTGCCGGGGTGCCCTGCGCCGACTGACAGTTGGCGCAGGCCCGTTGACTTCGGTTACCGCCGGTACGGATGATCCGGCGCATGGCGACGAACCCGATATCCCATCTCCCGGCCGGATTCCTGTGGGGCGTGTCGACCTCGGCCCACCAGATCGAGGGGGCGGTGAACGAGCGCGAGCCCTCCGTGTGGGACGCGTTCACCGCCGAGCCGGGGCGGGTGAAGGACGGCTCGACCGCGGCGGTGGCCTGCGACCACTACCACCGCTACCGCGAGGACGTGGCACTGCTGGCCCGTCTCGGCGTGGACGCGTACCGCTTCTCGGTCTCCTGGCCCCGGGTGAACTCCCCAGGCGGCCTCGACTTCTACGACCGCCTGGTGGACGAACTGTGCGCGGCGGGCGTGCGCCCGGTCCCGACTCTCTTCCACTGGGACCTGCCCGTGGCGCTGGACTGGCTGGAGCGGGACACCGCCGAGCGGTTCGCGCAGTATGTGTCGGTCGTCGCCGGGCGCCTCGGAGACCGGGTGAAGAAGTGGATCACGCTCAACGAGCCCGCCGAGCACACGCTCCTGGGCCATGCCCTCGGTGTGCACGCGCCGGGCCGGCGGCTGATGTTCGACGCCCTGCCCGTGGCGCACCATCAGCTCCTGGCCCACGGTCTGGCGGTACGGGCCCTGCGCGCGGCCGGGGCGGACGACATCGGGATCGCCAACTCGCACGGCCCGACCTGGCCCGCGTCCGGCAAACAGGAGGACATCGAGGCCGCGGAGTTCTACGACGTGCTGCTCAACCGGCTGTTCTCCGACCCCCTGCTGCTCGGCCACTACCCGGAGGGCATCGGCGAGCTCATGCCGGGCGACGTCGAGGCCGACCTCGAGGTGATCTCTCAGCCGCTCGACTGGTACGGGATCAACTACTACGCGCCCGCCGAGGTGGGCGCCCCGCAGGGCACTGAGACCGAGTTCGGCGGCCTTACGTTCCCCGCCGAACTCCCCTTCACCGTACGGGAGATCGAGGGACGACCGGTCACGGACTTCGGCTGGCCGGTCGTACCGGAGGGGCTGACCGAGCTGCTGACCGGTCTGCGCGCACGCTACGGCGACCGGCTCCCGCCCATCGTCATCACCGAGAACGGATGCTCGTACGAGGGCGTGGACGACCAGGAGCGCATCGCCTATCTGGACGGCCACATCCGGGCGCTGCTGCGGGCGGTGGAGGCGGGCGTCGACGTACGCGGCTACTTCGTGTGGTCGCTGCTGGACAACTTCGAGTGGGCCGAGGGATACGCGCGGCGCTTCGGGCTGGTGCACGTGGACTACGACACGCTGGAGCGCACCCCCAAGTCGTCGTACAACTGGCTGCGCGACCTCTTGCGGTCGGCGCGGGGATGACGACGGCGGAGCGGCCCGAGGTCACCGCCCTCGCCGAGCCCGTCGAACGAGTGGGCAGGGGGTGGATCTTCGCCCTGTCGCTGGCCAACGGGGCGATCTGGGTGGGCTGGTACGGCCCGCTGCAGATCCTGCTCGCCTCCCAGGCGAAGGACTTCGCCGCCGGGTCCGGCATGTCCAAGGAGACGATGCTGGCCTGGGTGACGGGCGCGGGCGCGGTGGTGTCTCTCGTCGCGAACCCGCTCTTCGGCGCGCTGTCGGACCGGACCACCGCCCGCCGGGGCCGGCGCACACCGTGGATCGCGGCCGGGACGGCGGGCGGGGCGGCCTCGCTCCTGCTGCTGGCCGGGGCGGGCGGACCGTGGACCATGGCGCTGGGCTGGTGCCTGGCGCAGCTGACGCTGAACGCGGCCTTCGCCGCGGTGACGGCGGCGGTACCGGACCGTGTGCCGCGTCTTCAGCGGGGCTCGGTGGGCGGCTGGCTGGGGGCCGCAGATCCTCGGCGTGGTCGGCGGCACCGGCCTGGCGACGGCGGCCGGGGGCATCGGCGCGGGCTATGCGGCCTGCGCGCTGTTCACGGTGGCGGGCGTGCTGCCGTACATCCTGGGCCACCGGGACCTGCGACTGGCGCCCGCGGACCGGCCCCCGTGGTCCTGGCGGGGCTTCCTGACCGGTTTCTGGCTCAGCCCGCGCCGCCATCCCGACCTGGGCTGGGCATGGCTGACCCGCTTCCTGATCAACCTCAGCAATTCACTGGTGCTGCTCTACCTCCTCTACTACCTGCGGGACCGCATCCGGTACCACGACCCCGACCAGGGCGTCCTGGTCCTCACCGCGGTCAACGGAGTGACGCTCCTCGCCACGGTCGTCGTGGGCGGGGTCCTGTCGGACCGGTCGGGCCGCCGCAAGCCGTATGTGCTCTGGTCAGGAGTGCTGATGGCGCTCGCGACGGCGGTCCTGTCCGGCTGGGGGACCTGGCCGGGCACCGTCGTCGCGGCGGCGGTCCTGGGCATCGGCTTCGGGGTCTTCACCTCGGTCGACTTCGCCCTGATGACGGACGTGCTGCCGAAGGCCCAGGACCGTGCCAAGGACCTGGGCGTCATCAACGTCGCCAACGCCCTGCCCCAGGTCGCGGCCCCGGTCCTGGCCGCGCCGATCGTGATGTATCTGGGCGGCTACCGGATGCTCTACCTGGTGTCGGCCGGGGTGGGGCTGGCGGGGGCGCTGCTGGTGGTGCGGATCCGGGGAGTGGACTGAAAGCACCGTCGGCCTCCGGCCGGCCGGAGGCCGGGCCCGCCACACGGGGGTATACACGTCATACAAGCGCACAGAAAAGCCCTACGGCTCTGTCAGTGCCGCGTCGTACCCTGGAAACCGCGAGGCCGCCGTCAGCTGTGCGGCCGTACGGAGGAGGAATCGCAGGCCACAGAGCCGGCCCATGACTCAGACACCCACAGCGCACGACCCCGCGGAGGGGCAGGCCCGAGCGCGCTTCACCGTCCCCGCCCAGCACCCCATGGTGACCGTGCTGGGGTCCGGAGACTCCCTCCTGCGTGTGATCGAATCGGCTTTCCCGGCGGCCGACATCCATGTCCGGGGCAACGAGATCAGTGCCGTGGGCGACCCACGGGAAGTCGCGCTGATCCAGCGCCTGTTCGACGAGATGATGCTGGTGCTCCGCACCGGACAGCCGATGACGGAGGACGCAGTGGAACGCTCGATCGCCATGCTCCGCGCGGGCGCGGACGGGGAGGGGCCCGCGGAGACGCCGGCCGAGGTGCTCACCCAGAACATCCTGTCCTCGCGTGGCCGCACGATCCGCCCCAAGACGCTCAACCAGAAGCGGTACGTGGACGCGATCGACAAGCACACGATCGTCTTCGGCATCGGTCCCGCGGGCACCGGCAAGACCTATCTCGCCATGGCCAAGGCGGTCCAGTCCCTGCAGTCCAAGCAGGTCAACCGGATCATCCTGACCCGCCCTGCCGTCGAGGCCGGCGAGCGCCTCGGCTTCCTGCCCGGCACGCTGTACGAGAAGATCGACCCGTATCTGCGCCCGCTCTACGACGCGCTGCACGACATGCTCGACCCCGACTCCATCCCACGCCTCATGGCCGCCGGGACGATCGAGGTCGCTCCGCTGGCCTACATGCGTGGCCGTACGCTCAACGACGCCTTCATCATCCTGGACGAGGCCCAGAACACGAGCCCCGAGCAGATGAAGATGTTCCTCACCCGCCTCGGCTTCGACTCGAAGATCGTGATCACGGGTGACGTCACCCAGGTCGACCTGCCCAACGGGACCAAGAGCGGTCTGCGGCAGGTGCAGGAGATCCTGGAAGGCGTGGAGGACGTCCACTTCTCCCGCCTGACGTCCCACGATGTCGTACGGCACAAGCTCGTCGGCCGTATTGTCGACGCCTACGAGAAGTACGACAGCAAGTTCGGCACCGAGAACGGCGCGCACAAGCCGGCTCACGGCAAAGCCGGGCACGCGCACAAGGGGAAGTAGACCAGCAGCACCATGTCGATCGACGTCAACAACGAGTCCGGCACCGAGGTCGATGAGCAGGCGATCCTCGACATCGCCCGCTACGCGCTCGCGCGGATGCGCATCCACCCGCTCTCCGAGCTCTCGGTGATCGTCGTGGACGCCGACGCCATGGAGCAGCTGCACGTCCAGTGGATGGACCTGCCGGGCCCCACGGATGTCATGTCCTTCCCGATGGACGAGCTGCGCCCGCCGTCCAAGGACGACGAGGAGCCGCCGCAGGGACTGCTCGGCGACATCGTGCTGTGCCCGGAGGTCGCCACCAAGCAGGGCGCCGAGGCGCCGACGCAGCACTCCATGGACGAGGAGCTCCAGCTCCTGACCGTCCACGGGGTGCTGCACCTGCTCGGCTACGACCATGAGGAGCCCGACGAGAAGGCGGAGATGTTCGGGCTCCAGGCCGCCATCGTGGACGGCTGGCGTGCGGAGAAGGGCATGACGGGGCCGTCCCCGGCCCCGACCGTGTCATGACCCGCGAACTGATCATCGGCGCGATCGCCCTGGTCGTCGTCGCCTGGCTCGCCGCCTGCGCGGAGGCGGGCCTGGCGCGCGTCTCCAGCTTCCGCGCCGAGGAGGCCGTGCGCAGCGGCCGGCGCGGCAGCGCCAAGCTCGCCCAGATCGCCGCGGACCCGACCCGCTATCTCAATGTGGCGCTGCTGGTGCGTGTCGCCTGCGAGATGGCCGCGGCCTCGCTCGTCACCTACGCCTGCCTCCAGGAGATGTCCAGCACCGCCGAGGCGCTGCTGGTCGCCATCGCGGTCATGGTGCTCGTGTCGTACGTCGCCGTAGGCGTCTCCCCGCGCACCATCGGCCGCCAGCACCCGCTGAACACGGCGACGGCCGCGGCGTATGTCCTGCTGCCACTGGCCCGGATCATGGGCCCGATCCCGTCCCTGCTGATCCTCCTCGGCAACGCCCTCACCCCCGGCAAGGGCTTCCGCCGCGGTCCCTTCGCCTCCGAGGCGGAGCTGCGCGCGCTGGTCGACCTCGCCGAGAAGGAGTCCCTCATCGAGGCCGAGGAGCGCCGCATGGTGCACTCGGTCTTCGAGCTGGGCGACACCCTGGTGCGGGAGGTAATGGTCCCGAGGACGGACCTGGTGGTCATCGAGCGTTACAAGACCATCCGCCAGGCGCTGACCCTGGCCCTGAGGTCCGGCTTCTCGCGCATACCGGTCACCGGGGAGAGCGAGGACGACATCGTGGGGATCGTGTACCTCAAGGACCTGGCCCGCAAGACGCACATCAGCCGGGACGCCGAGTCCGAGCTGGTGTCCACCGCCATGCGGCCGGCCACGTTCGTGCCCGACACCAAGAACGCGGGCGATCTGCTGCGCGAGATGCAGAAGGAGCGCAACCACGTCGCCGTCGTCATCGACGAGTACGGCGGCACGGCCGGGATCGTCACCATCGAGGACATCCTGGAGGAGATCGTCGGTGAGATCACCGACGAGTACGACCGCGAGCTTCCCCCGGTGGAGGAGCTGGGCGGGGACCGCTACCGGGTCACCGCCCGCCTCGACATCGGCGACCTCGGCGAGCTGTACGGGCTCGAGGCGTACGACGACGAGGACGTGGAGACCGTCGGCGGCCTCCTCGCCAAGGCGCTGGGCCGGGTGCCCATCGCGGGTGCCTCTTCGGTCGTGGAGCTGCCGGACGGGCGCGAGCTGCGGCTGACCGCGGAGTCCGCCGCCGGGCGCCGGAACAAGATCGTGACCGTGTTGGTGGAGCCGGTGGGACCGGCCGCCGAGCCTTCGCGGGAAGAGCCGGAATGACCCCTCAGGAGTTGCGCGCCCTGTGCCTGTCGTTCAACGCGGTGGTGGAGGACTTCCCCTTCAACCCCGAGACGTCGGTCTTCAAGGTCCACGGCAAGCTGTTCGCACTGACGAACCTGGACGCCCGGCCCCTGAAGGTCAACCTCAAGTGTGACCCGGAGGACGCGGTCCGGCTGCGCGAGCAGTACGAGGGGCTGATCATGCCGGGCTGGCACATGAACAAGCGCCACTGGAACACGGTAGTCGTGGACGGGGGGTTGCCGGGGCGGCTGGTGCGGGAGCTGGTCGAGGATTCGTACGACCTTGTCGTCGCCGGTCTGCCGCGGGGGGTTCGGCTGGGGCTGGACCGGCCCTGACCCGGTGACCTGCGGTCCGCTGTGGGGGTTTGCGCAGTTCCCCGCGCCCCGTCGGTGGGGTGCCCCGCGCGTTTCCGCCTGCTGGTGCGTCGTGGGTTTGCGCAGTTCCCCGCGCCCCTGTCGTGGGGCCGCCCCGCGCGTTTCGAACTGCGGGTGCGTCGTGGTGATTGCGCTGTTCGCCGTGCCCTGGGCCGAGGGGCGTCTTGGGCTTCGTATGCTCTGGTCATGACCGACAGCAACGCACTCGATCCCGAGGACCGCAAGATCGTCACTCTGGCCCGTTCCGCGCGGGCCCGTAACGGTGTGCCCGAGGGGGCGGCGGTACGGGACGAGACCGGGCGGACGTATGTGGCCGGGACCGTGTCCCTCGACTCCCTGAAGCTGAGCGCACTGCGGACCGCGGTGGCGATGGCGGTGGCGTCCGGGGCGAAGTCCCTGGAGGCGGCGGCGGTCGTGACCGAGGCGGTGTCCGCGTCCGGGGAGGACCTGGCGGCCGTACGCGACCTCGGCGGGACGGGGACGCCCGTGCTCGTGGCGTCGCCCGACGGCACGGTACGGCTGACGGTTCCTGCGAGCTGAGATCCCACGGGGGCGGGCCACCGCCCCCTCGGACACCCGGAACTGACGGGCCGTCAGCCCATTTGCCGCATCCCCATTGACTTCTCACACGACCCCCACGTCAATGGCCCCCTGTCGGCGCAGAAGAGCCGCTGCGCCCAAATCCATCACAAGGGGGCATTCATGGCCTCGGGAACCCGAAGACACCGCTGGGCCTCGGTGCTCGCGGTGACCGCTCTGGCGGTCGCCGGGGGCGGTGCGCTGGCCGCTCCGGCGAGCGCGGCCTCACAGCAGGTGAGCTTCCCCACCCACTGCATCCCGCCCGCGGTCGCGGGCATACCTCCGATCGACGGCACGACCGCCGCGAAGATCACGGTGAGCAACGAAAGTCCCAAGGTCGGCGACACGGTCACCGTCACCTACACGGTGGTCACCCCCGCCGCGAGCAACCCCACCGACATCGCCCTGCCCGCCGACATCATGACGCCTTCCGGCAAGGTCACCCTGGGCGGCGCCCAGAGCGGCAGCGTCACGGTCACCGGGCCCAAGAAGAACGACCCCGTCGCGGGGAAGGCGCCTTTCCCGTCGTTCAGCATGACGGGCACCTTCACCGTCACCTCTCCCGGCGCCATCACGCTCTCGCCGGGCGACTACAACATCCACACCAGCTACATTCTCGAACTGGACACCCCCTGTACGGTCACCAACCAGCCCGCGCCCGTCTCCGAGACGGTCACCGCGGCGGACTCCACCCCGGTCAACACCCGTGCCATCACGCTCGGTTCGGCCTCCGGGAAGCCCGGTGACAGTGTCACCGTCCAGGGCAGCAACTTCACTCCGGGTGCGTCCGTCACGCTGGCGGGACGGTCCGGTGCCACGCAGACCGCGGACACCGCCACCGTCACGGCCGACGCCCAGGGCGCGTTCAGCGGCTCGCTCGTCGTGAACGACAAGACGACGTCCGGTGTCGTGGCCTACGAGGGCGCCGCCTACAGCACGGACAAGGGGGCCGGTCCGGCGGCGTACACGGTGATCGACAACTCGCCGGTGCCTCCGGGCAGCCAGAAGCTCACCACCACGGTGAAGGCGGGAACCCTCTCGATGACACAGGCAGGGGACGCCGTCCAGCTGTCGGCCGTGGACTTCGGCAAGGGCGGGACCTCCCAGGGGGCCCTGCAGACGGTGACGGTCCAGGACTTCCGCGGCGGGCCCGCGGGCTGGTCCCTGACCGGCAAGGTCACCGACTTCACGGCTCCGGGCGGGAAGATCGACGCCGGAAAGCTGAGCTGGACGCCCGCGTGCGCCACCAAGGCGGGCAGCCCGAGCACCTGTCAGGCGGGCTCGACGGGCACGGTCGGTCTTTCGGGGGCGACCCTGGCCTCCACCCCCGACGGCACGCTCACCGGCGGTGAGTTCACCGTCGACGCCGGTCTGTCGCTGAACGTTCCGGCATACACGCCCCCCGGTTCGTACTCGGGCGTGCTGACGCTCACGCTCACCTGACCGGACAGGTCCGGTTCATCACCTCACCAGGCGGCCGGGCGGCCCACGCACCGGGGTTCCGCGCCCGCCCGTCCGCCCCAGAGCCCCGGGGAGTCCGCACCCATGCGCAAGCCGTCCGTCCTCCTCCTGAGCCTCCTGCTGCCGCTGCTGTACCTCGCCTTCCCGGCCGCGTCCGCGTACGCGGCCGACAACGGCAGCTGGTCGGTGTATCCCGCCGCCTCGCAGCTCGGCTCCCGACCGTACTTCTATCTCTCCGCCGATCCCGGCACGACCCTGAGGGACGAGGTCGTCGTCGCCAACAAGACCGGGAAGCCGCTCACCTTCCGGCTCTACGCGGCCGACGCCTACAACACTGCGCGCGACGGCGGATTCGCCGTGCGGACGGTCACGGAGAAACAGCGCGGCGTGGGGGCCTGGGCGAAGCCCGCGAAGAGCCGGGTGACGGTGCCCGCGCACGGCTCGGTCACCGTTCCGTTCACTCTCCAGGTGCCCGAGGGCGCCGAGCCCGGCGACCATCCGGGTGCGCTGGTGGCCCTGGACGAGCAGATCGACAAGGGCACCGGCTCAGTGGCGCTCGGTGTGCAACGGGCCGTCGGCGCCCGGGTCTACCTCCGCGTCGGCGGGCCCACGGTTCCCGCCGTCGCCGTCGAGAACGTCCGCGTCACCCACCACCAGCCCCTGATTCCGGGCCTGGGCGAGAGCACCGCGACCGTCTCCTACACGCTGCACAACACCGGCAACGTCACCCTCGACCCGAAGGTGCAGCTGCGGGCGAAGGGCCTGTTCGGCCGTACGCTGCTCACACGCGACGTGGCGAACGTCCCCTCCGAGCTGCTGCCCGGCCAGCGCGTGCGGCTCACCGAACCGTGGCGCGGCGCACCGCAGTTCGACTGGGCCGATGTCACCCTGACGGCGAGCGCGAAGGACACCCGCGAGTCGGCGGGCACGTCGTTCCTCGCGCTGCCGTGGCTGGTGGTGTCCCTGGCGGCGGCCGCCGGCGCCGTGGCGGGAGGGCTCGTGGTCAGAGCGCGTCGGGGCCGCGTTCGCCCGTCCGTACCCGTACCAGCGTCTCCACCGGTACGGCCCACACCTTCCCGTCCCCGATCTTTCCTGTCTGCGCGGCCCTCACGATCGCGTCGATGACGGCTTCGGCGTCCGCGTCCTCCACCACGACCTCGATCCTGGCCTTCGGCACGAGGTCGACCCGGTACTCGGCGCCCCGGTAGACCTCGGTGTGGCCGCGCTGGCGGCCAAAGCCGCTCGCCTCGGTCACGGTCAGGCCGTGCACGCCGAGCTCCTGGAGCGCCGTCTTCACGCCGTCGAGGCGGAACGGCTTGACGATCGCGGTGATCAGCTTCATGTCTGGGACGTGACCTTCTGCGCGGCGGGGTGGGAGGTGACGGAGTGGCCGACCGGGGCGCCATGGCCCAGGACCCCGTGATCGTAGGCCGTTTCGGCGTGCACCGTCAGGTCGAGGCCGGTGTGCTCCTCCTCCTCGCTCGCGCGCAGGCCCATCACCTTGTCGATCAGCTTGCCGACGCCGTAGGTCACGGCGAAGGCGTACACCGCGACGGCCGCCACGGCCAGCGCCTGCTTGCCCAGCTGGGCGAGGCCGCCGCCGTACAGCAGTCCCTCGCTCCCGCCGGTCATCTCCTTGACCGCGAAGACGCCGATCAGCAGCGTGCCGATGATCCCGCCGACCAGGTGGACGCCGACGACGTCGAGGGAGTCGTCGTAGTTCAGACGGAACTTCCAGCTCACGGCGTACGAGCAGACGACTCCGGCGGCCAGGCCCACGACCAGCGCTCCGAGCAGGGACACGGTGCCGCAGGACGGGGTGATGGCGACCAGTCCCGCGACCGCGCCCGAGGCCGCGCCGAGCGTGGTGGGGTGGCCGTCGCGCTTCTGCTCGACGAAGAGCCAGCCGAGCAGACCGGTGCAGCCGGCGGCGAGGGTGTTGAGGAACGCGGAGGCGGCCAGCCCGTTCGCGCCGAGGGCCGATCCGGCGTTGAACCCGAACCAGCCGAACCACAGCAGTCCCGCCCCGAGCATCACCATCGGCAGGTTGTGCGGGCGCATGGCGTCCTTCTTGAAGCCGAGGCGCGGCCCGAGGACCAGGCACAGCGCGAGCCCGGAGGCACCGGAGGTGATCTCGACGGGCAGACCGCCCGCGAAGTCCAGCGCGCCGAGACGGTCGACGATCCAGCCGCCCGGCCCCCACACCCAGTGGGTGACCGGAACGTATACGAGCAGCGCCCACACGGGTACGAAGACGAGCCACGCCCCGAACTTCGCCCGGTCCGCGACGGCGCCGCTGATCAGGGCGGCCGTGATGATCGCGAAGGTGAGCTGGAAGGTCGCGAACAGGACGGTGGGCACGCTGCCGTGGAGGCTGCCGGGGCCGATCCCCGCCATGCCGGCGTTCTTGAGACCGCCGATCAGCCCGCCCGCGCTGTCGTTCCCGAAGGCGAGCGAGTAGCCCACGGCCAGCCACACCACCGTCACCAGGGCGATCGACACGAAGCTCATCATCAGCATGTTGAGGACGCTCTTCGCGCGCACCATGCCGCCGTAGAAGAGGGCCAGGCCCGGGGTCATCAGCAGGACGAGGGCGGTGGCGGCGAGCAGCCAGGCGGTGTCACCGGTGTCGAGGGCGGGTGTCTTGGCGGCCAGGAACGCGGTCGCGGTCTCCACGGACGGTCTCCTCGGGATCGGGGCTCGTCCGAGCGTCATGGTCACGCGTTTCCGGTCGCGTACGGGGATGTTTCGATGACGTTTCGTGTTGCGCGGGGGTTTCCGGAACCTCACGGTGCCGTGCCGCGGCGCCGGGGGGTGCGGCGGGGGTCCGTGGATCAGGGAGAATGGGCGCCATGAGCGTTCGCACCCAGTCCCCCGAGCCGACCGAGGCCGCCCACCGGGCGGGTTTCGCCTGTTTCGTCGGCCGCCCCAACGCGGGCAAGTCCACCCTCACGAACGCTCTGGTCGGGCAGAAGGTGGCGATCACCTCGAACCGGCCGCAGACGACGCGGCACACGGTACGGGGCATCGTGCACCGGCCGGACGCCCAGCTGATCCTGGTCGACACCCCCGGTCTGCACAAACCTCGCACGCTGCTCGGCGAGCGGCTCAACGACGTCGTGCGGACGACCTGGGCCGAGGTCGACGTGATCGGCTTCTGTCTGCCCGCCGACCAGAAGCTCGGCCCGGGTGACCGTTTCATCGCCAAGGAACTGGCGGGGATCAAGAAGACCCCGAAGGTCGCGATCGTCACGAAGACCGACCTCGTGGACCCCAAGGCGCTGGCCGAGCAGCTGATCGCGATCGACCAGCTCGGCAAGGAGCTGGGGATCGAGTGGGCCGAGATCGTGCCCGTGTCCGCGGTCGGGGACAAGCAGGTGGAACTGCTGGCCGATCTGCTGATCCCGCTGCTGCCCGAGGGCCCGACGCTCTACCCCGAGGGCGACCTGACGGACGAGCCGGAGCAGGTCATGGTGGCGGAGCTGATCCGTGAGGCGGCGCTGGAGGGCGTGCGCGACGAGCTTCCGCACTCCATCGCGGTGGTGGTGGAGGAGATGCTGCCGCGCGAGGACCGCCCCGCGGACAAGCCGCTCCTGGACATCCACGCGAACGTCTACATCGAGCGGCCCAGCCAGAAGGGCATCATCATCGGCCCGAAGGGCAAGCGCCTCAAGGAAGTCGGCATCAAGTCCCGCAAGCACATCGAGGCGCTGCTCGGGACGCCGGTGTTCCTGGACCTCCATGTGAAGGTGGCGAAGGACTGGCAGCGGGACCCGAAGCAGCTGCGCCGCCTGGGCTTCTGAGTCTTTCCGGTCTTCAGGGAGAGCCGCGGAACCCGATCGTCGGCACGGCCCTGCGGCGCGGCCAGGGCTCGGCCGGTGCCTCCGGAATGAGCCCCTCCAGGAACGCGTACCGGCCGAGCGCGGCAGGGTCCTGGTCCTCGTAGGACTGGACCCTGCGCCACCATGCCGCGATCTCGGACCATCCGGGTGCCGAGAGCGAGCCGCCGAACTCCTGTACGGACAGGGCGGCGGTCAGTCCGGCGAAGGCGAGGCGGTCGGCGAGCGGCCAGTCGGCCAGCGTGCCGGTGACGAAGCCCGCCACGAAGACATCTCCCGCTCCCGTAGGGTCCAGCGCCTCGACGGCGATCGCGGGCACCCCGGCGCTCTCCCCGGTACGCCGGTCGACGGCGTACGCGCCCTCGGCGCCGAGGGTGACGACGGCCAGGGGTACGTATTCGGTCAGCGCGTGGGCGGCGGCGCGCGGGCAGTCCGTGCCCGTGTACCGCATGGCTTCCTCCGCGTTCGGCAGGAACGCCTCGCAGTGTTCGAGGTCCGCGAGGCCCGCCGGGTCCCAGGCACCGGTCTCGTCCCAGCCGACGTCGGCGAAGACACGGGTGCCGTGGTGCGCGGCCTTGCCGATCCAGGGGGCGCGGCGGCCGGGGGTCAGTGAGGCGACGGCGGCGCGGGCGCGGGGCGGGCAGAGGGGGCCGGGTGCCTCCGGTGGCGGCTCGTGGCCGTGGGAGACCATGGTGCGCTCCCCCTCGTACGCCATGGAGACGGTGACCGGCGAGTGCCAGCCGGCGACGCGCCTCGAGGTCGAGAGGTCGATGCCCTCGCCCTGCTCCATCTCGTCCCAGCAGTACTCGCCGTAGTGGTCGTCGCCGAAGGCCGCCGCGAGGCAGGTCTTCAGGCCGAGCCGGGCCAGCGCGGTGGCCATGTTGGCGACACCACCGGGGCTGGAGCCCATGCCGCGCGCCCAGGACTCGGTGCCGCGGACCGGGGCGGAGTCGAGGCCGGTGAAGACGATGTCGAGGAAGACCGTGCCCGTGAGGTAGACGTCCCACGGCGGATCTCCGGGCGCGCGCAGGGCGGCGAGCGGGTCGGTGTGGGACGGGTGGTGATGGTGTTCCTCTCCGAAGATCCCGGTCACGGTGGCTCCCTGGCATGGTGCGGATCCAGCCAGTGTGCACCAAACCGGCCCTGGAGCGAGGCGCGAAAGCCCGGTAGGGGCGCGGGAACGCACAACCCCTGCCACTCACCGGTCAGCAAAAAATTGCCACTTCTACCCGCACCCACCAGCCCCAAACCAATCAGTGACCCAGATCACACACTCTCAGCTTTTTTCTCGAACCGCGTGCTTGATACAAATTGCCCGCGCGTTCCTGTCGGTCGACGGACGGCGCCCCCTTCCCTTGAGCCGCCCCTTCCGCCTGCCCTGGAACGCCCGTGCCCTCGCGCCCCGCTCAGCCCTGGCCCCTCGTCGCCCTTTTCACGGTCGGGTACCTGGCCGCGTACATGCTGCCCACCACCGTCGACAGACTCGACTCCGGGCTCGCGCTGTCGGCCACCGCGGCGGGCTCCATCGGCACCGCCCTGCTGCTGAGTTCGGCCGCGGCGGGCTTCCTGCTCGCCTCCCATGTCCACCGTGTCGGCCCCCGCCGGCTCGCACGCGCCGGGCTGCTGCTCTGTGCCGCCGGATACGGCACGGCCGCGCTCAGCCACAGCATCCCCGTGGTCGTGGCGGGGGCGGTCGTCGGCGGCTTCGGCTCCGGTACGGCCACCACGGTCGCCGCGACCGGCATCGCCGCCGAGCGCGACCCGCACCGCGTCTCCACCATGGGCCTGCTCGGAGTCTCGGCGCTCGCCGGGGCGGTCTACCTGACGGTTCCTCACCTCGGCCCGGGCCATGGCCAGCCGCTCGGGGCCCTCGCGCTCACCGCGCTGCTCGTGTGGCCACTGGCCGGCCGCCTCACCGCCCCCGGGTCGAGCGGGCCCCAGCAGACCGGCGGCACCGGCCGTCTGCCGCACGCGCGCTCGGGCCTCGTCCTCGCGGTCGGCATCCTGCTCTGGTCCCTCGCCCAGAACGCCCTGTGGGGCGTCAGCGGGCGCATCGGCCTCGGCCAGGCGCATCTGACCGAGGTGACGGTCGGCGCCGTCTTCGCCATCGCGCTCGGCGCCGGACTGCTCGGCGTGATGGGAGCGAGCGTGCTAGGCGCGCGCCTCGGCCGCGCGCTGCCCATCGGCGGCGGAACCGCCCTCATCGCCGGATGCATCGTGCTCAGCGCCTCCGCGAGCGGCCTGGGCACCTTCGCGACCGGCGAGATCGCCTGGAACGTGCTGTACCCGATCGTCCTGTCCTACCTGCTCGGCCTCTCCGCCTCGCTGGACCGGAGCGGACGCTGGGCGGTGCTGGTCGGCTCGGCCTCCTCGCTCGGCACGGCGGCGGGCCCCCTGGCGGGCAGCCTGCTGGCGGCGTGGGCGGGCTTCCCGACGATGGGGACGATCCTCGCCGCGAGCCTCCTGGCGATCACCCTCCCCCTGACCGCGGTCGCCCGCCACACCTCCGGCCACCCCATCCTGCCGGTCGCGGTACGCCGCCGGGGCGCCACATCGACCACGGTGGTGGCCGCGGCAACGGCCACCCCCGACCCGCAGATAGTGGAAATCCCCCTGGACACCCCGCCCACGCCCCGGGCGGCGTACGACACGGCGGGCCCTCAGCACGCGGCGGAGCGCTGAGCCGAAGCCTTCGGTCCCGTCCTGCGCACATGAACGGCCGGGCCGGGGTTCCGGGTCCGCCCGCCGACCCGGACGAAGGCGCTAACGCCCGGTGAACCGATACGCCTCCACCTCGGAGAGGTACCGCTCCCTGCGCGCCTCATCGCCCTCCAGGAACGCCGCCGTGAACGAGTTCCGGGCCAGTTGCCGCATATGTTCCTCGCCCAGCTGCGGCAGAGCCGCCCTCACGGCGTGGAAGTTGTCCCCCACATAGCCCCCGAAGTACGCGGGATCATCGGAGTTGACGGTGCACACCAGCCCCGCCTCGAGCATCGCGGCCAGTGGATGCTCCTCCAGCCGGCGCACGGCCCGCAGCCGTACGTTCGACAGCGGGCACACCGTCAGCGGTACTCGTTCCCGTGCCAGTCGTTCGACCAGTGCCGGATCCTCCATGCAGCGCACCCCGTGGTCGATCCGCTCGGCGCCCAGGACGTCCAGCGCCTCGGTGATGTACTCGGGCGGCCCCTCCTCCGCGGCGTGGGCGACCCGTCGCAGGCCCAGAGCGGCGGCGGTCTCGTACACCTCGCGGAACTTCGACGGCGGATGGCCGACCTCGGCGGAGTCCAGACCGACGCCGATGATCCGGTCGAGATACGGCTTCGCGGCCTCCAGCGTCCGCAGCGCGGACTCGGCGGTATCGTCCCGCAGGAAGCACATGATCAGGTGGGTGGAGACCCCGTGGTTCTCCTCGCTGCTGCCCAGCGCACGCCACAGACCTTCGACCACCGTGCCCATGTCGACACCCCGCGCGATATGGGCCTGCGGGTCGAAGAAGATCTCGGCATGCCGTACGCCCTGGGCGGCGGCGCGTTCCAGGTAGGCGATGGCGAGGTCCTCGAAGTCCTGCTCGGTCCGCAGGACGGCCATCAGTTCGTAGTACAGGTTCAGAAAGGACTGGAGGTCCTCGAAGGCGTACGCCGCTCGCAACCGCTCGGTGTCGGCGTACGGCAGTTCGACGTCGTTGCGCTTGGCGAGGGCGAAGGCCAGCTCCGGTTCGAGCGTGCCTTCGATGTGGAGGTGCAGTTCGGCTTTGGGGAGGGGCATCGGGCCATCGTACGGGCGATTTGTTCCGATTCCGCGCTGCCCGGCCTCAACGCCGCTTCGGCAGCGGTACCCGCATCAGGTCGTGTGCCACCGTCAGCTCCCCCTCGAACCCGGCGGCTCGCGCCTGCCGTCCGAACTCCGCCCCCGCCTCGGCGCGCGGTGTGCCCTCGGGGTCCGTGTACCGCTGGCTGAAGTGGGTGAGGACGAGATGGCGCACCCCGGCCTCGGCGGCGACGCGTCCGGCCTGGCCGGCCGTCAGATGGCCGTGGTCGGCGGCGAGCGGGGCGTCCTCGTCCAGGAAGGTCGACTCGATGACCAGCATGTCGCAGCCCTCGGCGAGGGCGTGCACGCCCTCGCACAGCCGGGTGTCCATGACGAAGGCGAACCGCTGTCCGCGCCGCACCTCGCTGACCTCGTCCAGGGACACCCCGCGCAGGGAACCCTCTCGCTGGAGCCGTCCGACGTCGGGGCCCTTGATGCCGTGCGCGGCGAGCAGCTCGGGCAGTATGCGGCGACCGTCGGGTTCGGTCAGCCGGTAGCCGTAGGACTCCACGGGGTGGGACAGCTTGCGGGCCTCCAGCGTGTAGGCGGGGGTGACCGCCAAGGGGCCGTCGGCGGCGGCCGGCGCCTCGGTCAGCGCGACGGTCTCGCGGTACGCCGTCGCGTACCGCAGCCTCTCGAAGAACCGCTGCCCCGACTTCGGGTAGTGCGCGGTGACCTCGTGCGGCACCTGGTCGAGGTTGATCCGCTGGATGACCCCGGCGAGGCCGAGGGAGTGGTCCCCGTGGAAGTGCGTGACGCAGAGCCGGTCGATGTCATGGGCGGCGACCCCGGCGCGCAGCATCTGCCGCTGGGTGCCCTCTCCGGGGTCGAAGAGGATTCCCTCACCGTCCCAGCGCAGCAGATAGCCGTTGTGGTTGCGGTGCCGGGTGGGGACCTGGCTGGCGGTGCCGAGGACCACCAGTTCACGTACGGACACGGTCGCTCACCCGGGGGGCCACTGCATGCCACGGCCGCCCAGGACATGGCCGTGGGCGTGCCAGACGGTCTGCCCGGCGCCACTGCCGGTGTTGAAGACGAGGCGGTAGCTGTCGAGCTTTTCCTGCGCGGCGACCTCGGCCGCCTCCTTCAACAGGTCGGCGGTGATGGCCGGTTCGGCGGCGGCGAGGGCGGCGATGTCCGGGTGGTGGACCCGGGGGATGACCAGCACATGGGTCGGCGCCTGGGGGTTGATGTCCCGGAAGGCCACCGTCGTCTCGGTCTCCCGGACGAGCGTGGCCGGGATCTGCCCGGCGACGATCTTGCAGAACAGACAGTCGTCCTGCGGTTCTCCCGCCATGTGCGTGCCTCCTCACACCGACTGATCACGACCACGGCATCGTATCGGTCCGGCCACCGCCACCGGTCACCACTACGGCAGCCAGTGCTGCGACCGGAAAGGTTCACCGGCTCGCGACGCCCGGCACGGCGCCTCGAGCCTTCCGGCAAACCTTTCCGGCCACGGCACCAGGGACTACGGCAGCCCGGGCGGGCGTTTCGCCGGTGTCGCCTCGAGCGCCTCCAGTGCCAGCCGGATCGCCTCGTCGAGCTGGGCGTCGCGTCCGGCGGCGTGGTCCTGGGGCCGCTGGATGACCTCCACGTCCGGATCGACCCCGTGGTTCTCCACGTCCCAGCCGTAACCCTCCAGCCAGAAGGCGTACTTCGGCTGCGTCACCAGCGTTCCGTCCACGAGGTGGTACTTGCTGTCGATGCCGACGACTCCGCCCCAGGTCCGCGTGCCGACCACCGGTCCGATGCCGAGCGCCTTCACCGCCGCGTTCACGATGTCCCCGTCCGAACCGGAGAACTCGTTGGCCACGGCGACGACGGGACCGCGCGGCGCGTCCTCGGGGTAGCTGTACGCGCGCATACCGCGCGGCAGGTCCCAGCCCACGATCCGCCGCGCCAGCTTCTCCACGACGAGCTGGGAGGTGTGCCCGCCGCGATTCTCCCGGACGTCCACGACCAGCCCGTCCCGGGCGACCTCGACGCGCAGATCGCGGTGGAGCTGCGCCCAGCCGGAGCCCACCATGTCCGGCACATGCACATACCCGAGCCGCCCGCCGGACCGCTCGTGCACATAGGCCCGCCGGTCGGCCACCCACGCGTGGTACCTGAGCGGCTCCTCGTCCGCGATCGGTACGACGACGGTGTGTCTCGGCTCGCCGCCGCCCGCCGGGGAGACCGTGAGCTCGACCGGTGTACCCGCCGTGCCGACCAGCAGCGGCGCGGGCCCCATTACCGGGTCCACCGGCCGCCCACCGACCGCGACGATCGCGTCCCCTGCCCGTACGGCGACGCCGGGCGCGGCCAGCGGCGCCCGTGCGTCGGGGTCGGACGTCTCGGAGGGCAGCACCCGGTCGATGCGCCAACTTCCGTCGGCATGGCGGGAGATGTCGGCGCCGAGCAGGCCCTGGCGCCGGTCCGCGCCGGATCCGTGGCCGCCCGGCGTGACGTACGCGTGCGAGGTGCCCAGCTCGCCGTGCACCTCCCACAGGAGGTCCACGAGGTCGTCATGGGTGGCCACCCGTTCGAGCACCGGCCGGTACCGGTCCAGGACTCCGTCCCAGTCGACCCCGCCCATGTCCGGGCGCCAGAAGTTGTCCCGCATGATGCGGCCGGTCTCGTCGAACATCTGCCGCCACTCGGCCGCGGGATCGACGGTCTGCCGCACCCGCGACAGGTCGACGGTGATGTTCGCGTCGCTGTCGTCGTCGTTCGGGGCGCGCCGGTCGCTCGGCACCACCTTGAGCTTGCCGTCGGTCCACAGCAGGGCCCGCTTGCCGTCCCCGGTGACCGCGAAGTGGTCGGCGTCGGCGGCGAGGTGTTCGAGGCGTCGCTGGACGAGGTCGTAGCGCTCCAGCTCGGTCTTGGGCTCGGGGTCGTCGGGCGTGGCGCGCGACGTGCCGAGCACGCCCTGCACCGGGTGGCGCAGCCACAGCAACCCGTCCTTGGCGGCGCGCAGCCCGGAGTAGCGCGCGGCCTCGACCGGGAAGGGCACGATCCGGTCGGCGAGCCCGTCCAGGTCGATCCGGGTCGAGGGCACGCCCTCGCTGTCGGGTGTCTCGTCCTTCTCAGGCGCCTCGAAGAGGCGGCCGTGGCGCTGCGGTCCGAAGGGCGAGGGGGTCGTGGCGGCGAGGGTGATCAGGTACGGCCGCGCGCCGCCCACGAAGGCCAGGTCGAAGACGTGTTCGTCGTAGACGGGGTCGAAGGAGCGGGCGGAGAGGAACGCCAGGTGCTTGCCGTCCAGGGTGAACGCGGGCGAGTAGTCGCGGAAGCGGAGCGGGGTCGCCTCCGTCACCGACAGGTCGGTGGTGTTGGCGAGCTTGAGCTGGGCCAGCGGGCGCGGACCCGGGTGCGACCAGGCCAGCCACGCCGAGTCCGGCGAGAAGACCAGTCCGCCGATCTCACCGTCCTCGCTGCGGTCGACCTCGCGCACCTCACCGCTGTCCCGCTCGATCAGCAGCACCCGCCCGTCGTGCGAGGCGACCGCGATCCGGCCGCCGTCGGGCGCCACTGCCATGCCCAGCACACGACCGAGCTGACCCACGGCCAGTCGTCGCGGAATGGAGCCGGGCAGCAGACCGGTGGCGGGCGCGAGTTCGAGCGCGTCCTCGCCCTCGGCGTCCGTCACCCACACCACCCACTCCTCGCCCTCGGCGCGGAAGGTGCGCGGCAGCCGGCCGCGTACGCCCTGCTCGGCGGCGAGCGCGCGGGTGGGGCCCGAGCGATGCGTGACCCAGTGGACGGCTCCGCGCACGCTGACGGCGCTACCGCGCCCGGTGTGGTCGGGCGAGGCGGCGCCGAACCAGCGGGAGGCGCTGACGGGGTACGGCTGGAGGTCGGTGCGCTGCCCGCCGAGCCGGATGTCCAGCCGCCGGGGTTCCGCACCCTCCAGGTCGTCGAGGAGCCAGAGTTCACCGGCGCGGGAGTACACGACCCGGGCGCCGTCGGTGGCGGCGTGCCGGGCGTAGAAGCCTTCCTCGAGCGGGGTGTGACGCCGCAGGTCGGACCCGTCGGCGAGCGACGAGTACAGCGCCCCGACGCCCTCGTGGTCGGAGAGGAACGCGATGCGCCCCCGAGTTCGCGGCTCCTCTCCCCCCTCCCCCGTTCCGACCCACACCGGGTACTCGATGTTGCCGTCCAAGTCCTCGTGCAGCCGTACGAACTCCCCGTCGCCCTCCCGGTCGATCCACAGCTTGCCCGCCGTGCCGCCGCGGTAGCGCTTCCACGAGGCGGCCTCGCGGCCCATGGTCGCGGACAGCAGCACCGTCATCGGACCGTGGGCGACCTCGCCGACGGGCCCGTAGGGCAGCGTGGTGGCCGGTCCGCCGTCGAGCGGTACGGCGCGGGCCCAGGTGCGGCGCAGCGATGCCTGGCCGGCCGTACTGAGGGCGAGCACCTCGCCACCGGGGGTCCAGCCGCGTACCTGGGTCTTCCAACTTCCCCAATACGTCAGGCGCTTGGCGGGTCCGCCGTCGATCGGGGCGACATGCACTTCGGGTGCGCCGTCGCGGGTGGAGGTCCAGGCTACGGTGGTCCCGTCCGGGGAGATGCGGGGATGGTTCACCGGAACGTTGTCGGCGCTGACCCGCCAGGCACGGCCGCCGTCGATCGGGGCGACCCAGACGTCGTCCTCGGCGGTGAAGGCGACCAACTCGCCGTGCGGGTGCGGAAACCTCAGGTACGCGTTCGATACGGACTGAGTCACCAGATCACCCTAAGCAGCGATCCCCGCCCCTGGCAGGGCTTTTCTCCATATCCACGCCTGAGGCACGTGCGTCACTTGCCCTGGACCGGCCAGCAGGTGGGGTCGCCCTGGCACCAGATCGTCCTGGTGACCGTCACCGTGACGGTGGGATTCGGCTGTCCCGGGTTCACCGAGTGGTACGACACCGGCGGCACCGGGGTGCCGGCGCCGCAGTCGCCCAGACCGCTGAGGTGGAACAGCTGTCTGCCGCCCACGGTGGCCCTGACGTCGCCGCGCACGCATTTGCCGTCGACGGCCCGGGTGACCCGGCCCTTGACGGTGATGGCCTTGCCGTCGTCGGTCTGTCCCTGGCAGTCGACGGTGACGATGGTGCTCACGGCGGGGGCGGGCGTCCGTCCCGCCGTGGAGTGCTGGTCGCCGTACTCGCCGGTGCAGCTCAGCCAACGTACCGTCACATGCTGCCGCTGGAGCTGCCGGGTGGCCGTCTGGTCGGTGGTGTACGCCACCGACGCGGAACTCAGGTCACCGGGCCGGCATGCGACAGCTCCGCCGACGCCGACCGCCACGAGCCCGGTCACCGCCGCGAGCCGCGGGACTCTCGGCCTCCGCCAAATCCGCCTCAATGCCCCCATGGAGGGCATCGTGCCACCGCTTCGCCGATGACGGTAGAGTGCATACGGCCATCCGGGCGCTCGCGTGCACCATCAAACGCATGCGCGGCGAACGTCGTATCAGACGCCCGGACCGTCAGGGGCGGAGCAGAAGCCACTCCTGGAGTTCCACCAGGTTGCCCTCCGGGTCCTTGAGGTGGGCGACGCGCATACGGTCGGTCATGGGGGCCGGTCCGTGCAGCAGCGTCGCGCCCCGGGACACTATCTCCTCGCAGTACGCGTCCAGATCGTCCAGGCGCAGCACCACCATCGAGCGGTGGCCCGTCGCCGCCTCGCCCAGTTCGCCGAGCATCCCGGCCATCATGGCCCGGTCCTGGAGCGCGATACCCGCCGAGCCGGTGCTGGGACTGAACTTCTCGTACGGGCCGTTCTCCGCCCCCGACTGGGGCTTGAGACCGAGGACTTCGGCATAGAAGCGGTAGCACGCGGCGAAGTCCGAGACCAGCAGCCGTATCTGTGCGAGTTCCACGGCGTCCCCTCGTGGGTCAGTGGGTCAGGACCATCGGCCCGTGCGGCCGAGCAGCAGCGCTGCCGCCGCGGTGCCGGCGGTCGATGTACGCAGGACAGTACGCCCCAGGCGGAACGGCCTCGCGCCCGCCTCCCCGAACAGCGCCAGCTCCTCGGGGGACACGCCTCCCTCGGGTCCGACGATCAGCACGATCTCGCCCTGGGCGGGGAGTTCGACGGTCGCGAGCGGTTCGTCGCCGCTCTCGTGCAGCACGGCCGCGAAGTCGGCCTCGGCCACAAGTGCTGCGACCTGCTTGGTCGTCGCGGCGTCCGCGACCTCCGGGAAGCGCACCCGGCGGGACTGCTTGCCCGCCTCGCGGGCGGTGGCCCGCCACTTGCCCAGCGACTTCAGCCCCCGGTCGCCCTTCCACTGGGTGATGCACCGGGAGGCCGCCCAGGGGACTATCGCGTCGACGCCCACCTCGGTCATGGTCTCCACGGCGAGTTCGCCCCGGTCACCCTTGGGCAGGGCCTGGACGACGGTGATGCGCACCGGCGCGGGCGGCTCCTCGTGGACGGCCTCCAGGTCCATGACCACCAGCCGGTCCTTGCCCTCGGCGGCCTTCACCACGCCCTCGGCCCAGTGCCCCTGACCATCGGTCAGGACCACGTCCTCGCCGGGCCGCAGTCGCTTCACGGAGACGGCGTGGCGCCCCTCGGGTCCGTCGAGCACGAACTCCGGCCCCACGGCGTCGAGTCGGTCCACGATGAACACTGGAGCCGTCATCGCCCGGCACCTCCCGCCGACAACGCTGTCGTGGCGGCCTTCAGTTCCGCCGCCAGCACCTGCACCAGCTGTCCGGCCGGCAGTTCACGGACCAGGCGGTGCCCCTGCCCGGCGAACAGCGCCATGCCCTGCGCGTCGCCCGCCTTCGCCGCCGCCTTGCGCACCGGCGAGGTGAGGTGGTTGATCTCGGGGTACGCGGCGGGCGCGTAGGGTCCGTGCTCCCGGATGAACCGGTTGACCAGAGCGCGCGCCGGGCGCCCGGAGAACGCACGGGTCAGGCCCGTGCGGACGAACAAGGGGTCGGTCAGTGCCCGCTTGTACACGGGAGCGGCTCCGGACTCGGGGGTCGGGATGAACGCGGTGCCGAGCTGCGCCGCGCTCGCGCCCGCCGCGAGTGCGGCGGCGATCTGGCTGCCGCGCATGAGGCCGCCCGCCGCCACGACCGGGATCTCCACGGTCTCGCGCATCTGGGCGAGGAGGGTGAGCAGGCCGATACCGGACCCGTCGTTCTCCTGGATGTCCCGGTGGGTGCCCTGGTGGCCGCCGGCCTCGATGCCCTGCGCGATCACGGCGTCGGCACCCGCGTTCTGCACCGCGAGCGCCTCGTCGGCCGTGGTCGCCGTGACGAGGGTGACGGTGCCCGCGCGCCGCAGGGACTCCAGGATCTCCGGGGCGGGGACCCCGAAGTGGAAGGAGACGGCCGGCACCGGGTTGTCGAGCAGGACGGCCAGCTTGACGTCGTAGCCGTCGTCGCGCCCGCTGTCCGGGTCGCCCAGTTCGGTGTCGTACCAGGTGGCCTCGCCGGCCAGCTGGTTGGCGTAGACCTCGACGGCGGCCGGGTCGGCGGACTCCGGCTGCGGCAGGAACACGTTCACGCCGAAGGGGCGGCTCGTGAGTCCGCGCACCTGCTTGATCTCCTGGTACATACCGTCGGCGGTCTTGTAACCGGCGGCGAGAAACCCCAGTCCCCCGGCCTCGGACACGGCGGCGGCCAGCTGCGGCACGGCGATGCCGCCCGCCATGGGGGCCTGCACGATCGGATGTCTGAGGAGATCGGTCAGTGCGGAGGACATGACCGCATCGTGTCACGTACTCGGCACAAGTCCGAATCCAGCCGTCCCCCGGCCTATTCCAGGGGACGGCCTCACGGGTGAGGGGCTCCGTCAGCGCCCGTTGAACGCATCCTTCAACCGCGAGAACAACCCCTGCTGCCCTGGCTGACTGTGCCTGCCCGGGGGACAACCCCCGGACCCCCGGCCGGGCCCACCGCGCCCTCACCAGCGCGATCAGCGCCCGTTGAACGCATCCTTCAACCGCGAGAACAACCCCTGCTGCCCTGGCTGGAACTGGCCCTGGGGCCGTTCCTCGCCGCGCAGTGCAGCCAGTTCCCTGAGCAGGCGCTCCTGCTCGGGGTCCAGCTTCGTCGGGGTCTGGACCTCGACATGCACGATCAGGTCGCCCCGGCCGCCGCCGCGCAGATGCGTGACACCGCGGCCGTGCATCGGGATCGACTGCCCGGACTGCGTACCGGGGCGGATGTCGACCTCCTCCAGGCCGTCCAGCGTCTCCAGCGGGACCTTCGTGCCGAGGGCCGCCGCCGTCATGGGGATGGTGACCGTGCAGTGCAGGTCGTCGCCGCGGCGCTGGAACATCGAGTGCGGCAGTTCGTGGATCTCGACGTACAGGTCTCCGGCGGGGCCGCCGCCGGGGCCGACCTCGCCCTCGCCCGCGAGCTGGATCCGCGTGCCGTTGTCGACACCCGCCGGGATCTTGACCGTGAGCGTACGGCGGGACCGTACGCGCCCGTCGCCCGCGCACTCCGGGCACGGGTTGGGGACGATCGTGCCGAAGCCCTGGCACTGCGGACACGGCCGCGACGTCATGACCTGGCCCAGGAAGGACCGCGTGACCTGCGACACCTCACCACGGCCACGGCACATGTCACAGGTCTGCGCGGAGGTGCCGGGCGCGGCGCCCTCTCCGTTGCAGGTGTTGCAGACGACGGCCGTGTCGACCTGGATGTCCTTCGTCGTACCGAAGGCCGCCTCGTCGAGCTCGATCTCCAGCCGGATCATGGCGTCCTGGCCCCGGCGGGTGCGCGAGCGCGGTCCGCGCTGCGACGCCGTGCCGAAGAACGCGTCCATGATGTCGGAGAAGTTCCCGAAGCCGCCCGCGCCGAAGCCGCCCGCACCGCCGCCCGCCTGGGACAGCGGGTCGCCGCCGAGGTCGTAGACCTGCTTCTTCTGCGGGTCCGAGAGCACCTCGTACGCGGCGTTGATCTCCTTGAACCGCTCCTGCGTCTTCGGATCGGGATTGACGTCCGGGTGCAGCTCGCGCGCGAGCCGGCGGAACGCCTTCTTGATCTCTTCCTGCGACGCGTCGCGGCGCACGCCGAGCACGGCGTAGTAGTCCGTGGCCACTTACGACTCCGCCAGGATCTGTCCGACGTACCGTGCCACCGCTCGTACCGCTCCCATCGTTCCCGGGTAATCCATGCGGGTCGGTCCGACCACGCCGAGTTTCGCTACTGCTTCGCCGCCCGAACCGTAGCCCACGGAGACCACGGACGTGGAGTTGAGTCCCTCATGCGCGTTCTCATGGCCGATACGCACCCGCATGGCCGGATCCTTTGCCTCGCCCAGCAGCTTGAGGAGCACGACCTGCTCCTCAAGTGCCTCCAGCACGGGGCGGATCGTGAGAGGGAAGTCATGTCCGAAACGGGTGAGATTGGCGGTGCCGCCGATCATCAGCCGCTCCTCGGTCTCCTCCACGAGCGTCTCCAGGAGGGTGGAGAGCACCACCGCGACCGTGCCGCGGTCCTCCGGCTCCTCGAAGGCCTCGGGAAGGTCCTGCACAAGCTGAGGAACGTCCGCGAAGCGGCGGCCCGCGACACGGCTGTTGAGCCGTGCGCGCAGATCCGCGAGAGACGTTTCTCCGAACGGCGCCGGGCAGTCGATCATGCGCTGCTCGACCCGTCCCGTGTCCGTGATCAGCACGAGCATCACCCTCGCGGGCGCCATGGACAGCAGCTCCACGTGCCGCACCGTCGAGCGGGTCAGCGACGGGTACTGCACGACGGCGACCTGCCGGGTGAGCTGCGCGAGCAGCCGCACCGTACGCGCCACGACGTCGTCCAGGTCGACGGCGCCCTCCAGGAAGTTCTGGATCGCGCGTCGCTCGGGCGGGCTCATGGGCTTGACGGCCGCGAGCTTGTCCACGAAGAGACGGTAGCCCTTGTCCGTGGGGATACGTCCGGCGCTGGTGTGCGGCTGGGCGATATAGCCCTCGTCCTCCAGCACGGCCATGTCGTTGCGGACGGTGGCGGGGGAGACGCCGAGGTTGTGGCGCTCGGTCAGTGCCTTGGAGCCGACCGGCTCCTCGGTGCCGACGTAGTCCTGGACGATGGCGCGCAGCACTTCGAGCCTGCGTTCACTGAGCATCGCGCGCACCTCCAGCGTTGCGTCCCCGTTGGCGTTTCCCCTGGCACTCCGCGCATCCGAGTGCCAGCAATCCCGGAGTCAGTGTACGGCGGGCGGGTACGCCCCCGGCAAGGGCGGGCGACTGCGCCGTACCGACGTGTACCGACCTGTCCCGGCGTGTCCTTCCAGGCCCGGCGGCCGGGCGACTGCCGATAGCGTCGGGGCATGACGGAGTCGGGACAGTTGTGGGAAGGGACCGGCTGGGAGGCGCTCGGACCGCGGGCGGGGCGCAGGCGGCTCCCGGTCTGGGACTGCACGGCGGGGCTGGTCGCGGGTGAGCACTCGGCGCTTCTGGTCGACGCGGGGTCGAGCCTCGGCGAGGGCGCGCGGCTGCGTGCCGAGGCGCGCCTGCTGCTCGCTCCCCTGGGCGGGGACCGGGATGTGACGCATCTCGCGCTCACGCACCCGCACTTCGACCATGTCTTCGGGGCGGCCTCGTTCCCGGGCGCGGAGGTGTTCGGCGCGGTGGGCGTCGAGACGGTGTTCGCCCATGAGCGTGCCGAACTGGCCGCGGACGGGGTGCGGTACGGCCTGGACCCGCGGGAGGCGACCGACGCCGCGGGCGCGCTGTCCGCTCCGGACCATCTGGTCTCGGGCGAGTGGACGCTGGACCTGGGCGGGGTGCGGGTGCTGCTGGCGAACGTGGGCCCCGGTCATACGGCCCACGATCTGGTGGTCCTCGTCCCAGGGGAGCGGGAGGTGGTGTTCTGCGGGGACCTGGTGGAGGAGTCCGGGGAGCCGCAGGCGGGCCCGGACGCGGTGCCCGCGCAGTGGCCGGCGGCGCTGGACCGGCTGCTGGAACTGGGCGGGGAGGACGCGCTGTACGTGCCCGGTCACGGTGCGGTCGTGGACGCCGCGTTCGTGCGTGCACAGCGCGATGAACTGGCCGCGCGTTTCGGCGTGTCGTAGAACCGGGCGAACGCCTTCTCCTATCGTCATCCGAATGCGCCAGTACTCGCCGGATCTGACCCCTCCGTGGAAGAAGCCCCAGCCCGTGCCGGAGGTCCCGGCGGAGCCCGGTCTGGTGGTGGAGGAGCCGGGGACCGGCTTCTGCGGCGCGGTGATCCGCTGCGAGGCGGGCACGGTGACGCTGGAGGACCGCTTCGGCAAGCACCGCGTCTTCCCGCTTCAGCCACGGGGTTTCCTGCTCGAGGGCAGGGTGGTGACCCTGGTCCGCCCCTCGGCCGCCCCGGCCCGTCCCACGCGCACGGCGTCGGGTTCGGTGGCCGTCCCGGGCGCGCGGGCGCGGGTGGCCCGTGCGGGCCGTATCTATGTCGAGGGACGCCACGACGCGGAACTGGTCGAGCGGGTGTGGGGCGACGACCTGCGCATCGAGGGAGTGGTGGTCGAGTACCTGGAGGGCGTGGACGACCTGCCCTCGATCGTGGAGTCCTTCTCCCCCGGCCCCGACGCCCGCCTCGGCGTCCTGGTGGACCATCTGGTCCCCGGCACCAAGGAGTGGAGGATCGCGCAGTCGGTGACGAGCGAGCACGCTCTGGTGGTGGGCCACCCGTACATCGACATCTGGGAGGCCGTGAAGCCGTCGTCCCTCGGCATCGGCGGGTGGCCGCGCGTCCCGCACGGCGAGGACTGGAAGAAGGGCGTGTGCCGCGCACTGGGCTGGCCGGAGAACACGGGCGAGGCGTGGCAGCGGATCCTGTCCCGGGTGGGGTCCTACAAGGACCTGGAACCGGCGCTGCTGGGGAGAGTGGAGGAACTGATCGACTTCGTCACGGGTAGCGGTGGGGTTTGACGCCGGGCAGAGTCCCGAACTCGCTGGTGTCGAGTTCGAGTCCCAGAGCCTTCAACGGCAACGGGTCTCCGAACGGGATGATCTCCTGGCTGCGGTAGCCGATTACCCCCCGGAGAAGCTCCATCTTGACGCCCTCTGGAGGCTCGAGCTCCTCGAAGATCTTCGCCATGCCGGTGGTCATCGGTCGGTCGTCCACAGCGGTCATCTCCGCAGCCCTCCGGTTTGCCGCCACCGTGCAATTACGGCGGCAGCCTACGAATCAGGTTAGGTACCGAACCGGCCTTCCGCATCGATTCACTCACCGCAGTGAATCAATCCACCAGGTCCCGCACCACGGCGTCCGCCAGCAGCCGCCCGCGCAGCGTCAGCACCGCACGTCCCTCCTCGTACGGTCCCTGCTCGAGCAGGCCCTCCGACAGTGCCCGCCGGGATGCCGCGAGCCCCCGCTCCTTCAGCAGGGACAGGGGCGCGCCCTCCCTCAGCCGCAGCTCCAGCAGGACGCGTTCCACCCGGCGGTCCTCCGCCGAGAGAAGCTCGCGTCCCGCGCCCGGGGAGCGGCCCTCCGCCAGGGCCGCCGCGTACGCGCCAGGGTGCTTCACGTTCCACCAGCGGACCCCGCCCACATGGCTGTGGGCGCCGGGGCCCGCGCCCCACCAGTCGGCGCCGCGCCAGTACAGCTCGTTGTGCAGGCAGCGCGCCGGCTCGGACGTGGACCAGTTGGAGACCTCGTACCAGTCGTAGCCCGCCGCGCCCAGCACCTCGTCGGCGATCAGATAGCGGTCCGCGTGGACGTCGTCGTCCGTCATCGGTATCTCGCCCCGGCGGATACGGCGGGCGAGCTGCGTGCCCTCCTCCACGATCAGCGCGTACGCCGAGATGTGGTCAGGACCCGCACCGAGCGCCGCCTCGAGCGAGGCCCGCCAGTCGTCGTCCGACTCCCCCGGGGTGCCGTAGATCAGGTCCAGGTTCACGTGCTCGAAGCCCGCCGCACGCGCCTCGGCCACGCAGGCCTCGGGGCGGCCCGGGGTGTGGGTGCGGTCCAGGATCTTCAGGACGTGCGGGCGCGCGCTCTGCATACCGAAGGAGATCCGGTTGAAGCCGCCCTCCCGGAGTGCGGCCAGATAGCGCTCGTCCACCGACTCCGGGTTCGCCTCGGTCGTGACCTCCGCGTCCGCGGCGAGGCCGAACTCGTCGCGGACGGCTCCCAGCATCCGTACGAGATCGTCGGCGGCCAGCAGGGTGGGCGTACCGCCGCCGACGAACACCGTGCGCACCTCGCGCGGGTCGTCGCCCAGTACCTTGCGGGCCAGCCGGACCTCGTCGGTCAGGGTCCCCGCGTAGTTGTCCCGGGACGCCAGCACCCCGCCCGTCCCACGCAGCTCCGTCGCCGTGTAGGTGTTGAAGTCGCAGTAGCCGCAGCGCGTGGCGCAGTACGGCACGTGGAGGTAGAAGCCGAGAGGGCGCTCGGCGGCCCCGGCCAGGGCGTGCGCCGGCAGCGCTCCGTCGTGGGGGACGGGTTCGCCGTCGGGGAGTGCGGAAGGCATGTCCTCCATTGTCCCGTACCGCCGGGACTGCTCACCTTGCCCGCCGCGGTCGCCTAGCTCACTCCGCCTGGAGCACCAGCAGCGCCAGGTCGTCCTCCGGCGGCTTCGCCCCGAAGCCGTGCACCAGTCCCCTGATCCGCTCCGCGATCAGCTGCGCGTTCAGCCCGGCGCAGTCGGAAAGGGCCACCGCGAGCCCGTCGCCGTCGTCGAACTGGCGCGAGCCGCAGCGCCGCTCGGTCACGCCGTCCGTGACGCACAGCAGCGTGTCGCCGAGGTGGAGGTCGAACGTCTCACTGGTGTAGGCCACGTCCTCGATGACCCCGAGGAGCGTCTGCGACCGGACGACGGCGCGTACGCCCCCGTCCGGGCCCAGTAACAGCGGCAGCGGATGCCCGGCGGAAGCGAGCGTGCAGCGGGCTCCGCCCTCGAAGGGGACCAGTTCTCCGTAGAGGAGGGAGAGGAAGCGGGCCTGCGGGCCTTCGTCGGCGACCGGCACCGGCGCGCCCGCCGAGACCAGCGCCCGCGCCGCCGCGTCCGAGGCTTCCGTGGCGTCGTCCAGCAGGAGCTGGTTGAGGCGGTCCAGTACCTCGGGGACCGCGTAGCCCTCACGGGCAAGCAGCCGCAGCCAGGGCCGGGCCAGTCCGATCACGACCGCCGCCTCCGGCCCCTTGCCCTGCACGTCGCCCAGCGCGAAGCACCAGCGCCCGGGGCCGGCCGGGAAGATGTCGTAGAAGTCGCCGCTCGGACCGCCCTTGTCGCAGGGCTCGTACACAAGTGCGCTGCTCACCCCCGGGATCTCGGCGACCGCGCCGGGCAGCAGCCCCCTCTGGAGCACACGGCTGATGGTGGCCTGGCGCCCGTACTGCCGGGCCGCCCCGATGGCCAGCGCCACCCGGCGGCTGAGGTCCTCGACGAGTCCGGTGACCTCATCGGGGAAGCACTGCAGCCCGGCGCGCCCGATGACCAGCGTGCCCAGCGGCCGGCCCCCGGCGATGAGCCGGTACGCGAGCGCCGTGCCGGTCGCGCCCCTGGGCCCCAGGGCCTCGCCGGGCCAGGGCAGGGGCACGGGCCTGGAACGCACCGACTCGGGCAGCCGGGGCGGGTCCTTCTCCAGTGCTCGGCGCAGTTCCTCGATGCGGTTCTCGCTGCCGTGCCAGACCCGGGCGAGCCTGGGTCCGGGGGCGAACGCCGCCTCGGGGCCGCGCCAGCCGCTCGCCTCGTCCTCCAGCCAGACCGCGCACCAGTCGGCGAGGCGCGGCACGAGGAGCTGTCCGGTGAGGGCGGCCACCAGGTCCTCGTCCAGCTGTCCGGCGAGCAGGTCGGAGGCCTCGGCGAGGAAGGAGAGGGCGCCGCGGCCCCGCCAGTCCTGGTCGCGTGGTCCGCGGGCCGCCTGTGCGGCCGCGCCCGGACCGGCCCCCACGACGCCGTCGGCGGCGCCCGACGCCTCCACTCCGTCCTCGCCGTCGAGCAGTCCGCCCTCGCCGTCGAAGCCGTCGTGGAAGGCATCGTGACGGGCATCGTGGCGGGTGGCGTGGCGGGGGGTGTCGTCGAAGGCACCGTCGAGCGGCAGCCGCGCCCAGACGGTCTTGGTGCCGGTGCGGTAGGTGATCCCCCAGGTGGTGACGAGCGAGGAGACGAGCCGCAGTCCGCGCCCGTACTCGGGCATGCCATAGCCGTAGGGGCGTTCGGGGTGCTCGGCGCCGTCGTCGCGCACCGCGCGGGAGGGGTGGTGGTCGCAGACCTCCACGACGAGTCCGGGCGGATCGTCCTCCGCGTCCTTGAGGCGGCAGGCCAGCTCGATGTCGGTGCCCGCGTGCACGACGGCGTTGGTGACGAGTTCGCTGACGACCACCAGGGCGTCGTCGGCCAGGCGCTCCGTGAAGGTGTCGGGCTCGGCCATCCGGGCCCACTCGGTGAGCGCCGCCTGCACGAACCGGCGGGCGGCGCCGGCCGCGAGCGGGCCCGAGGGCAGCGTCGTGCGGACCGCGGTGCGCAGACCGGCGTCCCCGGGCGGCGTCAGGCCGGTGCCGTCCCGCCCGGACGGGTCGGGGGCAGGGGAGCCGGTCTCCCGTTGCGTAGGAATGGCCCCCATGGACAGCTCCCGGACAGCTCGGACGGATGCACCTCTCGCGTTGCCGACAGAGTGACAGACCGGGCACGCCTATAAGCGCCGAGTTACCGAAGTGGGCGGTCATGGGCGGGAACAGTGCTACGGAAGTGTTCGAAGACGGACGGTTTCGACCGGACCCGGTCCAATGGCCGCCGGGTTCGATGACCGCCCGGACACCGGAAAGCCGCGGGACGCCTCGCAAGGCCCCGCGGCTCCGGTCGCGATTTTCACTCGCCCTTACTTGTCTTTACCTGCCTTTGCCCGCCTCGCAGGCTTGCCCGGCATCTCAGGCTTCGAGCGCACCTTCGTACATCTCGTCGATCAGGTGCTTGTACGCCCGCTCGACGACCGGCCGCTTCAGCTTCAGGCTCGGCGTGATCTCCCCGTGCTCCACATCCAGGTCGCGCGGGAGCAGCCGGAACTTCTTGATGGTCTGCCAGCGCTGGAGGCCCTCGTTGAGCTTCTTCACATAGCCCTCGATCAGCTCGACCGTGGCGGGAGCGGCGACGACATCTGCGTACGGCTTGCCGCCGAGACCGTTCTCCTGCGCCCACTCCAGGATGGACACCTCGTCCAGCGCGATGAGCGCGCTGCAGAAGTTCCGGTCGGCGCCGTGCACGAGGATGTTGGAGACGTACGGGCAGATCGCCTTGAACTGGCCCTCGACCTCGGCGGGCGAGACGTACTTGCCGCCGGAGGTCTTGATGAGGTCCTTCTTGCGGTCGGTGATGCGCAGGTACCCGTCGGGCGACAGCTCGCCGATGTCACCGGTGTGGAACCAGCCGTCCGCCTCCAGCACCTCGGCGGTCTTGTCCGGCAGCCCGTGGTAGCCCTCCATGATGCCGGGGCCGCGCAGCAGGATCTCGCCGTCGTCCGCGATGCGCACCTCGGTGCCGGGCAGCGGCTTGCCGACCGTGCCCGTGCGGTACGCCTCGCCCGGGTTCACGAAGGAGGCCGCGGAGGACTCGGTGAGGCCGTAGCCCTCCAGGATGTGGATGCCGGCACCCGCGAAGAAGTATCCGATCTCGGGGGCGAGGGCGGCGGAGCCGGAGACACAGGCGCGCAGGTTGCCGCCGAACGCCTCACGGATCTTGGCGTAGACGAGCGCGTCCGCCACCTTGTGCTTGGCGGCGAGGCCGAAGGGCACGGCGGCGGTGCCGGTGCGGCGGAAGTTGTCCTGCGAGACCTTCGCGTACTCGCGTGCGACCTCGGCCGCCCACTGGAAGATCTTGTACTTGGCCCCACCGCCGGCCCGGGCCTTGGCCGCGACCCCGTTGTAGACCTTCTCGAAGATGCGCGGCACGGACGCCATGTACGTCGGCTGGACGACCGGAAGGTTCTCGATGATCTTGTCGACGCGGCCGTCCACGGCGGTGACGTGACCCACCTCGATCTGGCCGGAGGTGAGCACCTTGCCGAAGACGTGCGCGAGCGGCAGCCACAGGTACTGCACGTCGTCGCTGCCGACCATCCCGGTGGCGGCGATCGCCTTCGCCATGTACGCCCAGTTGTCGTGCGGCAGGCGCACTCCCTTGGGGCGGCCGGTGGTGCCGGAGGTGTAGATGAGGGTGGCGAGCTGGTCCTTGGTGAGCGCCGCGACGCGTTCCTTCACGGCACCGGAGTGCTTCTCCAGGTAGGCGGCGCCGCGGGCCTCCAGTTCGGCGAGGGTCAGCACCCAGCCGTCGTCGCCGGTCTCCGCGCCTTCGGGGTCGATCACCACGACATGGGCCAGCTCGGGCAGCTCGGCGCGCTTCTCCCGCGCCTTGGCCAGTTGCGCGGCGTTCTCCGCGATGAGTACCCGGCTCTCGGAGTCGGAGAGGATGAAGGCCGACTCGTCGGCGTTCGTCTGCGGGTAGATCGTCGTGTTGGCCGCACCGGCGCACATGATGCCGAGGTCGGCGAGGATCCATTCGACCCGCGTCGAGGAGGAGAGCGCCACCCGCTGCTCCGGCCGGATTCCGAGCTCGATCAGCCCGGCCGCGATGGCGAAGACCCTCGTAGCGGCCTGGCCCCAGCTCAGCGACTTCCACTCGTCGGGGCCCTGACCGGAGGCGGGAGGCACGGGGTACCGATAGGCCTCGCCGTCCGGCGTGGCCGCCACGCGCTCCAGAAAGAGGGCCGCAACGGACGGCGGACGGTTCTCGATCAAGGTCTGTGTGTCGCTCACGACATCCTCCGTGGCCCGCGACGGTGCGGCTGGCTCATGGCTGCTGGCTCAATGCGGTGGCTCTTGCGATGGCTGTGCGGTGATTCTGCGGTGGTTCTTACGGTGCTTCTTGCGGTGCCTGACTCGTGTGGCTCCGGTTGCGCTTCCTGCGACGGCTCGGTGCTGCCGACCGGCTGACTGCCGGCCGACTGCCTGCCCGCCGGCTGTTGACCACTGACTGCCGACTGCCTACGGCCGACTGCAGGACCAATGCAACTGGTGGCACCCGCGAGCGTTTGTTTAACTCACGAGTAACCACAGAGCCGGGATCAGAGTAGAGCCCGACCGGCCGGTACGTAAGGGGCCATGGCCTGTCACTTCTCACACAAAGCGACCGCCTTGCGCACGGGGGCCCGTCGCGCTTTCGCACGACGAGCCCCCGTTCCGCCCGGTTTTCCTGGGCGATCCGCGCAACGGCGGTTACTTCTTGCCCTTGGCCGACCCCGCACTGTCATCACTGGACAGCACCGCGATGAACGCTTCCTGGGGAACCTCCACGGAACCCACCATCTTCATCCGCTTCTTGCCTTCCTTCTGCTTCTCCAGCAGCTTCCGCTTACGGGAGATGTCACCGCCGTAGCACTTGGCGAGGACGTCCTTGCGGATGGCGCGGATGGTCTCGCGGGCGATCACACGGGAGCCGACGGCGGCCTGCACCGGCACCTCGAAGCTCTGCCGCGGGATGAGTTCCTTCAGCTTGGCGACGAGCCGGACGCCGTACGCGTACGCCTGGTCCTTGTGGGTGATCGCGGAGAACGCGTCCACCTTGTCGCCGTGGAGCAGGATGTCCACCTTGACCAGGGAGCTGCTCTGCTCGCCGGTGGGCTCGTAGTCGAGCGAGGCGTAGCCGCGGGTCTTGGACTTCAGCTGGTCGAAGAAGTCGAAGACGATCTCCGCGAGGGGCAGGGTGTAACGGATCTCGACCCGGTCCTCGGACAGATAGTCCATGCCGAGCAGGGTGCCGCGACGGGTCTGGCACAGCTCCATGATCGCGCCGATGAACTCGGTGGGCGCGAGGATGGTGGCCCGCACCACCGGCTCGTACACCTCGGCGAGCTTGCCCTCGGGGAACTCGCTCGGGTTGGTGACCGTGCACTCCTCGCCGTCCTCCATGATCACGCGATAGACCACGTTGGGGGCGGTGGCGATCAGGTCGAGCCCGAACTCGCGCTCCAGCCGCTCGCGGACCACGTCCAGGTGGAGCAGGCCGAGGAAGCCGACACGGAAGCCGAAGCCGAGGGCGGCGGACGTCTCCGGCTCGTATACGAGCGCGGCGTCGTTGAGCTGGAGCTTGTCGAGGGCCTCGCGCAGGTCGGGGTAGTCGGAGCCGTCGAGCGGGTAGAGGCCCGAGAACACCATCGGCTTCGGGTCCTTGTAACCGCCGAGGGCCTCGGTGGCGCCCTTGACCTGGCTGGTGATCGTGTCACCGACCTTGGACTGACGGACGTCCTTCACGCCGGTGATGAGGTAGCCCACCTCGCCGACGCCGAGCCCGTCGGCCGGGAGCATCTCGGGCGAACTGACGCCGATCTCCAGCAACTCATGGGTGGCGCCGGTGGACATCATCTTGATGCGCTCGCGCTTGTTGAGCTGGCCGTCCACGACACGGACGTACGTGACCACGCCCCGGTAGGAGTCGTACACGGAGTCGAAGATCATCGCGCGGGCGGGTGCGTCCGCGACGCCGACCGGCGCCGGGAACTGCTCCACGACCTTGTCGAGCAGCGCCTCGACGCCCAGGCCCGTCTTGGCGGAGACCCTGAGGACGTCGCCGGGCTCGCACCCGACGAGGTTGGCCAGCTCCTCGGCGAACTTCTCGGGCTGCGCGGCCGGCAGGTCGATCTTGTTGAGCACGGGGATGATCGTGAGGTCGTTCTCCATCGCGAGGTAGAGGTTCGCGAGGGTCTGGGCCTCGATGCCCTGGGCGGCGTCCACGAGGAGGACCGTCCCCTCGCAGGCGGCGAGCGACCGCGAGACCTCGTACGTGAAGTCGACGTGCCCCGGGGTGTCGATCATATTGAGGATGTGCGTGTTGCCCGGATCATGGGTGGGAGCCCACGGCAGACGCACCGCCTGAGACTTGATCGTGATGCCGCGCTCGCGCTCGATGTCCATGCGGTCGAGGTACTGAGCGCGCATCTGTCGCTGCTCGACGACGCCGGTCAGCTGAAGCATGCGGTCGGCGAGCGTGGACTTGCCGTGGTCGATGTGCGCGATGATGCAGAAATTGCGGATCAGAGCCGGGTCGGTACGGCTCGGTTCGGGCACATGGCTAGGGATCGCGGGCACGCAGGGTCCTGATTCTTGAGGCGTCCGCACTGTCTGCGGTCTCGGGTCGGATCTATACGTAGCCTCCATGGTCCCACGGGCGGGAGGCTGCGACGGGTTTGGGCGGGCCCCAGAGTGACTGGTAGCCTGGGTGGCTGTGCTTCATGCCCTCTCGGCGCGAGGTACGTCTTCAAGAAATCACCGGCGCGTGGGACGTCCCGTCGTCCTGCGTGCCTGAACCTGTAAAGGCTCATTCGTGGCGAACATCAAGTCCCAGATCAAGCGGAACAAGACGAACGAGAAGGCGCGCCTTCGCAACAAGGCCGTCAAGTCCTCGCTCAAGACCGCGATCCGCAAGGCTCGCGAGGCCGCTGCCGCGGGTGACGCCGAGAAGGCCACCGAGTACCAGCGCGCCGCCGCGCGTCAGCTCGACAAGGCCGTCTCGAAGGGCGTCATCCACAAGAACCAGGCCGCCAACAAGAAGTCGGCGCTTGCTTCGAAGGTCGCGTCCCTCAAGGGCTGACACTTGATTTGACGCCGGGAGGAACCGAGCGGGCCCTCTCTCATCCGCTCCCACCCGGCACCCGGGTCCGTGCGCGGCCTGCGTTCGCCACGCGGGCACGGACCCAAGAGCTTGAACCGAAGGCCCCGGTGCCTGTCCTTCCCCAGGACGGGCGACGGGGCCTTCGGTGTGTCTGCCGGAGCTCAGCGCCACCCACGGGGCGACCCTCAGCCCCGGCCTCTCGAACGTGCCGCTCGGGCGATGGTCACCACCGCCTTTTCCAGGGCGTACCCGGGGTCGTCCCCACCGCCCTTCACGCCCGCGTCGGCCTCGGCCACCGCTCGCAGGGCCACGGCCACACCTTCCGGGGTCCAGCCCCGCATCTGCTGGCGCACCCGGTCGATCTTCCACGGCGGCATGCCCAGCTCCCTGGCCAGGTCCGCCGGGCGTCCGCCGCGGGCCGAGGACAGCTTGCCGATCGCCCGTACGCCCTGTGCGAGCGCGCTCGTGATCAGCACCGGGGCCACGCCCGTCGCCAGGGACCAGCGCAGCGCCTCCAGTGCCTCCGCCGCGCGTCCTTCGACCGCGCGGTCCGCCACCGTGAAGCTCGACGCCTCGGCCCGCCCGGTGTAATACCGCCCGACGACCGCCTCGTCGATCGTCTTCTCGACGTCCGCGATGAGCTGCGACACCGCCGAGGCCAGCTCTCGCAGATCGCTGCCGATCGCGTCGACCAGCGCCTGGCACGCCTCGGGCGTCGCCGAACGGCCCCGAGTCCGGAACTCCGCGCGCACGAAAGCCAGCCGGTCCGCCGGCTTGGTCATCTTCGGGCAGGCCACCTCCCGCGCCCCCGCCTTGCGCGCGGCATCGAGCAGCCCCTTGCCCTTGGCGCCGCCCGCGTGCAGCAGCACGAGGGTGATCTCCTCCGCGGGTGAGGCGAAGTACCCCTTCAGTTCCTTGACGGTGTCCGCCGACAGGTCCTGAGCGTTGCGCACGACCACGACCTTGCGCTCGGCGAAGAGCGACGGACTGGTCAGCTCCGCGAGCGTGCCCGGCTGCAGCTGATCCGAGGTCAGGTCCCGTACGTCCGTGTCGGCGTCGGCGGCCCGGGCGGCGGCCACCACCTCCTGCACGGCGCGGTCGAGCAGGAGGTCCTCCTGGCCCACGGCAAGGGTGACGGGAGCGAGGATGTCGTCGTTCGTGGAATTCTTGGCCATCACGCAAAGCATCCCACGCTGCACTGACAACGAGGCCGTGCCGTGGGACCCCCACGGCCGCCCCGCCGGATCACGGCTCCTCCCGCCAGCCGTCCCACTCCTCCGCGAACGAGTCCAGCTCCCGCGCGTCGAGAAGCTCCTCCTCGTCCCGCAGCACCACCAGCCACTGCGCGTCCTCCGCGTCGTCCTCCCCGGCCAGCGCGTCCCTCACGATCCGCGGTTCCTCATCGAGCTCGAACCGCTCCCCCAGTGCCTCCGCCGCCTCTTCCGCGGCTCCGCGGTCGGGCAGTACCAGCACATGTCTCACATCGTTCACGACGTCATTGTCCGATACGCGCGACACGCCCCGCGCTCAGACTTCCGCACCGCCGCCGCGGACCGCGGGCACCCGGTCCAGCTCGATGCCGAACCTCTCCCGGTAGGCCTCCAGCACCTCCTTGTCGTCCGCCAGCTCCGACACCTCCTTCTCCCCGCCGCGGGGCGTCACCGTGAGCCGGCTGCCGCTGAGCGTGACCCGTCCCCCGCCCTCGGTGACCCGGGAGCACACCAGGGACCGCACGAAGTGGGAGACCGGCGATGTGCTGTTCCACCAGGCCCCGATCCTGAAGTCACCGAGCACCCTCGGCCGCAGCTCCAGCCGGTACTGCGGCTTGCCCTCCATCAGCACGTCCAGGTCCTCGACCTCGGCCGACCCGCCGCCGCCGTGCACCCCGGCGGCGTCCGCCCCGGCCTCGACCACGCGGAAGACACCGGCCGGATCCCGCTGCTCGCCCCGCTCCCCCAGCGCCAGCGGAAAGTGGCTGTGCGCGCCGAACCCGACATCCGTCAGCCAGTCGCCTCCGTCCACCGTCCGCACCAGCAGTGCGAGATGGTCGTACGGCACCCCGAGCCGCCCCTCCTTCCCGTACACGCGCGCGGCCAGCAGGGTGACGTCGAAGCCGAGCGCCTTGAGCAACAGTGCGAACGCCCCGTTGAGTTCGTAGCAGAAGCCGCCCCTGCGCCTCCTCACGATCTTGTCGAGCAGCGGCTTCTCCTCCAGCACGATCTCCTCACCGAGGTGGATCGAGAGGTTCTCGAACGGCACGGCCTGCAGATGCCGCAGATGCAGCTCGCGCAGCACATCGACGGTGGGCCAGGCGGGATGCTCCGCGCCGATCCTGCGGAGGTAGGCGTCAACCTGTGCGGAATTCATGACCTCAGTCTCTCGCCACGCCAAGCCCCTCGCCCGCACCGACCACGGCGATCGCCCCGTCCTCGTCCGTACGCAGCACGAGCGCACCCTCCGCGCGCAGGGCCGCGACCGTGGTGGCAGCCGGGTGGCCATACGGATTGCCCCTCCCGCAAGAGATGAGCGCGAGTCTCGGCACCACCTTCCGCAGCAGGTCCGGATCCTGGTAGGCCGAGCCGTGGTGGGCGACTTTCAGGACGTCCACGGGGCCCAGCGCGGCACCGGCCGGCGTTCTCAACAGCGCCTCCTGAGCCGGGGGTTCGAGATCGCCGAGCAGGAGCAGGGTCAGGCCCGCCGACCGCACGGACAGGGCCACGCTCGCATCGTTCGGGCCGTCCGGGGACGGAACCGGGTCCGGCAGCGGCCACAGCACCCGCCAGTCGAGCGCTCCGGTACGGCGGCTCTCCCCGGCCACGGCTCGCGTCACCGGAATGTGCCGGGCCGCAGCCTGGACGCGCACAAAGGCGGCCTGCTCCGGCGGCTCCTGGAACCCGGTCGTCTCGATCGCCCCCACCTCACGCCCGCTGAGCACTCCCGGGAGCCCCGCCACATGATCGGCGTGGAAGTGGGTCAGCACGAGGAGCGGGATGCGGGAGACGCCTAGCCGAGTCAGGCACCGGTCGACCAGCACCGGATCGGGACCCGCGTCCACGACCACCGCCGTGCCCTCGCCCGCCGCGAGCACGGTCGCGTCCCCCTGTCCCACATCGCACATCGCGAACCGCCAGCCCGGCGGCGGCCACCCCGTGATCACCCGGAGCAGCGGCGGCGGCCGCACCACCACCAGCAGCAGGAGCAGGACGCAGCCACCGGCCGACCAGGGGCTCCTCAGCAGGCGGCGGCCGAGCAAAACCACGGCAGCGGTCGCCGCCGCCAGCAGCAGCGCCCCCGTCCACGTACCCGGCCAGTCCACACCGCTCCCCGGCAGCGACGCCCCCGTACGCGCGACACCGGCGATCCACTCGGCAGGCCAACTCGCGCACCAAGCCAGGCCCGTGGCGACCGGTATGGCCACGGGCGCCGCCGCCAGCGCGGCGAACCCCAGCACGGTGGCCGGTGCCACGGCGAACTCGGCGAGCAGGTTGCACGGGACGGCGACCAGGCTCACCCGCGCCGACAGCACCGCGACCACCGGCGCACACAGCGCCTGGGCCGCGGCCGCGGCGGCCAGCGCCTCGGCCAGTCGCCCGGGCACCCGGCGCCGTCGCAGCGCCTCGCTCCACCGCGGGGCGACGGTGAGCAGGGCGGCCGTGGCCAGCACGGACAGCAGGAAGCCGTAGCTCCGCGCGAGCCAGGGGTCGTACGACACCAGCAGCAGGACCGCCGTGGCCAGCGCCGGGATGAGGGATCTGCGGCGCCCGGTCGCCAGGGCCAGCAGTGCGACGGCTCCACAGACCGCGGCGCGCAGCACACTGGGATCGGGGCGGCACACGACCACGAACCCGAGCGTGAGCGCTCCACCGAGCAGCGCCGTCCCCCGCAGCGAGATGCCGAGCCTCGGTGCCAGCCCCCGGCGCTCCGCGCGCCGCGCCAGACCGGCAGGTCCGGCGAACACGGCCAGCAGAAGAGTGAAGTTGCCCCCGCTGACCGCCAGCAGATGCGCGAGATCGGTCTGTTTGAAGGCGTCGTCCAGCTCGGCAGTGACCCGCGAGGTGTCCCCGACGACCAGTCCCGGCAGCAGGGCCCTCGCGTCCGGGTCCAGCCCCTCGGTCGCCTCCCGCAGCGCGGCACGCAACCGCCCCGCCCAGCGCTGCGCCCGAGACGGCTCGCCCACCACGTCCGGCGGGCCCGCGCCCCGTACCCGCAGCACCGCGGCGACGTGATCGCCACCGGTCAGCGGGGGTGCCAGGCGTGCGGTCACCCGCACCCGCGTGGAGGGCAGCAGGGCCGTCCAGCCGGGCCGGTCGGACTGGTCGAGCCGGTCGGGCCGCGCCCCGTTGTCTCCGGGGGCGCCGGTCATCGGGTGACGGCTCGCATCGACCAGCACCAGCACCGGGGCTCTGGTCGCCTCCTCACTCCCGTCCGCCCTGAGCAGGCGCCGGACCTCGCCCTCGAACAGCACGGCGGTCGGCGTCGCGTGATCTCCCGTGATCCTTGGGCGGGTGAGCCGCGGATCCGAGGTGATCTGGACCTCCGCGATCACCCCGGCGTGCTCCCGTGCGAGCGCCGGGACCGGTCCCCGTCGCAGGTCCGCGCCCTGGAGCCCCGCGGAGGCCGCCGCGGCGGCGAGGCAGAGCAGCACCGCGGCTACGGACACCGTGGACCACGAGCCCCATGGCCGGTGTCCAGGGGCCGCCCGCGCCCCCACCGGGCGCACCGCGAGGAGCGCACCGGCCGCCACCAGGCAACCGGCCACCGCACCGGTGACCCACTCGGCCGGAGCGTCCAGAGCCCAGGCTGCCGCGCCCCAGGCGGCCAGTGCGGGCGCCACCAGCCGTAGATCCGCGGGGCCCTCCTGCCGGGGATGCGGGTCCCCCGGCCCGCTAGGCGCGGTGGCATGCGTATCCGGGCCGGCAGGGGCAGGGGCAGGGGCAGGGGCACGCGGATTCCTGAGCCGTCCCCTCGCCCCGCCCCGCACGCTCGTGCACTCGGGGCCGCCCGGGCTCATGGCCGCACCAGCTTCCGCAGGTCGGCGAATCGGCGCTCGCCGATGCCGTTGACCTCGCGCAGTTCATCGACCGAGCGGAACCCGCCGTGCTGCGCGCGGTAGTCGACGATGTGCTGGGCCAGGACCGGGCCGACCCCGGGCAGCGCGTCCAGCTGGTCCACGGTCGCCGTACTGAGGGAGACCGGGGTGGTGGGTGCCGCTCCGGCCGCGGATCCGCCGGTGATGCCTCCCGCGGGCGCCACGCCCGGTGCCGGTGCCGGACCGCCCACCACGATCTGCTCGCCGTCCACCAGGAGGCGGGCGCGGTTGAGGGCGTCGGTGTTCGTGCCCGGGCGGACCCCGCCCGCCGCCAGCAGCGCGTCCGCGACACGGGATCCGGCCGGGAGCCTTTGCAGCCCTGGCTCGCGTACCTTGCCACCGACGTCCACGACGACCGTCGCACCGTTCGTCTCACCATTCCTGTCCGTCCCGCCGGTGCCGTCCTTCGCGCCGATGCCTCCGGTCCCCGTCGGCTCCGGTTCGCTCGAAACCCCGGGCTCCCTGGGCCGGTCGGCATGCCGCGCGCCCGCCGCCGCGTAGGGCGCGGACGCCCGCATCGCCTCGGGTGGCCGCACCGGCTGCGTCCGGCCGGTCCAGAAGTGCTGCACGGCCAGGACGACCGCCATCACGAGCAGCACACTCAACGCGGCCACGCTCCTGCGTTCCAGCCCGCACCGCGACTGCAGCCACAGCGGCAGCCGCCCACGCACGGCCGGCCCGATCCGCTCCCGCCAGATACCACTCGTCGCGGTACCGCTCGTCGCCCGGGGCACGGGGGCTACGAGGACATCGGCGTCTCGCGGCGGGTGGGCGGGGGCAGCCGCTGAGGACTGGTTTGCCCGGAATGCTTCCACCGGGGCCGAGGGGTGCGGGGCTGCTACCGGGGGCGGCGGGTGCGGGGCCACGGGGGCCGGTGCGTGCGGGCCGCCCGACCCGGTGCCCGTCGTAGTACCCGCCGGCGGCCGGACCGTGCCCGAGCTCTCTCCCGGCGGCACACTCCCCAACTCGCGCCGCACCTCGGCCGCTTCCGCGAAGAGGTTCTCGGCGCGCAGCCGCAGCGTGGGGGCCGCAGTGCTCCGTCGGTGCCGTCGGGTGTGCTCCCCTGAGCGCCGCGGGCGGTCGCGCGTGCGGCTGTCGGAGCCCGGGCCCCGGCCCGGACCGCTTGTGGGATGCACTGTGCGGGGACGTGATCGAAGTGCCATGCGCCGAGAATGGGGCAGTTCACCCCACTCGCGATGATCTTGTTCAATTCCCGGGGATTACTTCCCGGTTGTGGATAACTCCGTCACCCTCACTCGCCGCCGCACAGCACCACCCCGCACAGCACCACCCCGCACAACGCCCCGCCGCACAGCACCACGCCGCCCCGCGCCACGCACCTCACCGCGGCGACACCACCGCCCCCAGCAGCCCCGGCCCCGTATGCGCCCCGATCACCGCACCGACCTCGCTCACATGCAGGTCGGCCAGCCCGGGCACCCGTTCCCGCAGGCGGTCCGCGAGCGCCGACGCCCGTTCGGGGGCGGCGAGATGGTGGACCGCTATGTCGACCCGCGCGCTGCCCGCGCGCTCGGCCGCGATCTCCTCGAGCCGGGCGATCGCCTTGGACGCCGTCCGCACCTTCTCCAGCAACTCGATGCGGCCGTCGGCGAGCTGGAGCAGGGGCTTCACCGCGAGCGCTGAGCCGAGCAACGCCTGGGCGGTGCCGATCCGGCCGCCCCGCCGCAGATAGTCGAGGGTGTCGACGTAGAAGTACGCGGAGGTGCCCGCGGCCCGCTTCTCCGCCGCCGCGACGGCCTCGTCGGCCGTCCCGCCCGCCTCCGCGGCCTGAGCCGCGGCCAGTGCGCAGAAGCCGAGTGCCATCGCGATCATGCCGGTGTCGACGACACGTACCGGCACGGGGGCCTCGCGTCCGGCCAGCACCGCGGCGTCGTACGTGCCGGAGAGTTCGGAGGACAGATGGAGCGAGACGATGTCGGTCGCGCCCGCCTCGGCGACCCTGCGGTAGGTCTCGGCGAAGAGTTCGGGACTGGGCCGGGACGTGGTGACGGGCCGTCGCTTCTGCAGGGCCTGTGCCAGGGAGCGGGCCGAGATCTCGGAGCCCTCCTCGAGGGCCTGGTCGCCCAGGACCACGGTCAGCGGCACCGCGGTGATGCCGTGGCGCTCCATCGTCCGCGGCGGCAGGTAGGCCGTTGAATCGGTGACGATAGCGACATGGCGGGACATGGGCTGGAGGTTACCCGTCACTCGGCACGGGCGGCAGCCCGGCCCTTCCTACCTGGGTTCATCTTGGCCGGATCATGGGGCGTTCTCGGGTCGCGGCTCCTTCTGCCACAGGTACGAGGGCCGCTGTCCCCGGGGCCCGAGGGCGGGCCGGTCCGGCTCATGCTTCGTACGGGCCCCGGGCGCATCCGGCCGGATCCCGCCGTCTGTGGCCTCGGACTCGGACTCCGGGGCCGACGCCTGCGGCCAGGGCGGCACGGACGGCTCCGGCCGGTCCCTGGTCCAGTGGCGCAATGCGCCCGCCTCCACGTCGATCTGCGCGCTCAGCGAGTCCAGGTCGTCGTCCGCGAAGCGGCGCGCCCGGTCGTGCGCCGCCCAGCGCAGTGCGTCCGCCGAGCTCGTGATCCGATCGGTGCGCTCGCGCAGCCCGGGCAGGCGGCGGGCCAGCGTCGCACGGTCCGGCTCCGTCTCCAGGCGCTTGAGCTCGGCGTCCAGTTCGCGTCCATGGGCACTGAGGCGGTGGAACAGGCCGAGTGACTCCTTCAGCGACTCGTCCTCGGCGACACCGGCGTGCAGGGCGTCCAGCGTGGCGCGCATCGACGTGCGCAGTGTCAGCCGCAGGCCTGCGATCTCGCCCGCCGGGCCCGGCTGGGCGAGGGACTTGGCACGCAGGCCCGTGTCCTCCACCGTGCGGCGGGCCTGGGCGATCGTGCGGTCCACGCCGCGCTTGGCCGCGCCGACCGCCTTCACCACCGCATACGCCCCGAGCGCGACACACAGCACGAACAGGAGCGCGATGACGGTCAACAGGGCTTCCACGACGCTCCTCCTCGGCCCGGCGACATCGGCTGCTGCGCCTCCCCTCCACGGTAAACGCAAAGGGCAGGCCCAGGGTTCCGGAAGAACCCCGAACCTGCCCGTAGGGAACTACCCCGACATCGCCCAGCGGGCGGCGCACACCGCGTCCTGACGGTCAGGCCCTGGCAACTGCGCCGCGGCGGTCACACCGCGGCGATGCGGACCGATCACGCCGTGACGATGTTGACCAGCTTCGGCGCGCGCACGATCACCTTGCGGATCCCGGCGCCGTCCAGTGCCGCGACCACCTTCTCGTCCTCCAGCGCCGTCTTCTCCAGCTCCTCGTCGGAGATCGAGGGGGAGACCTCCAGACGCGCCTTGACCTTGCCCTTGATCTGGACGACGCAGGTCACGGTCTCGTCCACCACGTAGGCCGGGTCGGCGGCCGGCAGGTCCTGGTGGACGACCGAGCCGGTGTGGCCCAGCCGGCGCCACAGCTCCTCCGAGATGTGCGGGGCCAGCGGCGCGATCAGCAGCACCAGTGCCTCGGCGACCGGGCGCGGCACGCTGCCGCCCGCCTTGGTCAGGTGGTTGTTCAGCTCGGTGATCTTGGCGATGGCGGTGTTGAACCGCAGGCCTTCCAGATCCTGGCGCACTCCGTCGGTCGCCTTGTGCAGGGCACGCAGCGTGTCCTCGTCGGGCTGGGCGTCGACCACCGTGATCTCACCGGTCGTCTCGTCCACGACGTTGCGCCACAGCCGCTGCAGCAGCCGGAACTGGCCCACCACCGCGCGCGTGTCCCACGGCCGCGACACGTCCAGCGGTCCCATCGCCATCTCGTACAGGCGCAGGGTGTCCGCCCCGTACTCGGCGCAGATCTCGTCCGGAGTGACCGCGTTCTTCAGGGACTTGCCCATCTTGCCCAGCAGGCGGCTGACCTTCTCGCCCTGGTAGTAGTACGCGCCGTCGCGTTCCTCCACCTCGGCCGCCGGTACCGCGATGCCGCGGCTGTCGCGGTAGACGTACGCCTGGATCATGCCCTGGTTGAACAGCTTGTGGAACGGCTCCGCGGAGGAGACGAACCCCAGGTCGTACAGGACCTTGGACCAGAAGCGCGCGTACAGCAGGTGCAGCACGGCGTGCTCGGCGCCGCCGACGTACAGGTCGACGCCGCCGTGCGGCATGCCTTCGCGCGGGCCCATCCAGTAGCGCTCGATGTCCGGGTCGACCAGCTTCGCGTCGTTGTGCGGGTCCAGGTAGCGCAGCTCGTACCAGCACGAACCGGCCCAGTTGGGCATCGTGTTGGTCTCACGGCGGTACTTCTTCGGCCCGTCGCCCAGGTCCAGGGTGACGTTGACCCACTCCGCGTTGCGGGACAGCGGGGTCTCGGGCTCGGTGTCGGCGTCGTCCGGGTCGAAGGTGCGTGGCGAGTAGTCCTCGACCTCCGGCAGCTCCAGCGGCAGCATCGACTCGGGCAGCGCGTGGGCGACACCGTCCTCGTCGTAGACGATCGGGAAGGGCTCGCCCCAGTAGCGCTGGCGGCTGAACAGCCAGTCACGCAGACGGAAGTTGACCGTGCCCTCGCCGATGCCCTTGCGCGCCAGCCACTCGGTGATGCGCGCCTTCGCGTCGACGACGTTCAGGCCGTCCAGGGACACCGTGTCACCGGTGGAGTTGACGATCTTCGCGTCGTACGAGACGAAGGCGTCGTCCCAGGTGGCCGTGTCGGTGCCGCGGCCGTCGGTGGGTTCGACCACACAGTGGACCGGCAGTTCGAAGGCGCGCGCGAAGGCGAAGTCCCTGCTGTCGTGCCCCGGGACGGCCATGATCGCGCCGGTGCCGTAGCCCATCAGGACGTAGTCGGCGATGAAGACGGGGACGTTCTTGCCGTTGACGGGGTTCACAGCGAACGCGCCCGTGAAGACGCCGGTCTTGTCCTTGGCCTCGGCCTGTCGTTCGACGTCGGACTTCGAGGCGGCCTGTGCGCGGTAGGCGGCGACCGCCTCGGCCGGGGTGGCATGGCCGCCGGTCCATACCTCATGGGTGCCCTCGGGCCAGGCCCCGGGTGTGAACTTGTCGACCAGCGGGTGCTCGGGCGCCAGCACCATGTAGGTGGCTCCGAACAGGGTGTCCGGGCGCGTGGTGAAGATGGTGACCGACTCGCCGTCGATCGGGAAGTCGACGCGGGCGCCCTCGGAGCGGCCGATCCAGTTGCGCTGCTGCAGCTTGATGGCCTCGGGCCAGTCCAGGCCCTCCAGGTCGTCCAGCAGCCGGTCGGCGTAGGCGGTGATGCGCATGTTCCACTGGCGCAGCTTGGCCTTGAAGACCGGGTAGTTGCCGCGCTCGGAACGGCCGTCGGCGGTGACCTCTTCGTTCGCCAGGACGGTGCCCAGGCCGGGGCACCAGTTGACGGGCGCGTCGGAGGCGTAGGCCAGGCGGAACTCGCCCAGGACCTCGGCGCGCTCGGCGGCGCTCAGCTCGTTCCACGCGCGCGTGGTGTCCGGGACCGCACGCTCACCGGACTCGAACTGCGCGATCAGCTCGGAGATCGGGCGGGCCTTGCGCGCCTCGTCGTCGTACCAGGAGTTGAAGATCTGCAGGAAGATCCACTGGGTCCACTTGTAATAGTCCGGGTCGATCGTGGCGAACGACCGGCGCTTGTCGTGGCCCAGGCCCAGCCGGCGCAGCTGGGCCTTCATGTTCTCCATGTTGGCCTCGGTGGACACGCGCGGATGCGTGCCGGTCTGCACGGCGTACTGCTCGGCCGGCAGGCCGAAGGCGTCGAAGCCCAGGGTGTGCAGGACGTTGTGACCGGTCATGCGCTGGAAGCGGGCGAAGACGTCGGTGGCGATGTACCCCAGGGGGTGACCGACGTGCAGGCCCGCACCCGAGGGGTACGGGAACATGTCCATGATGAACTTCTTGGGCTTGGCGACCAACTCCGGGTCGCCCGCCAGGTCGCCGCTCGGGTTCGGTGCGGAGTAGGTGCCCTCGGCGTCCCAGAAGTCCTGCCAGCGTGCCTCGATCTCGGCCGCCATGGCGGCCGTGTAGCGGTGCGGCGCGGCCTCAGCCGCTGCCGCGGCGGAGGCGGGGTTCGTCTCGCTCATGATCCTCAAAGCTCCATCGATCGTCTCTGCCGGCGGTTGTGACCCTCAGGAAATGAAAAATCCCCTCACGCAGGAGGGGACGCCGCGCCGATGCCGACCACCCGGTGCACCCGGGGGTCGGGACTGATCAGCGCGGCCCGCTAAGCAGAAGGCGTACGGCACGCATGGCACCAGGGTACCGCAGGGCCCGAGCGTGCCGCGACGGGCTTACGATGCCGCACTCTGAGTGAGGCAGAGTGAACCGGGCGGAAGTCTGAACCCAACGCGCGGCGCGAACGTACTCAGACGTTGACGGTCCAGTTGTGAAGACTGCGAAAAGCTGAACAGCGTTCAAATGTTACTTCGCGTAACAGCAGCTAATCGGACATCACAACCACCCCGTTGCCCTTTGATAACAACGCAATAACTCAAACCTCGTACCGCTCGGTTTGGAGCCCCTTAGAGTGCGGCAGCGGGACCGCCTTCCCGAAACTGTTCGGAGTTGCCCCCATGAACTCACCACGTAGTAACAGCTCGCTACCCAAGCCGGGCCGCTCGGCATACGGCGTGGCGTCGGCTGCGGTACTGCTGCTGATACCCGTCCTCGTGCTCGCCGGCGGCAACGCGGTACGGGACTTCCTCAACTTCGGAGCGGGTGTCCTCTCACTCGTCTCCCTCAGCTGCTCGGTGATCTGGGGGCTGATCGCCCAGGACCGGATCTTCCTCAACATCCGCCAGCGGATCGTGGCGCAGGCCGTGCACCGGACGACCGCGGTCGCCTCGATCGCGTTCCTCCTGGTGCACATCACGGTCAAGCTGGCCCTCGACCACACCGTTCTGATCGCCGCGCTGATCCCCTTCAGCCTCGGCGTGACCGGCTCGGCCGGACTCATCGGGCTCGGCTCCCTGGCCGGCCTGCTCATGATCTTCGTAGGCGTCACCGGCGCGCTGCGCAGCAACTTCGCCTCCCCGGCCCCGGTCGCGGCGCGCTGGCGGGCGATGCACATGCTGGCCTACCCGTCCTGGTGCGCCGCACTGATCCACGGCCTGTACGCCGGACGGGCGGCGAAACCGTTCTTCATGGTGTCGTACGAGCTCTGCCTGCTCGGGGTAATGGCCGCCCTGGTCCTGCGCGCGGCTCCGCGCCCGTTCAAGCGCAAGGTGGCCGACAAGGTCTTCGCGATCATCGGGACCACCGAACGGACCGGGCGCGACGAGCTGGACGCCAGCCGCGCCCGCAACGCGGAGGCCGCGGCGGGTCTCGGGGGCCTTGGAGGCCTGGGAGCGCGCCAGGCCGCCGGCCTCGGCGCCACCGCCGAGGGATTCGCGACCGCCGGCGGGTACGCGGCCGGCGGGAGGTGGTCCGCCACGGGCGGAGGGTTCATCCCGCCACAGCCCTCGTCCTCGGCCTACGAGGCTCCCGCGGCCCGCACCATGACCCCGGAGACCACGGGCGGCTTCGCGGCGGCCTACCGGGCCGTGGGGACCACCACAGGCACGCAGGGGCAAGCGACGCCCGACGCGACCCAGCGCATGGACCCACTGGACGCCCGGTACACAGGGGCGATGCCGAGGGGCGACGCACAGGGCGGCGGCCCGGGCAACTGGCCCGTCCCGTCCCCTCCGCCCGTCGGCGAGGCACCCCCGTCGGCGTATGACCCGCTCCAGGACACCGGATACAACATCCCGCCTTACACCAATTCGGGATACACCGGATACAACGAGTACGGGGGGAGTGACATGTACGACACAGGTGAGACGAACGCCCCCTACGGCGCGTACAACTCCACCAACACGTACAACAGCGGTCCCGCGACTGAAACGCTGCCCGGCGCCTACGACACGCCGGGAGCCGGCGAATCCTGGAACGCGCCTTCCGGAGGCTTTTAGTGAACGAGGCCCTGCCCGACGTCCCAGAAGTCCGCGTGGTCGGACTTCCGCAGCTCACGTCGGGCTTTGACCTTGTCGAGCGACTCGACCTGCCCATGCACCTCAAGGTGCACGGCCCGCTGGAGCCGATGGGCGGCGAACAGCTCGCTCAACTGGCCGAGCAGATCTCCCTGAAGGGACGCGGCGGTGCCGGCTTCCCCTTCCACAAGAAGCTGCGTTCGGTCGCCGAGTCGGCGATCCGCCGCGGGATCCGGCCGGTGGTCGTCGTCAACGGCAGCGAGGACGAACCGGCCTGCCGTAAGGACACGGTGCTGATCAACCGTGCCCCGCACCTCATCCTGGACGGCGCCCTGCTGGTCGCCGAGGCCCTCGGCGCGCGGACGCTCGTGGTCGGCGTGACCCGGGCCTCCACCGAGCGGTCGATAGAGCAGGCTCTGGCCGAGCGCGGCCTCAGCGACCGGCGCGGGGCGCCCATCCGCGCGCGCGTGCAGCGCAATCCGGTGCGGATGGTCACCGGCGCCGCCGCGTCGCTCGTCCGTTCCATCGACGGCGGTCCCGCCATCCCCCCGGGACGCAAGACCAGTGCTTCGCAGAGCGGTGTGGGCGGCGCGCCCACGCTGCTGTCGAACGCGGAGACGTTCGCCCAGCTGGCCATCGCCGCACGCATCGGCGCCGAGCGCTACTGCAACACCGGTCTGTACGACGAGCCCGGCACCGTGATGCTGACCGTCTCGGGCGCGGTCAACCGCCCCATGGTGATCGAGGTCCCCACAGGCGTGCCGCTGCGGTACGTGCTCCAGCTGGCCGGTGCCCCGCCGGTTCCGCAGGGCGTGCTGACCGGCGGCTACCACGGCAAGTGGATCGACGCGGCGACCATCGACGAAGCGATCGTCTCGCGCAACTCCCTGGACGCCGTCGGCGGCTCGCTGGGCGCCGGCGCGATCCTGCCCATCAGCCAGGAGACCTGTCCGCTGGGCGAGTCCCTCCAGGTGGCCAAGTGGCTGGCGGAGGAGAGCGCGGGCCAGTGCGGCCCCTGCTATCTCGGTCTGCCCGCCGCGGCACGCGGCATGGAGGACATCCTCAACGGAGGCGGTCCCGCCGCTCTGGAGGCCCTCAAGCAGGTCGCCAAGGCCGTGAAGAAGCGCGGTGCGTGCTCGCACCCGGACGGCTCCGCGATGTTCCTGGAATCGACCATCAAGGCCTTCACCGACGACCTGGCGGCCCATGTCCTCGGCAACGGCTGCGGCAGGCCCGTGGAGGGCGTGCTGCCGCTCTTCGAGGGGGGCAGGGAGCTCACGGCCATCCTCGGGGGCGGACAGACCGAGCCCGAGGAGGGTGCCAGCCGCCAGAAGATCTTCGTGGACTGGACTCTGTGCCGCGGCCACGGCCTGTGCGCGGACATCCTGCCGGAGGTGTTCGAACTGGGCGCCGACGGGTTCCCGACCGTCGCGCAGGCGTCGGTGCCGCCGTACGCGGAGGCGAAGGCTCTGCGGGCGGTGCGCCGCTGCCCGGCGCTCGCGCTGCGCATCGAGGAGGACACCCGGTCCGCCGCGCCGTCGCGCAACCTGCCCGTGCTGTCGCAGGGGCGGGGCCGGCGCGCTCTCGGCCGCTGACGACACGTGTCACGGGCCACCCCCGGCGGGGGTGGCCCGTCTGTTCTTCCTGGCACGTGCACGCCGTTCGCGCATACGACGAAAGCGGTCCACCCCATGGGATGGACCGCTTTCAAATCTTGTGGAGCTAAGGAGAATTGAACTCCTGACCTCCTGCATGCCATGCAGGCGCTCTACCAACTGAGCTATAGCCCCTCGTGGCCACGCGGCCGAACCGCGTTTTCACCGTGTCGCCCGGTTTCCCCGGCGGCGACGCCAACATTACACGGTCCACCGGGTGAAACACCAAATCGTTTCCGTCCCGCCCGGACCTGGGCCGACGCCGCTTGTCCTGAGCGGGCCGGCCCGGTTCACGCCGTGGCGAACGAGTAGAAGCGTTTGAGCGTGCAGTGCTCATCCAGGAGGCGGCCGTAGATCGGCTCCCCCTCCAGTTCCCGGTACGTCTCGATCGGGTCGCCTTTTATGATCAGTGCCCGCGCGCATTCCTCGCACCAGTACTGGTAGTCGGGATTGACGGGTTCCATGTCCCGGACGATGGGCGTGCCGCTGCCGCACCAGTCGCACTTCCGCCTGTGTGCACCCATCGATCAGCTCCAGCTGTGGCCGCAGGCCGTGCACACGTAGGAGATGCCGCCATTGTCACCGAGGACCTGGGCGACATGGGACGAACCGCAGGAAGGGCAGTCGAGGAGGGTGGCCTTCTGACGTCTCACCGCCACTTCGAGGAGGCCCTGGACCTCCCCGCGGATGCTCGCAGGCATCGCTACTCCCTCCCGTCGGGCCGCGCCCCCTTCCGGCCGTTTGATTCTGCCACGGCCGGGCCGATACGGTCAGCGACGCCTTCGTACCAGTCCGGACACGGCGCCCAGCATGGATGTCGCGGCCAGCGCGTACACGCACGCGAGGAGCGCGTCCGAAGAGGTATACGCCCCCGGGGCCCCTGGTGACTCAAGCCGGTTCAGAAAGAGTGTGCCGAACGCCGCGACACCGGTCAGCTGGCCCAGCTGCGTGACGGTCGCGAGCAGTCCGCTGGCGTCCGCGGCGTCCTCGGGCCGCACCGTGGCGAGGGCACCGGTGAGCGTGGGGCCGAAGCCGAGCGCGAGCCCCGCGCCGACACCGGCGAAGGCCAGGTACAGCCACGGTCCGCCGTCGCCGCCGCCGTGCAGTGCCCAGCCCACGCAGGCCACGCCGAGCGCCGTGAGCAGGAACCCGGAGGGGATCAGCAGCCGTTGCCAGGAGGCGGGCAGGCGCCGCCAGGTCAGACCGACCAGGCCGAACACCGCGGCGGTGGGCGCGAAGGTGAGTCCCGCCCGCAGAGCGCTGTAGCCGAGGCCGCCCTGGATGTGCAGGGTGAGGGTGAACATGTACCCCGCGTTGACCGCCATCACAGCCAGCAGCCGGACGGCCGCCAGACCGATGCCGGGGTGGCGCAGCACCCTGGGCGCGATCAGCGGCGTCCCGCCGCGCCGGGACAGCCGGGACTCGTACGCGCAGAAGACGACGAAGATCACTACGGCGGCGGCGAGGCTGAGCCACGCCCACAGCGGCCAGTCCTCCTCCTGGCCGAGTACGAGCGGGACGGTCAGCAGCGAGACGGCGGAGCCGAGCAGCAGCAGTCCGGGCAGATCGAGGCCGTACGCCCGCTCCCGTGCCCGCGCGTCGTCCCTCGGCAGGACCCGGTGGCCGACGAGCAGCAGGACGAGGCCGACGGGCACGTTCACGAGGAACACCGGGCGCCAGCCGGTGCCGAACAGGTCGGCGCTGACTAGGACGCCGCCCAGCACCTGCCCTGCGGCGGCACCGGTGGCGAGAACGGCGGAGTAGACGCCGAGCGCCTTCACCCTTGCCTCGCCGGTGAAATGACGCTGGATCAGGCTCAGCACCTGCGGGATCATCACGGCCGACCCGGCACCCTGCACCAGCCGGAAGGCGATCAACTCGCCCGCGCTCTGGGCCAGTCCGCAGGCCAGCGAGGCGGCCGTGAAGAGGGCGAGCCCGACCAGATGGACGCGGCGATGCCCGAGCAGGTCGCCGAGGCGGGCGCCGGTGATCAGCAGGACGGCGTAGGTGATGGTGTACCCCGCGACCACGAGTTGCAGCGCGGCGCCGCTCGCGTGCAGCTGGGAACCGATCGTGGGTACGGCGACGTTGACGATGAAGACGTCGAGCAGGGCCATGAACTGGGCGGTGAGGACCACCGCGAGCAGTCGGCCGGGGCGATTGTCAGTGGCGGGGTCTTTACTGGTCTGAGAACGGATTCCCGGCCCGGTTCCGGGACTCTGAGCGGTTGTCGTCGTCATGCCTTCGAGCTTGGCGACGAGTGGATACGGGTAACGAGAGCCCGCGGGTGCTGGTACTGACAGCACCTGGCAGCGGCCCGCAGCGACAGGGACGATGGACACGGGGGACGGTGACGACGATGAGGACGACCACGACGCAGCGCCGCAGGCCGGAGCTCGCCGCATTCCTGCGCGGCAGGCGGGCGCGAGTGACACCCGCCGACGTGGGCATGCCGCCGGGGCCCCGGCGCAGAACGCCGGGCCTGCGGCGGGAGGAGGTGGCGCAGCTCGCCGGTGTGGGGATCACCTGGTACACCTGGCTGGAACAAGGACGGCCCATCAACGCCTCGTCTCAGGTCCTGGACGCCGTGGCACGCACCCTGCGGCTGGACCCGCCCGAGCGCGAGCATCTGTACCGACTGGCGGAAGTGCCCTTCGACCCCAGCCCGGCGCAGGACGTGCGGGCGGTCGGACCCGAGGTCCAGACCGTCCTCGACGCCCTCGATCCGCATCCGGCGGCGGTCTACAACTCGCGGTACGACGTCCTGGCCACCAACGCCCCCTTCCGCGACCTGCTGGCGGTGCCGAAGACGCTCGAGATCGGCATGAGCAACGTGCTGTGGACTCTGTTCGTCATGTCGGACGCGGTGAGCCCGCTCACCCTTGTCCACCGGGAACGGGAGCTGCCTGCGATGGTGGCGACGCTGCGGTCCTGGTACGGCAGACATGTGGGCGAGCCTGCCTGGGAGGACTTCATACGTGGGCTGTCGGCGGCCAGTGAGCGGTTCGCCGAGCTGTGGGCGAGCGGCGAGGTGACTCCGCCAGGGCCCCGGGTGAAGACGTTCCGCCACCAGACAGGGGACGAGCTGCGCATGACCACGCTGTCACTGTCGATCGACGGAATGCCGGAGTGCCGGATCGTGGTGTACACGCCGGAGGGTGAGGAGGCGCGGGAGAAGGTGGCGCTGCTGAGGGAGCGTAGGCAGCGGTTGGGGCCGTCGTCGGACGAGGCGGCCGAGGACATCATCCGCGCGTAGAACGCAGAAAATCCCGCCCCTTGACGGGACGGGACTCTCATCACCGATCTTTGACAACTCAAGAGTGTGTCGATCTGTGGAGCTAAGGAGAATTGAACTCCTGACCTCCTGCATGCCATGCAGGCGCTCTACCAACTGAGCTATAGCCCCTCGCGTCCATGTGACCGGAGCCACATGGTGTTTCGCCCCGCTCGGCGGGGCGAACAAGAAGAACTTTAGCCTGTGACCTGCCGGAAAGTGAAATCCGTGTCCCGGCGCCTGGTGAGGAGATGTCAGTCGTCGTCGCCGAGGACCGGTTCCGGCAGCGTGCCCGCGTTGTGCTCCAGAAGACGCCAGCCGCGTACGCCTTCCCCGAGGACGGACCAGCAGCAGTTGGAGAGGCCGCCCAGGCTCTCCCAGTCACTCGGCTGAAGGCCGAGCAGCCGGCCGATGGTGGTGCGGATCGTGCCGCCGTGGCTGACCACGACGAGGGTGCCGTCCTCGGGCAGCTTCTCGGCGTGCCGCAACACCACGGGGGCGGCGCGGTCGGCGACCTCGGTCTCCAGTTCGCCGCCTCCGCGGCGGACGGGCTCGCCACGCTTCCAGGCGGCGTACTCCTCGCCGTAACGGCCGATGATCTCCTCGTGGGTCAGTCCCTGCCAGACGCCCGCGTAGGTCTCCCGCAGGGCCTCGTCGAGGGTGACCTCCAGACCCGTGAGCGCGGCCAGCTCGGCGGCCGTGGCGGAGGCGCGCCTGAGATCCGAGGCCACGATGGCATCCGGCTTGAGGGAGGCGAGAAGCCGGGCCGAGCGGCGGGCCTGGCCGACCCCTGTCTCGGTCAGCTCGACGTCCGTGGAACCCTGGAAGCGGCGCTCCATGTTCCACGACGTCTGGCCGTGCCTCCACAGGATGAGCCGGCGGCCCCGGCCCCTCTCCTGTGTGCCGGTGCCCCGGGTCGTCACCGCAGTTCCCCACCCAGGTCGGCGCTCAGCTCGGCGGCGTCCTCGGCGGCCATCAGCCGGGCGTGCTCCGCGGCCTTGCCCCGGGTCGCCTTCGCGTCCTCCGGCAGCTCCAGCTCGGGGCAGTCCTTCCACAGCCGCTCCAGGGCGTAGAAGACGCGCTCCTCGCTGTGCTGGACGTGCACCACGATGTCCACGTAGTCCAGGAGCACCCAGCGGGCCTCGCGGTCGCCCTCGCGGCGCACCGGCTTGGCGCCGAGTTCCTTGTTCAGCCGCTCCTCGATCTCGTCGACGATCGACTTGACCTGGCGGTCGTTGGGCGCGGATGCCAGCAGGAAGGCGTCCGTGATGGACAGCACGTCGCTGACGTCGTAGGCGATGATGTCGTGTGCGAGCTTGTCGGCTGCCGCCTGGGCAGCGGCGTTGATGAGCTCGAGAGAACGGTCCGTGGCGGTCACTACAGGGCTTTCCGTCGGCGGTCAGTGATACCTCAAGGGTCTCACGTGCAGCCGACAGCACCCCATGCGATTAGCGGGCCACGCCCCGGCATCCCCGGGTGTGGCCCACGTCACCACTCTGCGTCACTTGTTCGCCGTCACCGGCTCGCCGTCACCGGCTCGTCCTGTAGTCCTGCCCGAGGACGACCGAGACATTGGCGCCGGTCGTGACCTTGCCCTTCTTCACGGAGCCGGAAGGCAGGCCCAGGGTCTTGGCGACCTCGACGGCATTCTGCTTGTCGCCGTCGTCGGCGTAGACGACCTGGGACACGGCCTGGGAGGCCCCGCTCCCGGAGTCGATAAAGGTGTAGCCGCCGTTGACGAGGGAGACACGGGCCTGCTCGGCGGTCGTCTTGGAGCCGGTGGCGTTCTCGAGACCGACCCGGACGGCGCTGCCGGCCGGCGGGCTCTTCACGGTGCCGCCCAGCAGGGGCTTGACCACGGTGTCGGTGGCCTTCTGGCCGACGGCGCCGTTGGACTCGACCGGCAGCAGTTCCGTCTTGTAGTCACCGGCCTTGGCGTGGTCGGCCAGCTTGGCGAGGAAGGCGCCGAGGTCCTTGTCCGTCAGGGAGGGGTCGAGGATCTGGGCGAGCGTCTGCACGGTGACCGTCGCGGCCTGCGGGTCCGACGAGATCTTGCGCAGGACGCCCTGCATGACCTGGCCGAACCGCTCCAGCTGGACGTCCTGGGACTCACCGGCGGCCCGGTACGTGGCGTAGGCGACCGCCATCCTGCCGCTGAGGGTCTGGTCCTGCCCCTTGTGCACGAGCGGGGCGGAGCCCTTCTTCTTGGCGTCGGGGTCGGGGATGTCGGCGTTGGTCGTGACGTCGACGTTGCCGACGAGCTCTACGAGGTTCTCCAGGTACGGGGTGTCCAGGCGCCAGGTGCCCTCGATCTTGGTGCCCAGCGCCGAGTCGATGGCGTCGCCGGTCCCGGAGGAGCCGTCGTCGGAGACGGACTTGGCGAGCGTGGTCGTGTCGCCGTCGTCGGTGGTCAGCGCGAGGGAGTTGGGCAGCAGGACGGTGGCGCCCTGCTTGGTGGTGGTGTTGTCGACGAGCAGCGCGGTGGAGGTGCCGCCACCGTTGGTGTTGTGCAGATGAACGACGATCACGTCGCGGTTCTGGGCGCCTGTGGCGGTGGTCGTCGCGGATTTGCCGCCCGAGGAGGTCCCGGGAAGCTTGCCCGCGTACCAGAGGTAGCCGACACCGCCCACCGCCACCAGGACGAGAACCACGACGAGGGCCGTGATCCGGCTGCGGGCGCGGCGCCTGGCCTCCTCGCGGCGCTCCGTGCGGTTCTCGGTGAAGTTCAGCCAGTCGATGACGTCTTCGGACTCGCCGTCGGCCTCCTCGGTGAAGGCGAACTGCTCGCTGCCGTGCTCGCCGTCGCCGCGCGGCTGGCGGGCCCCGGAGGCGTCCGGCCGCCCGCCCTCGTCCTCACCGGCGGCGGTGCGGTCCCTGCCGCCGCCCGCCTGTTGCGGGATGTGGGCCGTCTGTTCGGCGACGCGCGGCTGCTGACCGCTGGTCGCGGTCCTGCCGTAGGGGTCGTATCCGCCGCCGGTGGCGGTTCCGGATCCGTACGGGTCGTAGGGGTCGTACGGGGCGACGGGCTGCTGCGCACCGGTGTCGTACGGCGTCCGGGGCCCCTGCGGGGCGGCTGCGTACGGGTCGTAGCCGTAGCCCTGCTGGTGCTGCTGGGTTCCGTAGGGGTCATAGCCCTGCGGGGGCTGCTGTGGGAACTGCTGCTGCGGGGGGACCTGCCGGTACACAGGCTGGCCGAACTCGTCATAGCCGACGAGCTCGTACTGGTCGCCTCCCGCGTATCCGTCGTATCGGTCGTTCACCGGTGCCCCTCTCGGCTCACTCGCCGCGGTACAGCTGCCGCTTGTCGATGTAGCGCACCACACCGTCCGGGACCAGGTACCAGACGGGATCGCCCTGGGCGACCCTCGCACGGCAGTCCGTGGACGAGATGGCGAGCGCGGGAACTTCGATGAGCGAGACCCCGCCTTCCGGAAGACCCGGGTCGGTCAGGACATGGCCCGGGCGGGTGACGCCGATGAAGTGCGCGAGGGAGAACAACTCGTCCGTGTAGCGCCAGGTGAGGATCTGGCCCAGGGCGTCGGCACCGGTGATGAAGAAGAGGTCGGTGTCCGGGTTGAGGGCCTTGAGGTCGCGCAGGGTGTCCGTGGTGTAGGTGGGACCGCCGCGGTCGATGTCGATGCGGCTGACCGAGAACTGGGGGTTCTCCGCGGTCGCGATGACCGTCATCAGATAGCGGTCCTCGGCCGGGGCCACCTTGCGGTCGGTCTTCTGCCACGGCTGCCCGGTGGGGACGAACACCACCTCGTCCAGGTGGAACTGCGCGGCGACCTCGCTGGCCGCGACGAGGTGCCCGTGGTGAATCGGGTCAAACGTCCCGCCCATGACGCCCAGGCGGCGTTTGCCCGGGTTGGAGGGGCCGGTTCCCGGGCCCTTCGCCGGACCCGTGGGCATGTGCTGCTCTCCCATGCCTGCAGACCCTACCGGCCCGGCCGCCGGGCTCCGGCCGACAGGCCCCTCTGGGCGGCCGGGACCAGGCATTGCGCCGGGCTCAGCGGTCGCGGTTGAAGCGGGTGGTGATCCACAGCAGCAACAGGAGGATGAAGAGGGCCGACCCGCCGGTCAGGTACGGGCTGAGACTCGCGTGTTGTTCGCCTTCACCCTCGGCGAGGGTGGCCAACTGGGCAGCGGTGCTGTGGAAGCTCATCTTCGGCAGAACCTATCCGGTGTGGGCGGGATAAAGATGTCGGCTCATCGTAAGCGGGCGGCCGCACGGGGATCGCGTCGACTCCGCCGTTTCCGCGTCTTGCCACGGTGCGGACAGCACCATGGTCCGTTCTGCGTCACTCGTCCTTGCGCTTGTAGCCCCTCAGCAGGAACCAGGCGGTCAGGATGCAGCCGAAGAACATGACGATCAGCACGACGCGGAGCAGGTCGCCGGAGCCCTGCCTATGGGCGGCCATCGCTGCTTCGGTGAGCCAGGCGGCGGACGTGTGCTCCATGGGATCGCTCCTTAGGGGGGTGTGCTGCCCTGTCACCGTATCTCCGCCTAGGCTGGACCCCGCTTCGGGGGCACATCGAGTGGGCTACCAGATACATGGGGGAACACATGTCCGACATAGGCCACGAGCAGAACGATCACGAGCGCGTGCCGAGCAGGCAGCGCAGGCGTTTCCCGGGGATCTCCTCGAGGACGTACGAACATCCCGCGGACCGGTCGGCCCTCGTCGCCCTGCGCAAGCTGAGCGGCTTCGACGTGGTCTTCAAGGCGCTCAGCGGTCTGCTGCCCGAGCGCAGCCTGAGGCTGCTGTTCCTCTCCGACTCGGTACGGGTCTCGGACGCGCAGTTCGCCCACCTCAACGCGATGCTGCGGGACGCCTGCTACATCCTGGACCTGGAGAAGGTCCCGCCGATGTACGTCACCCAGGACCCGCAGCCGAACGCGATGTGCATCGGCCTCGACGAGCCGATCATCGTCGTGACGACCGGGCTCGTGGAACTCCTGGACGAGGAGGAGATGCGGGCCGTCGTCGGGCACGAGGTCGGCCACGCGCTGTCCGGGCACGCGGTGTACCGCACCGTCCTGCTGTTCCTCACCAATCTGGCGATACGAGTGTCCTGGATTCCGCTGGGCAACCTCGCGGTCATGGCGATCGTGACCGCGCTGCGGGAGTGGTTCCGCAAGTCGGAGCTGTCCGCCGACCGGGCCGGGCTGCTGGTGGGGCAGGACCTCCACGCCTCGATGCGGGCGCTGATGAAGATCGCGGGCGGTAACCACCTGCACGAGATGAACGTGGACGCGTTCCTGGAGCAGGCGGAGGAGTACGAGTCCGGGGGCGATCTCCGTGACTCGGTGCTCAAGATCCTCAACCTGCTGCCGCGCAGCCACCCCTTCACCACGGTCCGCGCCGCCGAGCTGAAGAAGTGGGCCGCCACGCGCGACTACCAGCGGATCATGGACGGTCACTACCCGCGGCGCGACGGGGACAAGGACGCCTCGGTCTCCGACTCGTTCCGGGAGTCGGCAGCCAGTTACGCGAGCGACGTGAAGGACTCCAAGGACCCGTTGATGAAGCTGGTCAACGACCTCGCCGGCGGCGCGAGCGACATCGGCGGCCGGGTACGGCGCGGCTTCGCCGGTTTCTCCGGCAGCGCTCCCGAGGACGCACGGGACGAGCCGCGCGACAGCCGACCGGACGAGGGCAAACCCGACAGCCGACCGGACGAGGGCAAACCCGACAGCGAGGGCTGACGGCACGGCTCACACCAGCTGTCCACGCGGAACGCCCGGCGGGGAAAATCCCCGCCGGGCGTTCTGGCGAGTTCCTGGATTCGGGCACAGGCATGCGGCCGATGAGGTGCCGATGAGGTCGCCACTGATCTCGGTACCCGGTTCCTGGATCAAGGGTTGGATCAGGGGTTTCAGGGGGTCGGATCAGGCTGCTGGAATTCGGATCCCGGAATTCCGCTCCCGGAACGCGGATCCGGAATTCAGCCCCGATGAAACCGAGGTGAAAAGGGGCCTTCCGTGGAGGCGTCCATTCCGCGCCGGACCCCGGTCTTCGGCAGCGGGCAGCCTCGTCAGACGGCGACCTTCGAGGGCGCCGGCAAGCGGGCCGGATCGAATGTGGTGGCGGCCAGGGTGCCGTCGGCCGCGATCAGGCCGAAGACCGGATATCCGGTGATGTCGAAGGCCTCGCCCAAAGGCCCGTCTCCCTGCTCGACCACCACATGCGCGACCTCGGACAGGGCCGCTACCTGCTCACGGGTCTCCTCCTCGGTGCCGTGCACGATGGCGAGGACACTGCGACCGGTCTCGCGGGTGACGGTGCGGGCCTGGTCCACGAAGAGCGGCAACCGCTCCTTGCACGCCTGGCACCCCGGCGTGAAAAAGCCGAGCATGGTTTCGCCGAGGCTGTCGCGGCTGACCCGTTCTCCTGCGGTGGTGACGGCGGAGAAGCCGGCGCTCTTGGCTCTCCTGCTGCAACTGGCGGCCTATCTCGACGAGTTGGTCCGCCGCCGTCTTATCGTCAAAGTCGAACGCACCCTGTTCGCCAAGGTCGACCGGTTCCGCGGGCTGAGGCGGTTCGAGGACCCCGCCTTCCACGACCGGCTGCGGCTCTCCCAGCAGGCATCGGAGGACGCGCCGCACAACGTCACCATGTTCACGCAGGAGGCCGTGCGCGCGGTGGCAGCGATCAGCGGTTTCACCGGAGCCCTGCTCTCGGTCTGGCCGCCGATGGTGGGCCTGCTGTTCCTCGTCGGGGCCGCCGCGCTGCTGGCCCGGCTCTCGTTGGCCCGCCGTCAGGTGGTGGTCTGGGAGCTGAGTTCGGCCCGGCTGCGCCGTCATCTGTTCTACGGCTCGCTGCTGACCGACCCCCGAGCCGCCAAGGAGATCCGCCTGTTCGATCTCGGCGGCTTCCTGAACGGGCGGCTGGTCCGCGCACTGAGCGACGCCACCGAGGCCCAGCTCGCGATGGCCCGGCGCGGCGCCCTGGTACAGGCGGGCTTCGCCGCGCTCAACGCCGTGGTAGCGGGGCTCGGTACGGTCGTGGTGGTCGTGGGCGCGGCCCATGGCAGGTTCACGGTCGGCGACATGGCGCTGTTCATCGCCGCCGCCACAGGGGTGCAGGGGGCGTTCACCGGGAACGTGCTCCAGGCCGGAATGGCCGCCGAGGGCGCCCGGCTCTTCGGCCACTACCTCGATCTGCTCGACGAACCCGACGACCTGCCCACGGGCGAGGGCCCCGCACCAGCGCTCACCGGGCGCATCGAGCTGCGGGACGTCTGGTTCCGCTACGACCCGTCAGGACCCTGGGTGCTGCGCGGGGTGAACCTGACCGTTCCCGCGGGTGCCGCGCTGGGTCTTGTGGGCCGCAACGGGGCCGGGAAGAGCACTCTCATCCCCCCGACGGGTACGAGACCCAGCTCAGCCGGGTCCACCTCGACGAGGACGACGGTACGCCCGGGATCACCCTCTCCGGCGGGCAGTGGCAGCGGGTCGCTCTGGCCCGGTCCTTGATGCGCGGCGACGCCGATCTGCTGATCCTGGACGAACCCAGCTCGGGCCTGGATCCGGAGGCCGAGCACGCGGTGCACCGTGCCCTCGGCCACCACCGCCGGGGACGGACCGCGCTGCTGGTCTCGCACCGGCTCGCCGCGCTGCGCGAGGCGGACTCCATCGCCGTGCTTGTGGACGGCCGGATCGCCGAACTCGGCTCCCATGCCGAACTGATGGGCCTGGGCGGACACTACGCGCGGCTGTTCAGTCTGCAGGCGGAGGGCTATGCGGACGCTGCGGATTCTGCGGCTGCTGCGGCTGCTGCGGCTGCTGCGGCTGCTGCGGACGGCGTCGACTCCGGTGCGCGGGCCGGAGTCACGGAAGAAAGGGCGGTCGGATGACAGGAGCCGGGCGGAGCGGTGTGGCGCTGGCCGTGGGTGCGGGGGCGCTGTTCGTCGCCGTGCGCGCGCTGCGGTCTCGCTTCGCGCTCATCAGGGTCACCGGGTCGAGCATGGCGCCCACCTTCGCGGACGGCGACCGGCTGCTGGTCCGCCGCACCACGCACGTGCGGGTCGGTGACCCGGTGGTCTTCCGCAACCCCCTGGTGTACGGCGAGGGCGGACGCCCGGCTGGACTGGCTGGTCAAGCGGGTCTCCGCGCTGCCGGGGGATGCCGTGCAGGCTGAGGTGCGCGGGGTGGTCGGGGCGCCGGAGGGTGGGGTGGTACCGCTCGGGTCCCTGGTCGTGCGGGGGGACGCCGTTCGTACGCAGGACTCCCGTCACTTCGGGTATGTGCCCGCGGCGTCGCTGCTCGGTGTGGTGGTGACCCGGAGGAGGTCGGGGGACGCGGAGGCGCCGGGGGGGCGGGGCTGGGTGACGGGCGCTCCGCGCTGGGGGGTGTGGCCTGGGAGTGCGTTGTCCCCTGCGGGTGCGCTGGGGGTTTGCGCAGTTCCCCGCGCCCCTGTCTCGCGCCTGCCGGTGCGTCGTCGGCTGAGGGTGCGTTGCGGGGTTTGTGCAGTCCGCGCGTCCCTGTCTACGGCTGTGTGGGCGTCGACAACGTGCCGCACAGTGCCGTGGCCGTGCTTGCCGCATAGGGGTCGGTCGCGGCTGGGCCTCCCGGCTTGGGGGTCTGGCCTGCGAGCAAGGGGTGCAGGTGGTTCGCGGAGTCCTCGGCGCAGGTGAGCGGGCCCGCCTGGAGGTAGGAGGTGACCAGCTGCGCCTGGTGCAGGCGCAGGTCGTCCTGGTCGAAGCGGAAGGTCAGGTCGCGGCGGACGGTGAACAGCGAGGTCCGTGCCCTCGCGTCCGCGCCGGTCGGCTTCAGCGCGTACACCAGGGTGTGGTCGGCCGTGACCTCCAGGGTGTCGGAGCCGGTCTCCGCCACCTGAAGCGTGCCCTGCACACGGATGCCACGGTCGGCGAGCTGCGCGCGGGACGGGTCGAAGCGGACCAGCCAGCCGGTGGGCGCGTGCCGCCCGTCCGCGGCCGGGTGCAGGAAGCTCTGGTCGAACTGGTCGAGCTGCCCGGAGTCGAGCAGGACCCGGACCGGGCGCATGGCGCCGCCGGTGAGCACGGCGGGGTCGAGCGAGGATTCGACGATGTAGTCCTTCGCGGTGGTCAGGGCGGCGACGACCTGGCCGTCGGAGAAGTGCGCGGTGCGCCGGACGGCGGGCATGGTTATGCCCTCGGCGCCCACACGGAACTGGGCTGCGGGGCTGTGCGCGTACAGCGCCTCGGCGTCGGTGGAGCCCGGTACTGCGGACTGCGGGACGAGGGGTATCACCGTCATGTGCACCGGCTCGACGGGCTGTGCCCTGGGCTCCTGGTAGGGGTGGCGCACTCCCATGTAGATCGCGGTGCCGAAGGCTATGGCCAGCAGCAGGACCAGGATCAGCGCCTGCCGGGACAGTGCCCCGTGGAGTGCCGGGCGCCGGCGTACGGCCGGGGCGTGGTCCGCCATCCGCTCCTGCGCGGAATACTCCCTGAGGCGGGCAGCCCGGACGAACGACTCATCGAACACGACGGATCGGTACTCGTCCTCGCCGCCACCGGGAGCACCCTCGGGCGTCCCCTCAGGTGGGTCTCCAGGCCTGCCCATACTTTCAGGGTAGGTCTCCGGGAGCTCGGCTAAACGCCCTGGTACACGACAAGTTCTGACAGGTTCTCACCGCACCTCGCACGGATGTCCAACACCCTCGCGCGCGGGTCCTTTCACGGGGCTCAAGGCGTCCGCGGCACCGCTGAGAACGCGGGGGGCGAGGACTCCACCGAGGCGGAGGGGCCCGTGCTCGTACCCGTCTCCTGGCCCTGCTCCAGCCCGGTCGTCGCGGGCGGCGGGATCTGCTCCTGGCGGCCCGAGGACGCACCCCGGTACACGGCCGTGAACGCCAGCGCGACCATGCCTATGCCCATGACAAGGGCGAGCATCCAGGCGACCGGACGGTGCCAGCGGGCACCCTTTCCGTATCCCCGGTACATGCCGGGCCCGCCGTACTGCTCATCCGCGAAGTCCGCGTCGTCCAGGTCGTCCGGGTCGCCGAAGCCGAGCCTGTGGCCGAATTCATCGTCCCCGTCGGGCTCGAATCCGTCCTCGTAGCGCTCGTCGTCACCTCGCGCGCCCCTGGCGTGCGCCCGGCGTGCCTCGGCCTCCTGGGCTTCGGCGCGGGCCTGCGCGGCGGCGACGAGTCTCTCCACCGCCGTCGGCTCGTGGACCACGGCGGCCCGTACGAAGGCCTCGTCGAAGACCACGGAGGCGAACTCTTCGTCCATACCTCCGCGGTCGCGGTCGTCGTCGGGCTCCTGGCCGTCGTGAAACGGCGTGCCCCCCACGTCCTCCGGCACGGATCCAGAGTAGACCTGGGGGGTCAATTTGGGCAGACGGTACGGAAATTCATCCGCACATCGAGACGCCTTCCGAGACGCCCGCCGAGAAGTCGTCCGAGATGTCCGCCGAAGCGCCCCACGAAGGCCCGCGAATGACCCACCGAGGCGGCACGGCCGGCACCACCGGACGCGGCCGCCCTGCACGGCCGCCGCTCGGCGCCCGCTGGGCGCCCGCTCAGCGTCGTACGTGCCCGTCGCCGGTCACGATGTACTTCGTGCTGGTCAGCTCCGGCAGGCCCATCGGGCCCCTGGCGTGCAGTTTCTGAGTGGAGATGCCGATCTCGGCGCCGAAGCCGAACTGGCTGCCGTCCGTGAAGCGCGTCGACGCGTTCACGGCGACCGTGGTCGAATCGACCAGTCGGGTGAACAGACGGGCCGCCTGCTGGGAGGTGGTGACGATCGCCTCGGTGTGACCGGAGCTCCACAGCCGGATGTGCTGCACGGCCCGGTCCAGGGAGTCCACTACCGCCGCGGCGATGTCGTACGACAGGTACTCCGTGTCCCAGTCCTCCGGCGTGGCCTCCACCACCGTCGCCCGGGAGCCCTTGGCGTACTCCATCACCCGTTCGTCGGCGTGCACGGTGACGCCGGCGTCCGCGAGGGCGTCCAGGGCTCGCGGCAGGAACTCGGCCGCGATGTCCTGGTGGACCAGGAGCGTCTCGGCCGCGTTGCACACGCTCACACGCTGGGCCTTGGAGTTGATCAGGATCTCGACGGCCATGTCGATGTCGGCCTCGGCGTCGACGTAGACGTGGCAGTTGCCGGTGCCCGTCTCGATCACCGGGACCGTGGACTCCTCCACGACCGTGCGGATCAACGAGGCGCCGCCGCGCGGGATGAGCACGTCGACCAGGCCGCGGGCCCGCATCAGCTCGCGCACCGACTCACGGCTCTCTCCGGGCACGAGCTGCACCGCGTCGGCCGGCAGCCCAGCCCCGCCCACGGCATCGCGCAGGACCCGTACAAGGGCGGTGTTGGACTCGTAGGCGGATGACGAGCCGCGCAGCAGCACCGCGTTCCCCGACTTCAGGCACAGCGCGGCGGCGTCGACGGTCACGTTCGGCCTGGCCTCGTAGATGATGCCGACGACGCCGAGGGGTACGCGGACCTGACGCAGGTCGATGCCGTTGGGGAGGGTAGAGCCGCGCACGACCTCCCCCACCGGGTCGGGCAGGGCCGCGACGTCCCGGACGTCGGAGGCGATGGCCCTGATCCGCTCGGGCGTGAGGGTGAGCCGGTCGATGATCGCCTCGCTGGTGCCGGCCTCACGCGCCTTGGCGATGTCCTTGGCGTTGGCCTCCACGATCTCGCTCGCCCGGACCTCCAGCGCGTCCGCGACGGCGAGCAGCGCGTCGTCCTTCTCGGCCCGCGGCAGCGGCGCGAGGTCGGCGGCAGCGGCCTGGGCGCGGTAGGCGGCCCGGGTGACCGGGGACATGGAGTCGTACGGCGAGAGCGTGGTCATGCAGGAAGGGTAGTGCGCCGGGAAGGCCCCTCCATGGCGCGTCCCAGGGAACGAGACATCCGTGACCGGGACAAGTCCCGGCCGGGCGGCACACGCGGACCAAGGCGCTCTCAGAAGGGGTGGACCCCCACCGGGGTCGCTCGCGGCGGGCCGTATCCCTCGGCCACCCGCTGGTGGTACGTCTCGCGGTCGATGACCTCCAGGCCGACGATCTCCCAGGGCGGCAGCCCCGCACTGTGCCGGTGCTCGCCCCACAGGCGCAGCGCGACCGCGGCGGCGTCGTGCAGGTCGCGGGCCTCCTCCCAGTAGCGGATCTCCGCGTGGTCGCCGGCGTAGCGGCTGGTCAGCAGGAAGGGGTGGTCGTGGGCGAGCTGCTCCAGCGCCCGCCGCACCTCCTCCACCGGGGCCTCCTGCCCGGAGACGCTGAGCGTGACGTGCCACAGCCGGGGCATGTCGCCGGGCTCCTCGTACCGGTCCCCCTCCCTGACGCTGGTCAGGGCACGCTCCTCCCCTGCCGTGCGGGGCAGACCGCCGTCGCGGGAGGCACCTGAGGTGCCGCGACCGCGGAACGCCGCCGCCCCAGGGCGCACTCGTCTCACGACGGCCTCCTTCACGCAGAACGCTCACGCAGAACGCTGTATGGCTTTATCTATGACTCTGTAGCTGTGTGTATGGCTCTGTAGCTGTACGTATGACTCTGTGGCTGTATGTATGCGGGATGTCTCCCCGTATGCGTGCGGGACATGTCCCCGAGACCCGTTCTTCCGAGGACACGTCCCCCGGTCCACATCCCCTAGAGAAAGTGGAGCAGGCCGCAGCGCTTCATGGGGCGGTTTTACGGAAGGTCTCCCGCCGGACGGCCGCAGGGCGGCCCCGCGAAGCGGCCTGGGCGGCCCTTTCCGCGCGTCATGGATGCAGGATGACCAGGTCGTCCCGGTGGACGACCTCGCGTTCGTAGGCGGGCCCCAGATCGCGTGCCAGTTCCCGTGTCGAGCGGCCGATCAGCTGGGGGATCTCCTTGGCGTCGAAGTTGACGAGCCCGCGCGCCACCGCCCGCCCCGCGCCGTCGCGCAGTTCGACCGGGTCGCCCGCGGTGAAGTCGCCCTCGACCGCCGCGATGCCGGCGGGCAGCAGCGACGTGCGGCGTTCGACGACCGCGCGCACGGCCCCGTCGTCGAGCGTGAGCGCGCCCTGGGGGGTCGAGGCGTGCTGGAGCCACAGCAGCCGGCCCGCGGAGCGCTTGCCGGTGGTGTGGAAGTACGTGCCGGTGTCACGGCCCGCGAGGGCGTCGGCGGCGTGAACGGCGGAGGTGAGCACCACGGGGATGCCCGCGGCCGCCGCGATCCGGGCCGCCTCGACCTTGGTCACCATGCCGCCGGTGCCGACGCCGGCCTTGCCCGCGCTGCCGATCTCGACATGCGCGAGGTCCTCGGGCTGCCGGACCTCCGCTATCCGGGAGGTTCCGGGCTTGCTCGGGTCTCCGTCGTAGACACCGTCCACGTCGGAGAGCAGGACCAGCAGGTCCGCGTGGACCAGATGAGCGACGAGGGCGGCGAGACGGTCGTTGTCGCCGAAACGGATCTCGTCCGTGGCGACGGTGTCGTTCTCGTTGACGATCGGGAAGGCACCCATCGCGAGCAGCTTGTCGAGGGTGCGGGAGGCGTTGCGGTGGTGGGCGCGGCGGCTGGTGTCGTCCGAGGTCAGGAGCACCTGCCCGACGCGTACGCCGTAACGTGCGAAGGACGCGGTGTAGCGGGCCACGAGGAGGCCCTGGCCGACGCTGGCGGCGGCCTGCTGCCGGGCGAGGTCCTTGGGGCGGCGGCGCAGGCCCAGCGGGGCGAGACCGGCGGCGATGGCGCCGGAGGAGACGAGGACGATCTCCCGCTCTCCCCCGCTGCGGGCCTTGGCGAGGACGTCGACCAGCGCGTCGACGCGGTCGGCGTCGAGTCCTCCCGCCGCGGTCGTCAGCGACGAGGACCCCACCTTGACGACGACCCTGCGTGCCTTCGTGACGCTCTTCCTTGCCCCTGACACCTGCGGTCGTCCCCTTCGCGTGCGCTCACCAACAGCAGACAGCCGGTAGCCGGGCTGCCTGGTGCGCAATCTACGCGAAGGGGCGCGGCGTCACATGGCCTTAAAGACCCGGCTCATGTCCATGCGATCTCAGCCTCAGGCGTGGTGGTGGCGCCACCCCTGCCAGGCCGACTCGATCATCTCGTCCAGGTCGTGGCGGGCGGACCAGCCCAGTTCCGCGCGGATGCGGTCCGCCGAGGCGACCACACGGGCCGGGTCGCCGGGGCGGCGTCCGGTCACCTCGGGGGCGGCCTGCTCGTTGCCGGTGACCTTGAGGATGCGGTCCACCATCTGCCGCACCGAACTGCCCTCGCCGCGCCCGATGTTGAGGGTGAGGGCGGTGCCCTCCGGGGCCTCGGCGAGACGCCGCGCGGCGGCCAGGTGGGCGGAGGCGATGTCCTGGACGTGGATGTAGTCGCGTACGCAGGTGCCGTCCGGCGTGGTGTAGTCGTCGCCGAAGATCCGGGGGGCCTGTCCTGCCTCGAGCCGCTCGAACACCATCGGGATGAGGTTGAAGACGCCGGTGTCGGCCAGTTCCGGGGCGGCGGCTCCCGCCACGTTGAAGTAGCGCAGGGAGGCGGCCCGTACCCCGTGGGCCCGGGCGGCGGCGTTGATCAGCCACTCCCCGACCAGCTTGGTCTCGCCGTAGGGGCTCATCGGTACACAGGGGGTGTCCTCTGTGACGAGGTCCACATCGGGCATGCCGTAGACGGCGGCCGACGAGGAGAAGACGATCCGGCCGACGCCGGTGGCCTCCATCGCCTCCAGGAGGGTCTGCAGTCCGGTGACGTTCTCCCGGTAGTAGTAGAGCGGGCGCTCCACCGACTCCCCAACCTGCTTCTTGGCCGCGATGTGCACCACGCCGGTCACGCCATGGTCGCGCAGCGCCTGCTCCAGGAGGGGCCTGTCCAGCACGCTGCCCACGATCAGCGGCACCGAGGAGGGCAGCCGGTCCGCGTTGCCCGTCGAGAGGTCGTCGTACACGACCACCTGCTCACCGCCCTCGACCATGGCACGCACCACATGCGCTCCGATGTACCCGGCGCCACCCGTGACCAGCCAGCTCATCCTCATGCCTCCCAGGTTTTCGTCACTGGACAGCAGACTCTGCCATGCGCTGCCGAAAATCGAGTCCGGCATATGGGGCACACCCGCAAAACGCGCGGGCGAGGCCGACTGTGAGGAAGTTCTCCGGACACACGGAAAAGGGCTACAGGCGGCCCGATCGGAACTTCGCGACCATGGCGACCCTTTGACCAACTTCACACCTCGCACGGGGAAACTTCTAGTGAATCCCTTACGCTTGTCCGGCGGCGCGCCGCTTTGCCGCCCCCGGCCGAGCACGCTCCGGCCCGTTCACGCCCGCGTGGTCAGTCCCCGGAACAGGTTGTAAGCATGCCCCGACTCTCCCTCGTCGTCCCGGCCTACAAGGTGCAGGGCTACCTCGCCGAGTGTCTCGACTCGATCCTCGGGCAGGACTACGCGGACTTCGAAGTCATCGCGGTCGACGACTGCTCGCCGGATGCCTCGGGCGCGATCTTCGACGAGTACGCGGAGCGTGACCCGCGCGTCCACGTGATCCACCTCACGGAGAACGTGGGACTCGGACGGGCGCGCAATACCGGGCTGGAGAAGGCCCAGGGCGACTATGTGCTGTTCCTGGACAGTGATGACACTCTGACAGACGGTGCGCTCAAGGCGATAGCCGACCGCCTCGACGCCACCGGGGATCCCGAGATACTCGTCTACGACTACGCCCGCGGCTACTGGGACGGCCGTATCCGCCCCAACCAGCGGGCGGACCTCCTCGGGACCGACGGACCGGACGTCTTCGCGCTGGCCGACCGGCCCCAGCTGCTCGAACTGCTCCAGATCGTCTGGAACAAGGCCTACCGCCGGGACTTCATCGCCCGCCACGGCCTCGCCTTCCCTCCGGGGTACTACGAGGACGCGCCCTGGACGTTCTGCTCCATGATCAGCGCGGAGCGCATCGCCCTGCTGGACCGGGTCTGCGTGATGTACCGGCAGCGGCGCGAGGGCGGCAACATCCTCAAGACCGTCAGCCGCAAGCACTTCGACGTCTTCGACCAGTACCGCCGCGTCTTCGACTACGTCGGCGCCCGTCCCGAACTGGCGCGCTGGCAGGGGCCGCTGTTCCGCAAGATGACCGACCACTACCTGACGGTGCTGGAGCGTCCCGACCGCCTGCCGCAGGCCGCGCGGGCGGAATTCTTCCACCGCGCCGCCCAGGACTACCGCGCCCGTCTCCCCAAGGACTTCCAGCGGCCGGCCGGGGGCCGCGGCCACAAGTACGCCCTGCTCGAGCGGGACGCGTACGCCGCGATGGCCGGCGCCACGGCGGCGGTGCGGCTGCGCAAGGCCGTCAAGACCCGTACACGCACCGCGATCAACCGGTCCAAGCGCAGCGCCATGGGCGTCTTCTACCAGTCCCAGCTGAAGCTGCCGCTGGACGAGAACCTGGTGCTGTTCTCCGCGTACTGGAGCCGCAGCGTCTCCTGCAACCCGGCGGCCATCGACGCCGAACTCGCGCGTCTGGCCCCGCACATCCGCCGGGTGTGGGCCGTGCGCGCGGACGCGGTGGACAGCGTGCCGAAGGGCGTGGAGTGCGTCCGCGTGGGCTCGCGCGAGTACTGGGCCGCCCTCGCGCGCGCCAAGTACCTCGTGAACAACGTCAACTTCGCCGACGCCGTCGTCAAGCGCGAAGGCCAGATCCACCTCCAGACCCACCACGGCACGCCCCTGAAGACCATGGGCCTGGACCAGCGCAAGTACCCTGCCTCCACGGACATGGACTTCGGCAAGCTCCTGGAGCGCTGCGACCGCTGGGACTACAGCCTCAGCTCCAACCGGTTCTCCACCGCCGTGTGGGAGCGTGTCTACCCGTGCTCGTACACCTCCCTGGAGAGCGGCTACCCGCGCAACGACATCCTCGTGAACGCCACCTCCGAGGACGTGCGGCAGGCGCGCGCCGCGCTCGGGCTCGCCGACGGCACCCGGGCCTTCCTCTACATGCCCACCCACCGCGAGTACCAGCCCGGCTTCACCCCGGCGCTCGACCTCGCCCGCCTCGCCGACGATCTGGGGCCCGATGTGACCCTGCTGATCCGGGGCCACTACTTCTACGGCAGCTCGCCACACGTCGCCGAACTGCGCCGCAGCGGCCGCATCGTGGATGTCTCGGGGCACACGCGCGTGGAGGAGCTGTACCTCGCCGCGGACGCGCTGATCACGGACTACTCCTCCGCGATGTTCGACTACGCGGTCCTGGACCGGCCGATCGTCGTCTACGCCCCAGACTGGGACATCTACTCGGCGGTGCGCGGCACCTACTTCGACCTGCTTCAGCAGGCGCCGGGCGCGGTGGCGACCACGCAGACCGAGCTGATCGGGCTGCTCGAATCGAACGAGTACGAGGGCCTCGACGCGGCGACGCGTCGGGAGGCGTTCCGTCGGCGCTTCTGCGAGTTCGACGACGGACGCGCGGCCGAGCGCGTGGTGCGGCAGGTCTTCCTCGGCGAGAAGACCGCGCTGCCGTTCATCCCGTTCACCGAACGCCCCCACGCGCCGAGCCCCGCCCAGGCGCTCGCGCCGGCCGCGCGGGCCTGACCCTGGTCCGGGAGGCGGAATTCCTCACCTTCATGGACGGCTACGACGTCACGGGCCCGGAAGCCGCGGCCTCCGGGCCCGTGCAACTGTTCGTGCCGCTCACTCGCTGGGGCACAGGATGAAGAGCGGGAAGGCACGGCGGACGGGCCGGCCGCCGATCTCGTCCAGCGCCGCACGGATCTCGCGCAAGTGGCCCGTGGTCATCTGCAATGGGGTCTCGTCGGGCTGGTACACGGTGCGGATCGGGTAGTCCACGCCCGGCTGCCGGGTCATTTCGATGTGGCAGCCGAGCACATGGGTGACCGTCCGGTGGTCGCAGAAGTCGATCAGGCGGTCCATCGTCCGGGTGAATGCCCGCCAGTCCTGAATGTAGAGCCGCCCGGGGTAGACCGTGTCGCCGGTGAGCAGGAACCCGGTCCAGGGATCGTAGAAGGCGACCGCCGCTTCGTGGTGGCCCGGAGTGGCCAGACACTCCAGCGACCTGCCTCCCAGGTCGACCCGCGCCACGGCATCGGGGTGGTCGGCGAATCCGAAGTACGGCCAGGCCGTGGCCAGATCCGCGCCGATCACCGTGGTTTCGGCACGGCCGGTGAACTGGCCGTCGCCCGCGATGTGGTCACCGTGCGGGTGCGTGTGGAGCACCAGCAGGTGGTACCCGTGCCGGGGGTGACGGGCGAGCCAGGACTCCATGAGCTGGTCGACCACCCGGCGAAGCGGGAAGAACTCGGCGGACGCGGTGGCCCCGGTGTCGATCAGCACCGCCCGTTCGTTGCCGAACAGCAGGAACAGGAAAGGCGCCTCGTAGTCGATCGCCATGTTCTGCCGGAGAATGAACGTGTGCTCGTCGTAGGTGTGGACCTGGATGTCCGGGTCGGTGTTGTGCTTTGCCGACGGTGAGCCATGGATCCACCGGACATCGAGCGCACGGGGCCGGGGAGCCGCTGCGGTGAAGTCGATCAGCGAGGTGTGGGTGCCCACGGCATCTCCTCGTGTGCGTCGTCCTGGCGGGCCGGGCACGGCGCACATCTCGTCCGGGCGGCCGCCTGCGCGCCGCCGTGGCGACGGCGCCTCCACGGCACCGCCGTCACACCACGGCCCCGTCACGTGCGTGCGAAGCCCTTATGACTCCCCCTGCACTCTCCCCGTGGAACACGGATCACCGGAGAACGGGGGTGCCGCCGCGGAACAGCACCCCCTCACTCCTTCAGCAGAGCTCGGAAATCAGAACGGCTCGAAGTCGTCGAAGTCCGCGTCCGACTCGTCCCGTTCCGCCTGCCGGTCGCGCCGGCGCTGCGCGGCGGGGCGTACGCCCTCGAAGCGGTGGTCCTCGCCTCGGCGGCCGAGCATCTCCGCGCCCGCCGTCGCCGTCGGCTCCCAGTCGAAGACGACGGCGTTGTCCTCGGGGCCGATGGCCACGCCGTCACCGGACCGGGCGCCCGCCTTCATCAGCTGCTGCTCGACACCGAGGCGGTTCAGCCGGTCGGCGAGGTAGCCGACGGCCTCGTCGTTGTTGAAGTCGGTCTGGCGCACCCACCGCTCGGGCTTCTCGCCGCGCACGCGGAACAGCGGCTCGCCGCCGACCTCCTCGCGGGTGACCGTGAAGCCCGCGTCGTCCACGGCCTTGGGCCTGATGACGATCCGGGTGGCCTCCTCCTGCGGCTTGGCGGCGCGCGCCCTGCCGACCAGGTCCGCGAGGGCGAACGACAGTTCCTTCAGCCCGAGGTGGGCCACCGCGGACACCTCGAAGACGCGATATCCGCGCGCCTCCAGGTCGGGCCGCACCATCTCGGCCAGGTCCTTGCCGTCCGGTACGTCGATCTTGTTGAGGACGACGATCCGCGGGCGGTTGTCGAGCCCGCCGTACTGCCGCAGCTCCTCCTCGATGATGTCGAGGTCGGAGACGGGGTCGCGCTCGGACTCCAGTGTGGCCGTGTCCAGTACGTGCACGAGGACGCTGCACCGCTCGACATGGCGCAGGAACTCCAGGCCCAGCCCCTTGCCCTGGCTGGCGCCCGGGATGAGCCCGGGGACGTCGGCGATGGTGAACACGGTCGAGCCCGCGGTGACCACGCCGAGGTTGGGGACGAGGGTGGTGAACGGATAGTCGGCGATCTTCGGCTTGGCGGCGGACAGCACGGAGATCAGGGAGGACTTGCCCGCGCTCGGGTAGCCGACGAGGGCCACGTCCGCGACCGTCTTCAGCTCCAGCACGATGTCCTGGAGGTCACCGGGCTCGCCGAGCAGCGCGAAGCCGGGCGCCTTGCGGCGGGCGGAGGCCAGCGCCGCGTTGCCGAGGCCCCCACGGCCGCCCTGGGCGGCGATGTACGACGTCCCGTGCCCGACCAGGTCGGCCAGCACATTGCCCGCCTTGTCGAGCACGACCGTGCCGTCCGGCACCGTCAGGACCAGGTCCTGGCCCTCCTTGCCGGCCCGGAAGCCGCCCTCGCCGGGCTTGCCGTTGGTGGCCTTGCGGTGCGGGGAGTGGTGGTACTCGAGAAGCGTGGTGACCGACTGGTCGACGGTCAGGATCACATCGCCGCCGCGTCCGCCGTTGCCCCCGTCGGGGCCGCCGAGCGGCTTGAACTTCTCGCGATGGACGGAGGCACAGCCGTGGCCTCCGTTACCCGCGGCGACGTGGAGTTCGACGCGGTCCACGAAGGTGGTCATGATTCAGTGCCTCCTGCAGGTCCCCCCGGCCGGGCGGCTGGGGACGGGAATTTCATGCTGTTCAACAAGCGAAAGGCGGACCCGCCTTCCCGACCGGGAAGTGAGGTCCGCCTCGCGCGAAGATGCTCGCGATTGCTCGCGAAGTCGGTGAAACGCTCGGGTCAGGCGACCGGAACGATGTTCACGACCTTGCGGCCACGGTGGGAGCCGAACTCCACCGCACCGGCCTGCAGCGCGAACAGCGTGTCGTCGCCGCCGCGGCCGACACCCGAACCCGGGTGGAAGTGGGTACCGCGCTGGCGGACCAGGATCTCACCCGCGTTCACGACCTGACCGCCGAAGCGCTTCACGCCGAGCCGCTGGGCATTGGAGTCGCGACCGTTCCGGGTGGACGATGCGCCCTTCTTGTGTGCCATCTGTTCTCAGTCCCTTACTTCGCAGCCGCGGGGATCTCAGTGACCTTGATCGCCGTGTACTGCTGGCGGTGGCCCTGACGACGACGGTAACCGGTCTTGTTCTTGTAGCGCAGAATGTCGATCTTCTGGCCCTTGTGGTGGTCCACGACCTCGGCCTGGACCTTGATGCCGGCCAGAACCCACGGGTCGCTGGTCACGGCGTCGCCGTCGACAACGAGCAGGGTCGAGAGCTCGACCGTGTCGCCAACCTTGGCGGTGGAAATCTTGTCAACCTCAACGATGTCGCCGACAGCAACCTTGTGCTGGCGACCACCGCTGCGCACGATGGCGTACACGCGGATCTCACTCTCTCGCTCGGAACGGAACCCCGCAGTCCAGCCACCCGGCATGCGGGCGGCCTCTCCGGAACACCCTGTGCTCCGAAGGAAGAGGTTTACGGGGATGCGGCGTGCCAATAGGTGTGAACACGCCGACGGTCAAGGTTACGGGGCGGTGGCCGAGAGGGTCAAACCGGACCGGGCCCCGCGCCTGTGCGGCCGGTCACTCGGACCGGCCGCACAGTGCGATCAGGACGATCAGGCCTCGTCGGCGGCGGACACAGCGGTCGCGGAGACCGCTGCCTTCTTCGCCGTCGTCTTGGCGGCGGCGGCCGTCTTGGCGGTCTTCGCCGCCTTCTTGGCCGTCGTCTTCTTGGCCGCGGCCGTCTTCTTGGCAGCGGTCTTCTTGGTGGCGGCCTTCTTCGCCGTCGCCTTCTTGGCGGTCTTACGGGCCGCCTTCTTCGCGGGCGCCGACGCCTCGGCCTCGCCCGGCGCCTCGGTCTCAGCGGTCGCTTCGGCCGTGGCCTCGGCAGGCTGCTCGGCCTCGGCCGCCGGCACGACCGTGATGGCCGCGTCCTCGGAGGAGGTCGGCGCGGTGGCCTTGCGCACGGCGCGGCGGCGCGTACGGGCCGGTGCCTCCACGGGCTGCTCCGCCACGGGCTCCACCGGGGCCTCGGCCTGAGGCTCGGGCTCGGCGGGCTGCTCGGGCGCGGCCTCGGACACCGTCACCACGGCCTCGGCGGGCGAACCGGCCGGCGCCGACACCTTGCGGGTCGCACGACGGCGCGTACGGCCCTTGGGCGCGGTGTCCTCCTCGGCACGCGCGGGCGGAGCCTCGACGACCGGGTCCTCGGCGGCCACCGGCTCGGCCTCCGCCTCCGTACGGGACTTCGGGGCACGCTCGTCCGTACGGGACTTCGGAGCGCGCTCCTCGGTGCGCGGAGCACCCGCGGGGGCCGACGCCCTCCGGGTGGCGCGGCGACGCGAACGGCCCCGGGAGGCGGCGGCCTCGGCCTCGGCGACGCTGCTGTACAGCTCCTCGTCGGGCTCGAACGCCGGCTCGGGAAGCGCGACGGGTGCGGCGGCCTCGGCGGCGACCTCGGCCACGGTCTCCGGCTCGCTCGCCGCGACGGCGGGGGCGGCCTCTGCGGCCTCCTCGACCTCGGCGGCCACGGCGGCCACGGCCTCGTACGCCTCGTGCTCGTGCTCGGCGCCACCACGGCCGCGCTTGCGGCGCTTGCCGCCACCGGCGGAGACGGACGCCTGGTCCATGTGCACGATCACACCGCGCCCGTTGCAGTGGACGCAGGTCTCGGAGAACGACTCCAGCAGGCCCTGTCCGACGCGCTTGCGGGTCATCTGGACGAGACCCAGCGACGTCACCTCGGCGACCTGATGCTTCGTACGGTCCCGGCCCAGGCACTCCAGCAGGCGCCGCAGCACCAGGTCCCGGTTGGACTCCAGCACCATGTCGATGAAGTCGATGACGATGATGCCGCCGAGGTCGCGCAGCCGCAGCTGGCGCACGATCTCCTCGGCCGCCTCCAGGTTGTTCCTGGTGACGGTCTCCTCGAGGTTGCCGCCCTGACCGGTGAACTTGCCGGTGTTGACGTCGACGACGACCATCGCCTCGGTGCGGTCGATCACCAGCGAACCGCCGCTCGGCAGCCAGACCTTGCGGTCCAGCGCCTTGGCGAGCTGCTCGTCGATCCGGTACGTGGCGAAGACGTCGACCTCGCTGGTCCACCGCTGGAGGCGTTCGGCCAGGTCCGGGGCGACATGGGAGACGTATCCGTGGATGGTCTGCCATGCGTCGTCACCGCTGACGATGACCTTGGAGAAGTCCTCGTTGAAGATGTCGCGCACGACCCGGACGGTCATGTCCGGCTCGCCGTAGAGCAGCGCAGGCGCGTTGCCGCTCTTCGACTTCTTCTGGATGTCCTCCCACTGCGCCTGGAGCCGCTCGACGTCCCGGCGCAGCTCGTCCTCGCTCGCGCCCTCCGCCGCGGTACGCACGATGACACCCGCGTCCTCGGGGACGATCTTCTTGAGGATGGTCTTCAGCCGGGCACGCTCGGTGTCGGGCAGCTTACGGCTGATACCGGTCATCGAGCCCTCGGGCACATAGACCAGGTAACGGCCGGGCAGGGAGACCTGGCTGGTCAGACGCGCGCCCTTGTGGCCGATCGGGTCCTTCGTCACCTGGACGAGGACGGACTGGCCGGACTTCAGGGCGGACTCGATGCGGCGCGGGCCGTTGGCCATTCCCAGCGCCTCGAAGTTGACCTCACCGGCGTACAGGACCGCGTTGCGGCCCTTGCCGATGTCGATGAAGGCGGCCTCCATCGACGGCAGGACGTTCTGCACCTTGCCCAGGTAGACGTTGCCGACGTACGAGGTCGCCTGCTCCTTGTTGACGTAGTGCTCGACGAGCACGCCGTCCTCCAGGACGCCGATCTGGGTGCGCTCGCCGCTCTGGCGGACGACCATCACCCGCTCGACGGCCTCACGCCGGGCGAGGAACTCTGCCTCGGTGATGATCGGAACACGGCGGCGGCCCTGCTCGCGCCCCTCGCGGCGGCGCTGCTTCTTGGCCTCCAGACGGGTCGAGCCCTTGATGGACTGGACCTCGTCGGCGGCGTCACCGGACCGCTCGTCCTTCTTGCGGGGCTCGCGGACCTTGACGACCGTGCGCTCGGGGTCGTCCGAGGACGGCTCGGTGTCGGCGGCGGCTTCACCGGCCCGGCGGCGACGGCGACGACGGCGACGGCTGCTGGAGGAACCGCCGTCCTCGTCGTGCTCGGCGGACGCGTCCTCGGCGTCCTCCTCGATCTGCTCGGCGGTGTCCTCGGCGTCCTGCTCGGCCTGCTCAGCGGCGAGCTCGTCGGCCTCCTCGCCCTCGGCGGACTCACCACGGCGACGGCGACGGCCACCGCGGCGACGGCGACGGCGCGAACCCGGCTCCTCGCCCTCCTCGCCCTCGGCGGACTCCTCCGGCTCCTCGGCCTCCTCCACCTCGTCGGTGGTCTCGGGCGTCACGGCCACGGGCTCCTCGTCACCGGCCCTGCGGCGACGGCGGCGGCGCGGCGCGGCGGCCTCCTCCTCCGTGGCCTGCGGGGTCTCCTCCCGCAGCTCCGCGGCCTCGGCGGCAGCGGCTGCGGCGGCCCGCTCGGGCGTCTGGAACATCGGCTCGGTGAACACCGGCGCCTGGAACACGGGGACGCTGGGCCGCCCGGGACGGCGCGCGGCCTCGCCCGGCTCGTCGGCGCCCGCGCGCGCGGGCTCGGAGAAGCCGACGGCGGCCTTGCGGGCGGCGCGGCGGCGGGTGCGGCGTGCGCCGGAGTCCTCGGCGACCGGCTCCTCGGCCGGGGCGTCCGGTGCCGGGGCTTCCTCGGCCTGAGGGGCGGCGGCCACGGGCTCCTCCGCCACGGCCTCGGCGGCGGGCGCGGTCACCTGGCGGGTGGCGCGGCGGCGGGAGCGGCGGGGGGCGGACGCCTCCTCGGCCGCGGCAGGCCCGGCCTCGGCGGGCTCGGCGGGCTCGGCGGGCTCGGCGGGCTCGGCGGGCTCGGCGGGCTCGGCGGCGGCAGGCTCGGCCTCGGCGCTCACCGGGCTCTCGGCGGGCGTGGCGGCAGACGGGGCCTCGGCGGCCTCGGGCGCACCGGAGGGCGAGGTCACCCGACGGGTGGCACGACGCCGCGTACGACCCTTCGGCGCGACCTCCTCGGCAACCGGCTCGGCCACCGGCGCCTCGGGCCCGGCCTCCGGCTCACCGGAAGCGACCGGGACCACGACCTCGGCAGCCTCCGCCACAGCCTCGGGCGCACCGGAGGGCGAGGTCACCCGACGGGTGGCACGACGCCGCGTACGACCCTTCGGCGCGACCTCCTCGGCAACCGGCTCGGCCACC
>NZ_JBEYVV010000014.1:0-29148 GCF_040644155.1 Streptomyces sp. NPDC047022 | reverse complement strand
ACCGGCGCCTCGGGCCCGGCGACGACCGCCTCCGCCTCTTCCTCTTCGACCTCCGCCGGCTCGGCGGAGGGTGCGCTCGGCGCGGCTTCGGACGCCGCCGACGGCGGGCCCGCGGGGCGCGACGCCGCACGGCGCCGACGGCGCGGCGGCAGGGTGTCGCTGGGGGTGTTGTTGTGTTCGGAACCCTCGGTGGGTTCGGTCGGTTCGAGCATGCGGGCGTATCTCCCGTCAGGCTCCCGGGCGCCGCGCCTGGTCCGGCATCACCGGTGACGTCCGCGGCTCGCGCGATGCGCGGTGCCGCCGTCCGGGGCGCGGGCGCCGCTCGGGAGCTCTCTGTGTCCTGTCTCGCCGGTTCCGTACGCCTTGTCGCTTACGGCCTGGCGAAAGTCTTCTGGTCGGTGCGCTGCCCGACCCAGGTGGCTCCCGAGTACCAGGGCTGCGCTTCGACGCCCGTCCTTACGCGGAACCTTCCGGCATCGCCGCCGCCGCGGTGGCAGTCGTGGCGGCCGTGGTCGGCTCGGTCACTGCTGCCTCGCGGTCGGGCGCGAGCGGGTCGGTCACCGTGCCGGTCTCTTCATCGAACAGCCCCTGCGCCAGCCTGGTCACCGCTGCGGGGACCGGCGGCGCCAGGTCGGCCACGGCGCGGAGACCGGACAGGACGTCGTCGGGTCGTACGGCAGGCGTCACGTGCCGAACAACCAGCCGCAGTATCGCACAGGGCTGGCCGGTCGGCGCATCATGGTTCGCGACGTGAGCCGCCGCAGCGGTCTCAAGGCTCGCGACGGCGGAACGGGCGTCGAAGGTGCGGACGCCGTTCTTGGTCATGCGCTGGACCTCGACGGCCTCGGCCGCGTTGAACGCCTCGACCGCGCGCCGGGCGTCCGCCGGGTCCACGCCGTCCAGGCGCAGCTCCCACACGGAGGCCGTCAGCCGGTCGGCCAGCCCGGATGTGCGGGCCTCGACGGCGTCGACGATGTCGAGCCCGCCGGGCAGCGACTCGTCGAGAAGTTCGCGCAGCGTGCCCGGGTCGCGCGCCTCGGTGAGGGCGATCTCCAGGTACTCCGCCTCACTGCCCGTGCCGGTGGGTGCGGCATTGGCGTACGACACCTTCGGGTGCGGCGTGAACCCCGCCGAGTACGCCATCGGCACCTCGGCACGGCGCAGCGCACGCTCGAAGGCGCGCTGGAAGTCACGATGGCTGGTGAACCGGAGGCGGCCGCGCTTGGTGTAGCGCAGTCGGATGCGCTGCACCGCGGGTGCGGGCGGCGGGCCTTCGGGCTGTCGCTTGCCCAGTGTCGTTCATCCTTCGGTGAGAGCGGTCCTACTCATATCCGGATACCTCGGCACCTGGATGCTCGGTACCCGGGATACCCAGTACCTAGATTACGTGCCTCACCGGTCATAGGTTCCCGCCGCCTGCCTCCGCCCCCTCCCGGACGCCGTCGGCCGCGGGGCCGGGCGCCGGGCACCGGCCGGTACGACCAGAGCCGGGCGGACACGGACCACGCCGGCATGTACGCGGGGCGCTACCGGCACCCGGCCTCCGCCGAGCGCGCGGGTATCGCGGCGAACCCGCAGGCCGCGGGAGACCGTTCGCCGCCAGTCCCGCCCAAGTCCCCCCACATCGCCCTTTGTCACCTGCTTGTAGCGAATCCGCCATGTGGAATCCCGTTGATTCCAGGCACACTTTGCGTGTCGCAATCCGGCCACCAAGAGGATGATCCACGCATGATTACGCTCAAGAAGGAAGACGGCCCGGCGGATCTGGACGGTGTCACCCATCTGTCCATCGGCGTGTCCTGGGACCCCACCGCCGGGACCAGCGGCGGCGTGATGGGGGTGCTCCGCCGCAAGGCCGGCACGGATCTCGACCTGATTGCCGTCGCCATGCAGGGCATGGACCCGGTGCGCCTTGCGGGCCTCGACTCGCTCGACCCCATGGGCAACGGCTCCCTGGTGCACAGCGGTGACAACCAGACCGGCCGCGGGGACGGCGACGACGAGACGGTGACGGTCGAGTTCGCGCGGATACCGCCCCACATCACCTCCATCGTGTTCGTCGCCGCGGCCTTCAAGAAGGGGAGTTCGTTCCAGAAGGCGCGCAACATCAGCTTCAAGGTGTACGACGCGACAGGGGGCAGCTCCCAGCAGGTCGCCGACATCTGGCCGAGCCTGCTCACCCAGGACAACGGCTGTGCGGTGGCCAAGGCTCTGCGGGTAGGAAACACCTGGAAGCTCGAGGTGATCAATGTGACCGGGAAGATCAAGCAGGGCGACGAGCACGCTCTGATGCGCTTCGCGATCAGCAAGTAGCCGGTAGCCGGCAGAGGGACACCCCTGGGCCGCCTCCGAACCCCGTTGGCGGCCCTGGGTAGAGATACTCATGACGTCCGCCGTGACCCCGGGGGATCATCGGCCCATGACGAAGATCAGATCGACGGCGGTCCGCCGTTCCATGCTGCCGCTGGCAGCGCTCGCCGTGCTGGCGGGCTGCGGAACGCAGCGGGCGGGGGGCGACGCGGGCGCGGCCGGGCCTTCGCGGGCCGGGTCGACGACGACGGTGCCGAGCGTTCCGACGGACTTCCCGTGCCCCGGCGAGAGCTCCTCCCCGGCGGCACCGACCACCGCGGGCGGCTCGGCCCCCGCCTCGCCGCCCACGGACCACTACGCGGAGAACCACGGCTTCAGGGTTCCCTTCCCGCTGCACGGCCAGAAGCGCTGCGACGGGCTGGCGGCGTCCGCGCGTATCACCAAGGCTCTCGAACCGCTGCGCGAGCGCGGCGACTTCGAGGCGGCGAGCACGCTCGCCGCGCTCACCCGCCTCGGCTACCCGGCCGGGAAGGTGGAGTCGTACCAGAATCCGACCGGGGTCGACTTCCTCATCGACGCCTCCTCGATGTGTCTGGAGGGCACGCTGAACCGCGACTCCGTCAAGGCGGACGCCTTCGGCGGCTATCCCGACCACTCCGGCTGCGACGTTCCCTCCGGGGGCCACTGACCCGCGGCCGGCCAAGCCCCTTGGCTACCGGGCAGGCGCGGCGCCACCATCCGGCGTTCCGTCCGCCTGCCCGTCCGACGCGAGCCGCGCGACCGCGTCGGGCAGGGCGACCTCATGCCCCTTCGCGCACTGGACCACGGCGGTGAGCGGGCTTCCGCAGTCGGCGTGGACGAGTTCGACGCCGCCCTCGCCGCCCAGCCGGGCCCCCCATTCCATCAGGGCGACGAACACGGGGAACAGCGACCGGCCCAGATCGGTGAGGGCGTATGCGTACCTGGTGCGCTGACGCGGTTCCCGGTACGGATGCCGTTGCAGCAGGCCGGCGTCGACCAGGCGCTTGAGGCGCTGGGACGTGACGGCCTCGGTGAGGCCCGTGCGCCGCGCCAGTTCCTCGAAGCGCCGTCCGCCGTAGTAGATCTCGCGCATCAGGATCATCGCCGACCGGGTGCCGACCAGTTCCAGGGCGTGCTCCATATGGCACCAGCCCTCCGCATCCCATGCGTCACGGTCCGAGAAACGACCCGTGCGCGCGATGACGGCGGCCTCGGCACCGGGTTCCGACGTGCCCGTCAGCTCCGACTCAGTCGACTTCGGCATGCCCTTCACGCCCCTCACATCCCACCTGGCTAGGCATATACATAGTCAGCGTGCTAGCGTCTAACTATGGTTTCCACTAGTCAGCCTAACACCCGGGCCGGAGGCCGCCCCGCGCCCGCTTCTTCGGACAGATCGCCGGGCACGCAGGAGGGCAGGCGGCGCTGGTGGGCCCTCCTCGTCCTCTGCCTCGGCGTGATGATGACCTTCGTCAATGTGTCGTCCACGATCTCGGCGCTGCCGTCGATCCAGGACGATCTGCATGTGTCCGCGAGCACCGTGGTCTGGGTGAGCAGCGCCTTCAGCCTCGCCGTGGTCAGCCTCGTGCTGTCCGCGGGCACCCTCGGCGACCTCCTCGGGCGGCGCCGGATGTTCCTGGTGGGCGTGCTCCTGTTCGCGCTCGGCAGCGGGCTCGCCTTCCTGGCCCACAGCGCGGACCTCGTCATCGCGGCCCAGGCCCTCATGGGCGTCGGCGCGGCGGCCGTACTGCCGTCGAGTCTGGCGATCGTGAGCCACACCTTCACCGACCCCCAGGAGCGGACCGGCGCGATCAGTGTCTGGGCCAGCTGCGCGGGCCTCGGGCTCGCGGTCGGACCGCTGGTCGCGGGCGTACTGCTGGACCAGGTCTCCTGGCACGCGGTCTATCTGACCAACCTGGTCATCGGGGTGCTCGCCCTCGTCCTCACCCCGGTGTTCGTGTCCGAGAGCAAGCATCCGGCGCGCCGGTTCGACCCCGCGGGCATGGTGCTCGGCACCCTCGCGGTCGCGTCGGCGACGTACGCCATCATCCAGGGCGGCGCCACGGGCTACGGCCGCCCCCCGATCATCGCCGCCTACGTGGTCTTCGCCGTCTCGCTGGCTGCCTTCGTACGGGTCGAACTCCGCCACCACGATCCCATGCTGGAGCTGCGGCTGTTCAGGAGCGCCTCGTTCACCGCCGTGATGAGCATCGGCGCCGTCACGATGTTCGGCTTCGTCGGCATCTCGCTGCTCACCGTGCTGTACCTGGAGCGGATCGTCCATGCGAGCGCCCTGGACACCGGGGTGAAGCTCCTGCCGATGTTCGCGACCTACATAGTCGTCAGCGCCCTCGCCGCGCGCCTGGTGCGCCGGTTCGGCGTCGCCCTCACGCTCACCGCGGGGCTGATCCTCATGGGCGCGGGTGCCCTGGCCCTGCTGGCGGCCGGGCCGTTCAGCGGCTACGGGGCGCTGTGGCCGGGGCTGTTCGTGGCCGGTGCGGGTTCCGCGCTGCTGGTGGCGCCCTCCACCGCCGCGGCCGTCAACAGCGTGCCCCCGCTCCAGGCCGGTATGGCCGCCGCGTCGGTCAACATGTTCCGCCAGCTCGGCAGCGTCCTCGGGCCCAGCATCCTCGGCACCCTGGTGACGACACGGTTCCCGGAGTACCTGCGCGAGCGGCTCACCACGGCCGGGATCCCGGCGGGCGGCGCCGACGAGATCGTCTCCGGGGTCACGCACGGGGGCACGAGCCGTCCCCCGGCCGCACTGGCGCACGCCGTGTCCGTCGCCGTCCCCCGCGCGTTCACCGACGCCATCCATCTGGGCTGGCTCGTCGCCGGAATCGTGCTGCTCGCCCTGGCCGTCCCGACTGCGCTCCTGCTCGGCCGTCGGCGCCCCGCCGCGTGACCGCGAGCCCGGTGACCGCCCCGGCACCAGGGTCTTTCGTTCGGGTCGGGCCGGATCAGGGAGCGGGGCCCGATCCGAACGAAAGACCCTGGTCGCCGAGCCAGTTGCCGTGGAAGCCGAACGGCACCCTGGTCGGCAGGTGCACGGTGGCGACCGGATCGGCCCCCAGATCGTCGGCGTCCAGGATGACCAGGTCACTGCGGTCGGTGGTGGCGTCATGGACGTAGGTGATCAGCCAGCCGGGGCCACCGGACCTGTCGTCGGCCGGGGCGAAGGCGGCCTCACCGGGGGTCCGGTGCGGGCCGAAGTCATGGGCGGTCGTGGCCCCGGTGGCGAGGTCGTAGCGCACGAGCGAGTGACCACAGGTCACATGCCCGTACGCGGAGACGAGTCCGGTCTGCCGGTCGTCCACACGCGGGAACTCGGCGGACCGGTCGTCGCGCTGCTCCTCGCGGACCGTGCCGGTGGCCGGGTCGATGGTCCAGGTCCACAGGACGGCGTCCTTGGGCGCGCTGACGCCCTCGTCGGTGTGCCGCCAGATCTCCGCGTACCGCATGACGTGGATGACGATGGTGCCGTCCGGGGCGTCGTAGGCGTTGAGGACGTGGAAGACGTAGCAGGGGTCGATGCCGAACCAGCGCACCGCGCCGTGCGGGTCGTCGCGGCGCAGTACTCCCAGCCGGGCCCCGTACGCGTCGTCCCAGCGGTAGGGCATGGTCTTGGCGGCCACGGCCATGTCGGGGTCGAGCACGACGGGCAGGTCCATGAAGACGACATGCCCGGCGGTGAGCGCGAAGTCGTGCAGCATGGTCGGTCCGGGGACCTCGATGGGCCTGCTGAGCACCAGTTCGCCGTCGGCGTCGGCCCGGTGGTAGGTGAGGTGGTCGGCCTCCATGATCCCGTAGCCGAAGAAGTGGAGTTCTCCGGTGGTGGGGCAGGCCTTGGGGTGGGCGGTCATGGCCGTGTGCAGCCTGCCGCCGAAGTCGTGGGGACCCTTGGTGTCCAGGTCGCGGGTGAGTTCGTAGGGCAGGGCCGTCTCGACCAGGGCGAGGGTGCGGCCGGCGTGCCGAATGACGTGGGTGTTGGCCGGGCCCGCCGTGAGGTCGCGCCGCCCCTGCTGGTCGTACATCCGCGCGCCGTCGGTGAAGCCGGCGGTACGGACCCAGCGGTTGCGGTACGAGACCGCGCGCCCGCCCTCCAGCCTCACTCCGTGGACCATTCCGTCGCCGAAGAACCAGTGCCCGGAGGCGGCGTCGGCCGGGTTGGGGCCGTTGCGCAGGTACCAGCCGGCCAGTGCGGGCGGGACGGTTCCGGTCACCGGCAGGACGTGGGCCGTGAGTTCTTCGCCGACCGGGGCGTAGTTCCCCGCGAGGTGACGGGGGATCACCGGACCACCCGCCCGGCCTTGGCCTGGACGTGGGCGACGTAGCGGACGGTGAAGACCATCGGGACGGCGAACCCGGCGATCTGGACGAGGGTCGCGACGGTGGAGTGGCCCTGTCCGCCGTGGGCAAGCAGGGCGAGGGCGCCCGCGGTCACGACGAAGGCGGCGGTCCATACGGCGGTGATGACGACGTTGGTGCGGATGAACGGCTTGAGGTTCCAGACCTCGGGCGGGGTGGTGCGCTTGGCGATGCCCAGGGTGAACGGCTTGCCCATGGCCAGTGAGACACCGGCGATGACCGCGAGGGTGCCCGAGGAGAGGGCCGCGGAGTAGTCGTGCACGCCCGAGTCGGGATTCTTGAACGCGATGACGGCCAGGACGGCGAAGAAGGCCGCCGAACCGAGTTCGATGATCAGCGCGTCGAATCCGGTGCCGGCCCGTACCTGCTGGGCGATGAGCCCTACGGAGACCACCAGTGCGGCCAGCGCCGCCCACTGCCAGTTCCCCGAGGGGAGCACGGCGAAGACGATCCACGGCAGGAACGTACGCAGGTAGGACATTGATCTCTCCATTTCGGAGTCCCCATTGTTGACATGTCAAAACTAGAAGGTCTAGTTGCGACATGTCAATACTGGAATGTAGGGATCCGAAGCGCCGCAGGTCAGCCCGCCCGAGGCGCGACGAAGACAGGAGGCCTGGAGCGCGGCTCGAATCATCCCCCGCACCGTGGGCAATACCCCCTGGATGGCCTGGAGTTCGAGGCAGGAGGCAAGCAGCCGGGTCGGCGGAGGCAGGGCGTCGGCCGCATCGCGGGCCATGGCCCAGGGCAGATGGGCCACGTCCGCCGGAGGCGGTCGCCACCGAAGGGGCTCATTCGCCGGAATTCCCGCTTCAGCCCTCCTCGTCGGCGTCCGCGGGTTGGGCGGCGGCCTGCACGAGGTTCTGCTCCAGGCGTTCCAGGGTGCGCAGGGCCACGGTGCGCTCGTCGTCGGTCATTCCCGCTGTCGAGATGTCCTCGAGCTGGGTCCAGATCTGCTCGACCTGACGGCGCAGGGCGTGGCTGGCCACGGTCGGTTCGATGAGCGAGGCGCGCTTGTCCGTGGGCGAGGGGCGGCGCCGGACGAAGCCCGCCTGTTCCAGGCGGCGGACGGTGCGGGTCATGGTGGCGGCGTCGGAGTCCATCAGTCGCACCAGGTCGGCCTGCCGCTGGGCGCCGAGTTCCCACAGGTGCATCATGACCAGCTCCTGTCCCGGATGCAGGCCGATACGGCGCAGCAGTTGTCCCGCGAACATGCGGTGCAGGCGGGCCAGGCGGAAGATCGCGTGACTGACCGGCCCCCCGCCGGCCGCGGCCGGCAGCGGGACGGTGGCCTCCTCCCCCGTCGCGACGGGTCCCGCCCAGGCGTCCGGTGTGGACTGCGTCATCTCTCACTCACTTTCCTGCTCGGTCAACGTAACTCTAGCTGCCGCCTCGTGACACCACGGATTCATGCTGACTCGTTCAGATCCGCGCTGGCTTCTCGGCACATACGCGCAGGTAACAACGTGTTACCTGCTTCACATTCGATCCCGGGAATGGATTCGGAGCAGTTACCTGTTCGGACAGGTGATTTACTTGTTCGGACAGGCATTCGCCGGTGCGGGCCCCATGTGCCCGGATCGTGCGGCATCACTCATCCCGAGGAAGACAGACCATGACCACTGCTTTCGAGCCGATCGTCCTGGGCGGTAAGCGCCTCGCGAACCGCGTCGCCATGGCGCCGATGACCCGCAGCCGTGCCTTCGGTCCCGGCGCCGAGCCGACGGAGCTGATGGCGACGTACTACGCCCAGCGCGCCGGCGCCGGGCTGATCGTCACGGAGGGCATCCAGCCCTCCCCGGTCGGCCAGGGCTACCCCGACACCCCCGGCCTGCACACGCCCGGCCAGGTGCGGGCATGGCGCGCGGTGACCGACGCCGTGCACCGCGAGGGCGGCGTGATCTTCGCCCAGCTGATGCACACCGGGCGGATCGGCCACCCCAGCCTGCTGCCCGAGGATCTGGTCCCCGTGGGCCCGTCGGCGGTGGCCGCCGAGGGCCGGGTCTTCACCCACGAGGGCCCGAAGGACTTCGTGACGCCCAGGGAGCTGAGCGAGGCGGAGATCCTGCGGACGATCGACGACTTCGCCACCGCGGCCCGGGGTGCCATCGAGGCCGGGTTCGACGGCGTGGAGATCCACGGCGCCAACGGCTACCTGATCCACCAGTTCCTCGCGCCCAACGCCAACCGGCGCACCGACGCCTGGGGCGGCGGCGTCGAGGGCCGCATCCGCTTCGCCGTCGAGGTCACCGCCGCCGTGGCGGATGCGATCGGCGGCCACCGGGTCGGCCTGCGGGTCTCCCCCGGAAACGTGTACAACGACATCGCCGAGGACGACCTGGCCGAGGTCTACGGGGCACTGCTGGACCGCGTCTCGGGCCTGGGACTGGCCTACCTGCACGTGATGGAGGGCCCGGACCGGGACCTGACCGCGCGGCTGCGGGGGACCTGGCCCGGCTCGTTCGTCCTCAACCCGTTCACGTACCCCGAGACCACCGGGCCCGACGCGCTGAAGCTGATCGAGGACGGAAGCGCGGACATGGTGGCCTACGGGGCCCTGTTCCTGGCCAATCCCGACCTGCCCCGGCGTCTTGCCGAGGGCGGCCCGTTCAACACCCCGGACCAGTCCACCTTCTACGGCGGCGATCACCGCGGCTACACCGACTACCCCACCCTCACGGCCTGAGTTCAGAGCAAGGAGTTCCCGATGTCCAAAGCAATCACCTTCTCCGAGTACGGCGCACCCGAGGTGCTGCGGCTGTCGGAGGTCACCACTCCGGAGCCAGGTCCGGGCCAGGTGCGGATCCGGGTGCGGGCCGCCTCGGTGAACCCCTTCGACATGAAGTTCCGGTCCGGTCTGATGGCCGGGGCCGTCCCCGCCCGCTTCCCCGTGATCCCCGGCCTGGACGCGGCCGGTGTCGTCGATGCCGTCGGCGAGGGAGCCGACGCGGCCGTGGGCGACGAGGTCCTCGGCTCCACCGTCGGCGGCGGCTACGGCGAGTACGCGCTGCTCGACCGGCCGGTGGCCAAGCCCGGGTCCCTGTCGTGGGAGACCGCCGCCTCGCTGGTCACGGTCGGCCGGACCGCGGCCCGTGTCCTCGAGCAGCTCGGCGTGCGCACGGGCCAGACCCTGCTCATCCACGGCGCGGGCGGCAGCGTGGGCACCGTCGCGGTGCAGTTGGCCGCCGCCCGTGGCATCACCGTCATCGGAACCGCGGGCGAGCACGACCTGGAGCGCGTCACCGCGCTCGGAGCCACCGCGGTCCGCTACGGCGAGGGCTGGGCGGAGCGTGTGAAGGCGGAGGCCGCCCAGGGAGTCGACCACGTCTTCGACGCCTCCGGCGCCGGGGTGCTCGCCGACTCCGTCGCCCTGACCGGGGACAGTTCTCGCGTCATCACCATCGCCGACATGTCCGCGGCGCAGCACGACGTCCGCTTCAGCGCCGGCGGTGCCGCCGACGAGGCCGGGGAATCCCTGCCGGAACTGGTGCGACTGGCCGCCGCCGGACAGCTCACGGTGCCGGTCTGGCGCACCTACCCCCTGGCGGAAGCGGCTCAGGCGCACACCGACCTGGAGGCCCACCGCAACCGCGGCAAGGCCGTCCTGCTCCCCTGACCCCCCTATGCCGCCGCCTCGCCTTCCAGAGTGGGCGAGGCGGCCCCGGGCCGCAGCCGGCACCCCGGCCGGCTGCGGCCCACCCGCCGGATGCCTGGCTGCGAGAACTCCTGGACGCCGGGCTCATCACCCATGACCAGCTCCCGCCCGGGCCCGCCACCTACACGCTCACGGCCGACGGCCGGGACCTGCTGCCCGCCCTGGAGCAGATCTGCTCCTGGTCCCGGCACCGCACCCGCTGACGCCGTTACCTGTTCGAAGAGGAGAACCCCAATGTCCGCACGCACCCTGCCCGAAGCCACCTTCGCCCGCACCGTCCTGGGCTCCGGCCCCGGGCTTGCCCTCGCCCATGGCGCGGGCAGCAGCATCGAGCAGACCTACGGCCCGATCCTCGAGGGCCTGGCCGCCCACCACAAGGTCGTCGGCGTCGACTACCCCGGCAGCGGCGAGACCCCCCGTTCCCCCACGCCGCTGTCGCTGGACGACCTGGCCGACCAGCTCGTCGCCGCCGCCGTCGCCGAGGGGCTGGAGACCTTCGCGGTGTCCGGTTACTCCCTCGGCGGCCCGGTCGCCGTCCGCGCGGCGGCCCGCCACCCGGAGCGCGTCACCGCCTTGGTGCTTACCGCGACCCTCCCGCACCATGACAACCGGCTCGCGCTCGCCCTGCCCATCTGGCGCAAGCTGGCCGAGACGGACCACGAACTGCTGGCCCAGTTCCTGGTGATGATGGCCATGGGCGCCGACGCGCTGGATGCCGTGTCGCAGGAGCAGCTCGAGCAGGCCGTGGGATTCACCGCCGCCGGCATCGCCGAAGGCACCCCCGAGCATGCCGAACTCGCCGCCCGGGTCGACGTCCGCGACGACCTCGCGGGCATCCAGGCATCGACCCTGGTCATCTCCACCACCCAGGACTGGTTCACCTCCACCCGACTGCACCACCAGATCGCCGACACCATCCCCAGCGCCCGGCTCGTGGAGATCCCCACCGGTCATCTGCCTATGGTGGAACGCCCCGAGGAATGGCTGGGGCTCATCAGCGACTTCGTCGACCAGCACAGCGTCTGAGCACAAGGCCGCGTGGGGCCGGACCCGTAAACAGCGGTCCGGCCCCACGCGCGCGCCGAGTGCCTTACGCCGGCAAGCGGACGGTGAACGTCGTAGAACCGGGTCCGCTCTCCAGGCTCACGCTCCCCCCATGCGCCTCCGCCACCGCCGCCACGATCGACAGGCCCAGGCCGGCCCCGCCGCCGGAGGCGTTCGGATGGCGGCGGTGCTCGGCCCTGGTGAAGCGTTCGAAGACACCCGGCCGGACGTCTTCGGGGACACCTGGGCCGTCGTCGTGGACCGAGAGCACCGCGAAGTCGGCGTCGGCTTCCAGGGTCACCGTCACCTTGGTGCCCACCGGCGTGTGCACACGCGCGTTGGCCATCAGGTTGGCCAGCACCTGCTGGAGACGGTGGGCGTCCCCCTGGACCGTCACCGGGTCCTCGGGCAGGTCGAGGGTCCAGCTGTGGTCGGGACCGGCGGCGCGGGCGTCCGTGACCGCGTCAAGGACCAGGCGGGTGAGGTCCACCGGGCCGCGCTCCAGAGGGCGGCCGGCGTCGAGGCGGGCGAGCAGGAGCAGGTCGTCGACCATCTCCCCCATCCGGGCGGACTCGGCCGCGATGCGGTGCAGGGCGCGCGTGATCTCGGGTGGTACCGGGCCCGGGTGGAGGAGTGCCAGTTCGGCGTGACCGCGGACCGAGGCGAGCGGGGTGCGCAGCTCGTGGCTGGCGTCGGCGGCGAAGCGGCGCAGCCGTTCCTCGCTGGCGTGGCGTTTGGTCAGGGCGTCCTCGACATGGCCCAGCATGCGGTTGAAGGCCCTGGCGACCCGGCCGACCTCGCCGTGCGGGTCGGATTGCGGCGCGCGGGGCGGCAGGACCACCTCTCCGCTGGCCAGCGGCAGTTCACTGACCCGGGCGGCGGTGGCGGCGACCCGGCTGAGCGGCCGTAGCGACCACCGCACCCACAAGGCCCCGGCCACACCGGTCGCCACCAGTGCCAGGCCGAAGACGCTCGCGGCGACCAGTTCCAGGCGGTGCACCGTGGCCTGGACCGGTTCCAGCGGCAGACCGACGATCAGCACGTCCCCGTCCCGGCCGGCGGAGGCGGCGACCCGGTAGTCGCCCAGGGCGGAGAGCCGGACGGTGCGGGCGCCGCCGTCGGACGGCAGCCGGGCCAGGCGCCCGGCGTCCGCCGCGGTCAGGTCGACGTTCAGATCCGCCGCCGGGTCGCCGCCGCGGATCAGTCCCTTGTTGGTGACCGTGCCGTTCAGCAGGCGGGCGCCGAAGGTGCCGGTGGCCATCCGGCGGGTGTCGCCGTACTCGTCCCCGTCGTGGTCGTCCGGCAGCTTGCCGTGGTGTTCCAGGCTCTCCGGGAACCGGGTGCCGGTCTGGGCGAGCTGCTCGTCCAGACGCCGGGTGAGGGAGCCGTTCAGCTCGACCACCGCGGCCAGGCCCACGGCCGCGCAGCTCACCGCGAGCAGCACCACCAGGCCCACGGTGAGCCGGGCACGCAGGGTGCGCGGGCGGGGCAGCCGGCGCACGTCGCTCGAGCGAGGAAGGCGGATCACCGGGGCACCGGCTTCAGTACGTAGCCCGCCCCGCGCACCGTATGGATCATGGGCTCGCGGCCCGCGTCGACCTTCTTGCGCAGATACGAGATGTACAGCTCGACCACGTGCGCCTGGCCGCCGAAGTCGTAGGACCACACCCGGTCCAGGATCTGCGCCTTGCTGAGCACGCGGCGCGGGTTGCTCATGAGGAAGCGGAGCAGCTCGAACTCGGTCGGGGACAGCTCGACCAGTTCGCCGGCCCGGGTCACCTCGCGGGCCTCCTCGTCCATCACCAGGTCGCCCACGATCAGTCGCGGCCCCTGCGCCTGCATGCGTGCCATGCCGGCCCGGCGCAGCAGGCCGCGCAGCCTGGCGACGACCTCCTCCAGGCTGAAGGGCTTGGTGACGTAGTCGTCGCCGCCCGCCGTGATCCCGGCGATACGGTCCTCGACCGCGTCCCGCGCTGTGAGGAAGAGCACACAGACGTCGGGCTTCACCTCGTGCAGGCGGCGCAGCACGGAGAAGCCGTCGGTGTCCGGGAGCATCACGTCCAGGACGACGGCGTCGGGCAGCAGGTCTCGCGCGGCGGTGAGCGCGGAGGCGCCGTCGGCGGCGGCGCGCACCTCCCAGCCCTGGTAGCACAGGGCACCGCTGAGCACCTCCGCGAGGTCGGGATCGTCGTCGACGACGAGGACGCGCAGCGGGGTGCCATCGGGGCGGGTCAGGACCGGGCGGCCGGAACGGGTGGTGTTCATCGCGTGTACCAGCATCACCCGTGCCAGGGGGTGGGTCCTACCGTCGCGGCTCTGAATTTTCTCTGAGCGGACCTCTGAGCGGACCTGTGCGCGGGGCGGCACCGGCCCGTTCAGTGCCGTCTGAGAAGTCCCTGAGATTTCTCTCTCAGGGGCCCGCGCGGGCGCCGGTTCAGAGGTCCCTGAGAGCTTCGGCCCGCACAGTGACCAGGCACGACGAACGACAGGACGGCGACCGAAGGGACGGCGATCGATGGCCACCGTGGATGCCCGGCGGGCGGCTGCCCCGCCCGCGCCCGTACGGCGCTCCCTCGCGAAGGCCGTGCCGTTGGTGCTGTGGGCGGGAGCGGGGGCCGTGGTCGCCCTCTGGTGGGCGGACACCCCGTCCGTGGTCGGCACCGCCGGCTGGCTGACCGGCGCCGGCCGGATCGCCGGACTGCTGTGCGGCTACGCCTGCGCCGTGCTGGTCGGCCTGATGGCGCGGGTGCCGCCGCTGGAGACCCGTGTCGGCTCCGACCGGGTGGCCCGCTGGCACGCGATGGCCGGGCGCTACACGGTCTGCCTGCTCGTCGCGCATGTGGCACTGATCCTTGCCGGGTACGCGGCTCAGGACCGGACCTCGCTGTGGCATGAGACGGTGACCGTCGTCCTGGACTACCCGGACATGCTCAAGGCGACCGTGGGCACGGTCATCCTCCTCGCGGTCGGTGTCACCTCGGCTCGGGCCGTGCGGCGCCGTACCGGCCATGAGTTGTGGTACTACGTCCACCTGCTGACGTACGCGGCCGTCTTCCTCGCCTTCTTCCACCAGCTCACGCTGGGCGACGAGTTCAACGGCAAGCCGGTCGCCACCGCCGCCTGGTACGCGCTGTACCTGGGGGTCATGGCCTTGGTGCTGTGGTTCCGTGTACTCACCCCGGTCCGGCTCAACCGCCGCCACCGGTTGCGCGTGGAGTCGGTCCACCGGGAGGCACCGGGCGTGCACTCGGTCGTCGTACGCGGCCGGCACCTGGACGAAATGGGCGCACGGCCCGGGCAGTTCTTCCGCTGGCGGTTCCTCGGCTCCGGCCTGGGCTGGACGTCGACTCCGTACTCCCTGTCGGCCCCACCGCGCCCGGACCTGATGCGTATCACGGTCAAGGCGCTCGGAGACCACAGCGCGGCCGTCGCGCTGCTCAAGCCCGGCACCCGGGTGTGGGCGGAGGGCCCCTACGGCTCCCTGACAGCCGACCGCGCCACCGGCCGCCGCTCCTTGCTGATCGCCGCCGGTGTCGGCGTCACCCCGCTGCGCGCGCTGTTCGAGACCCTGCCCGGCGAGGTCACGCTGCTGTACCGGGCGCGCGGTGCCGAGGACCTGGCTCTGGGCGGCGAGCTGGAGGCGATCGCGCGCAGGCGTGGGGCGCGGGTGCTGTACGCGCTCAACGGGCCCGGCGGCGAGCGGCCGGACCTCACGGCACGGTCGCTGCGCACGGCCTTTCCGGGGCTGCGCGGGCACGACGTCTACCTCTGCGGCCCGCACGGCTTCGCGCGGGACGTGTACGAGGCACTGCGGGCGGCCGGAGTGCCGGACCGCCGAATCCACCACGAATCGTTCGAGCTGTGAGGCCGCACGCATGCACCCGTTGAAGAAGAACCACCAGCTCCGCCGGATCGTAGTGGCCACTGCCGCCACGGTCAGCGGGATGGTGCTGCTGCTGTCCCTGAAGCCGCACACCGGACCCACGCTTGCGACCGCGGGCACCAAGTCCCCGTCCGTGTCCAGCAGTTCGGCTCCGTCCGGAAAACCCGGCCCGTCCGGAAAACCCGGCCCGTCCGGAAAACCCGGCCCGTCCGGAAAACCCGGCCCGTCCGGTGAACCGAGCACGTCGACCGGCTCCAGGTCCGTCACCGGCGACACCGTCCAGACCCGCTGGGGACCGGTGCAGGTACGGGTGACGATCGAGGGCGGCAGGCTCACGGACGTGACGGCCGTCGACTACCCACAGGACAACCCTCGCGACCAGGAGATCAACGGCTATGCGCTGCCCGCACTGCGGCGCGAGGCACTGGTGGCGCAGAGCGCGGACATCGACATGGTGTCGGGCGCCACGTACACCAGCACGGGCTACAAGCAGTCGCTCCAGTCCGCGCTGGACTCGGCAGGCCTGTGAACACGCCGAGGCGCGTTCAGAGAAAACCCAGAGCTCCCGGTGACTGGCGGAGGCGGGCGTCCACGGCTACACCATTCATGTCATGTTCACGCCGGAAATTCGCATCCGCCGCCGGATTTCCACGATCCGAGGAGTGACCCCCATGAACTTCTCCCCAGCGCTGACGTTACGCGCGGCGCGCCCCTTCGTGCAGGCCCTGTTCCGTGCGGTGACCGGTTTCCTCTTCGCCTGTCACGGCGCGGCGTCCTTGTTCGGCATCCTGGGCGGCGCCCACGGCGGCGGCACGGTACCCCCGCTGCAGTGGCCCGGGTGGTGGGCGGCCGTCATCGAGCTCACGGGTGGAATCCTGGTCGCCCTGGGCCTGTTCACACGAACGGCGGCCGTCATCTGCTCCGGGTCCATGGCCTACGCCTACTTCAGCGTCCACCAGGCGAACGCGCTGTTCCCGATCGACAACGGGGGTGAGCCGGCCGCCATGTTCTGCTGGGCGTTCCTGCTGATCGCCTGCCTCGGACCCGGCGCCTACGCACTCGGGACGCTGATGAGGACGGGCACGGCCACCACGGCGGACGACACCGCGGCGGACGACAGCCCGGCGCCCGTACCCACCTCGTAGTCCTCGGGGCACAGCCCTCGGAGCGCGGGAGCCCCTCGGAGGTCACAAGGGGCTCCCGCGCGTCGCTGCTCGCGAGGCACGAGGCGGGTCCGGGCGGACTGGTGATCAGCCCTTCTCCGCCCCCGTCGCCGTCTTCGAGAAGGAGTCGTGCCAGGCGGCCTTGGCCCCGGAGTCGCCGATCCGGTAGACGTCCACCACCGCGCCTGCCGCGACGGCCAGCGACAGCACGCCCACGACGATCCGCAAGGGCAGGGCGAGCCGGCGCGTGCCGCGACCGTCCTGCTCAGGCTCTGCGGAAGCCCGCCTTCCCGCCCACCACACGACCACGGCCAGCACGAACAGTCCCAGGGCCCAGGGCAGCAGCCCGTCACCCAGTTCGGTGTGCCGCCGCACCAGGGCGTCGTCGTCCACATGCCGTTCCAGCCACTCGCCCGCCTGCGTGGTCAGCGGCACGCTGACGAGGGCGACCAGGGCCAGCAGCGGCAGCAGCGGCCCGAGCCGCCGGGCGGCGCGCGGCCACAGCGCTGCCGACACCAGGACCACTGCGGTGAGCGGTATCAGCACGACGACCAGATGGACCAGCAGGACATGGGCGGGCAAACCGTTGATCAGACTCATCGAGGTACTCCTGTGGGGTGGCGGGGGCGCCAGCGTGGCACGGCGAACTCTCAGATTCCTCTGAGACGTGTGCGACCGGGAGACACCGTGAAGTGGCCTCCTGTCATGCCTCGGACCCTTACTCGGTCCTCGCTCCGGTGAGCCGTTCGGCCACGAGCGCGAGCCAGGCGCTGGGCGCATACGGTGCCGGTGGATCGACCTCCATGCCCAGCTCGGCGACGGCGAGTGCGTAGTCGGACTCGTCGAGGTCGAGCGCGAGGAGTTCGTGCAGCTCCCCGACGAGGCGGGCGACGAGCCGCGGGTCGGTCGTGGTCCGGTAGTCGTCCACGGCCGTCTCGTGGTCGTCGAAGTCGTCCGGCATGTCCTGTGAGAACCAGCCTCCCAGGAGCTGCCCCAGCTCGGGGAAGCGGGCGTGCCACTCCCAGTGGGTGGCGGGGGCGGCCGGGGGCGGGACCTCGCCCTCCTCGATGCTGTGCCGGAGGTGGTCGGCGAGGCAGTACAGCCACTGTTGGATCTCGCCCTCGGGCAGGCCGACATCGGGGATGGCGTAGAACTCCCCGAGCCGCATCCTCAGCCGCCCCGGCGGATTCTCGGCATACTCGCGCAACTGCCGCTCGGCAGCGGCGAGAGCCCACGGGCGGGTGTGCCAGGTGTGCCGCAAGTAGGCGGTCAGGGCCTCGCTGGGCTTGTCCGGGGTGTCATCCGCAGGCTGACCGGCGTAGGCGCGGATCACCTGGTCGAGTTCGCCGAAGCGGCGGTCGTGTTCGAGGGGGCTCAGGGGCACGGTGGCAAGCCTCTACGGGTCGGCTCTACGAGTGGATCTCTACAAGGTGGGTCTCTGCACGCGGATCTGTGCAGCCGGATCTCTAGAGGTAGACGGGGAAAGTGGCGTGGACAGTGAAACCGTGGGGGCGGGAGGCGTCCCGCTTCAGAACGACCCGGGCCGCGCGCACATCGACCGGCTCGCGGCCGGCCAGCATCATCGCCTGCAGCAGCACCCGGCCGACCGGCTCCGGCCGGGACGGCCAGGACGCCTCGATGGTCAGGCGCGCACGCGTCGACTGGGCCAGCCAGCGGTGGATCAACTGCTCGTTGGCGGTGACGACCTGCTGGGTGGCCCACTGGGCTGTCTCGCGGTCGGGGTAGGTGGCGCTCCGCGTGAGCGTCAGGTTCCCGGACCCTGACGCGAAGTCGTCATCCTCGTTGGTTTGACCGGTGGCGTTCATGGCATCCGTTCGGATCGCATCAAGGGAAGGCGTCACATGGAGGGTGGGGATGGGGGAATGTACCCTCACGTGGCGTCGAAGGACCAGAAGATACCGAGCTCCGTGTCCGCCACAGCGATCAGGCCCATGTCCCGATCGTGCTCACTGAAGGGGTCGCATCCGGTAAGGGGCACATAGAAGTCAGGGGCATCACCCGACTCGTATCCGGTATTGGCGAAGAACTCTGTGGTGCGCTCGGGGAAGCGGGACAGGATCACATTCGCCTTGGTCTCGAGTTCTGGTCGCTTGGTCTCGAAGTCGGGCTCCGAGGTGACATCCAGCCAGTTCGTCGACAATGCGACGAGCAGGCGGCCCGCAGAGGCCCGCGGAATTCGTCGCAACCTGGACGGCCAGCCGGGTCCCGGAGCCGCGAAGGGCGCCAGCCAGTCAGACCGCCACTCCTCGTCTCCTTCCCCGTAGAACTCCAGGGACCGCCAGGAGCGCGGATCCGATACTTCCTTGCGCAGCAGCGCAAGCACGTCCAGGGCCCAGTCCTCGTGCGTGCGCGGTCCCACCACGACGATCGTGTACCGCCGCTCGTACATGGTCACTGCGTAGGCCCAGGCTTCGGCATCTGGCGCTGTCATCGGCTCTTCCCGGAAGGGTGGATCGGTCGGCGTCGAAGGCATCACGGAGACTCCAGCCTATTTCTGCTTCTTCTCTGCCCGCGCCGGCTACTTCGGCATGGAGGTGACCACCACGAAGGGCGGGTTCAGACTGCCGTCGTACTTGAGGCGTGTCTGCACGCCGTACGCGTCGGTCACCGGCGTGGGGTGTCCGCCCACCACGACGGAGGTGCGCCCGGTCACCGGCCGGGTGGCCACACCCGGTGCCACGTTCGCTGCCGGGTTCACCGTACCGACCTCGAAGATCTTGCTGGGCGGCTGCGGCGGAGGTCCGGTCGCCAACCAGGCGTCGATGGCACCGCTGTTCTGACGTATGCAGTACTGGGTGTACTTCTGGGCGGAGTCCAGGTTCGCGAAGCTGGAGGCCGCGGGGATCGTGGGCACGCCCGAACCGTTGGCCTGATCACGCAGGCGCTGGAGCAACTGCGCGTCGGTCTTTCCGACGTGCTTGTCGATGGTGTGTCCACCGCCGAGGTCCTCGGCCATCGTCAGGTCGATCGTATATTTGTACGGGAAAGGGTTCTCCCCGTTCAGCAGCTTGTGCTCCTTCTTGAACTCGTTCAACGAGCGGCCTCCGAAGGCCTCGGCTCTGGCCTCCTCCGCGATGAAAGTGGGTGCGCTTCTGAGCGCCTCGTCCAGCTCCCATTCCAATGCGAGAAGCGTGGTGGCGGCGTCACTGAATTTCTGCTGGTAGATATCGACAGCCTTGTCCGCTGCCGCCCGATCCATGTGGCTGCGGAAAGACATCACAAGTTCGCCGATCATAGCGGTGCCCGCGAGTTTGAGGATTTCCAATGGGTCGCGCCCGCTCGTCAAGTCCTCCACCATCCCCTCTGCCGCCTTCTCGGCAAGGTGGGTAGTCGTCTCCCGGCAGGTCTTGGCAACTTGCGCCAGGTCGTCGCAGGTCTTCTGAAGGGTGTCGGCGGTATGGTGCAAGACCTCCAGAATGGGCCGCCGTTGTCCTGGTGGCACGTTTCCCGAGGTCTTCCAGCTGCGGCTGCCCTGCTGCGCGATGTGGCCCTCCGCGTTCCGGCTGCGCCCCCAGGCGGTGGTGCCCCAGATCGACTGGCAGAACGACTTCATCGCGCTCTGCCACTCGTTATTGCCATGCGGATCGGTGATGTAGCTGATGGCGGAGGTGAAATTGTCCCCTGCCTTCAGCGCGGTGCCCCCGGCCGCCCGCCATGCAGTGGCCATTCCCTTGAGGTCGTCCTCCTCGGCGCCCGGGGTTATTTCATGGGTCTTGCCAAGATTCAGCCCGTACTCGATGGCCGGACGGATGACATCGGCCAGGAAGTCCGGAATCTTGCCGAGCGCCCCGGAGATCGCCCATGAGTCGGCGTCCTGGCCGGTCCCGGACCACTTGATGTCGTTGATCTTCCCGTAGTCGGGCTCCTTGTCGATGACGACGGGAGGAGTACGGCGGGGCGGTGGCCCGTACATGCCTCGCGACGACCAGTCCGCGACCTGGTAGTTGTTGGCGGTCAGGGTCAGGCCGACCGCGACGCCGCCGACGCTCACCACGCTGGCCGCCCAGACTTTGATGAACTTCTCGGCGATCTGCATGTACGCCTTGGCGAAGGCGTCGGGTCCGTGCCCGGCGCCCGCAGACTGGCTGTACTCATTCAGGGCCCTGACCAGCTCGGTCGCGCCCTTGTCGTAGTCGAACTGTCCGTCGCGTACCACCGCCGACGAGTAGTACAGGTGCGGCGGCTGCACGTCGAACCCGCCACCGGCGTCGGGTGCCGCCGTCTTCAGCCGGTCCTGTTCTTCCTGGCGTTCGGCGTCGCTGGGACGGTCTGTCATCAGGCGGCCCCCCAGCCACGGAGCACCGCGCGGTGGGCTGCCGCGTAGTTGGCGTGGCCGGTCGTGACATAGGCGTGCAGCCACTTCTGGGCCGCCAGCAGGTCCTGAGCGCAGTGCTCCCAGTCATCCAGCTTCCCGACGAAGACCTCGCGGGTCTCGCCCTTCCAGGACAGTACGACCGGCTCGACACGGTCGTACAACTCCTCCAGCTTGCCGTTGAGCTGCTTGAGGATGTCCTCCAGCTCGGCGGCGGCCTCGTGGAGAGTGGAGAAGGAGACTGCTATGTGTCCGTCGTCGTCGGCGGCGGGCTTGGTCGACATGATCCCCCTTGATGTCGGCAAGTGGCCATTGAGAATCGGCTACTTGGCGTGCGGCTCCGTCAGAAGGAGGCCAGGCTGCTGGCCGGTGGTTCCGGCGCATTGCCCGTCCCGGTGCCGGGTTCGGGCGTGGAGAGCCTGTCGACTTCGCTGTCGATGTCCACCCGGACCCGCCGCATCCGCTCGAGCACCTCGATGTCCTGCTCGCTGAAGCCGTCGCGGCTCAGCCGCACGGCCTCCTCCAGCAGCTTCATCACCTCCCGGATGCGTACGGCGTCCTCGGCCGCCGCCCGGTGGAACTCGCGGTAAGCCGTCGCCGCCGGCCCCCTCCAGCCGGCCTCGATCCGGTCGACGATCGCATCCATACGCTCGACCTGCTTGGTCAGGTGATCCTGCATGTCGCCGAGGTCGCCGGCGAGTTTCGTCAGGTCCTTCGACGACACCTGCAGGTCGGGACCGCCTTTTCCGTCCCTCTTTGCGCCAGGCACGCCCACTCCTTGTCCCCGTTCCCCGTCCGGTCGCGGTCGGCATCTCAAGTCGCCGCAAACACAGGGATCTTACTGAGGTGACTCCGTACAGGCACGGGGGCTACCGGGCGAGGGCCCCGGTTCTTGCATACGAGACAGCGTGTTGCTCTTGCAAGCACGTGGTTGACGTTGAAGGCGGCCCAGAACCGGTGGAGCCGAATCGGCCGGGGGCGCTGCCACGCACACTCGCACGACGCGCCCTGATTCCCACGGGCGGTGGGGCGGATTCAGCCCAGCTCCGCAGCGCCGAGGATCGCGTCGACACCGGTCGGGCAGATCCGGACAGGAATGGACAGCCACCGCTTCTGCCGGACCTGGAAAGTGGACACCGCCCCTCGCCAGACTCGCCCCCATGAACCTCCAACGAACGCAGCCGGGGGAGACGTCAAGCGCTACCCAGGGGCATCGCGAATCCACGCGGACGATGCTGGACACATGGGTCCGGCTCTGGAACGGCGACCTGGCTCGGGCCGCGGTCATCATCGCGCCCGACTTCCGTATCCACGCCGCCCTACTCGACGGCGGAGACGGCAGCAACTTTCGGGGTGCTGACGGCCTGGTGGCCTGGATCAGCCAGACACGTGCGGCCTTCCCGGACCTGCACTTCGACGTCGAAGTCCCCCCGCTGATCGACGGCCACTACGCATCCGTGCGCTGGACGGCCACCGGCACCTACGCCGGCGGCTTCCCCGGCGCCCAGGCCGAACCCGGCACCGTGGTCACCTTCACCGGCACCGACACCCTCCGCATGGAGGACGGCCGATTCGCCGAATACTGGATCAACTCCGACACCCTCGAACTGGTCAGCCAGCTCCAGGTGCAGTGACACACCCCCACCGCGAAGCTGATCCGGGAACCGGAGGAGCGCCGCTCAAGGACGCCGGCCGCCAGTCGTCGACGAAGAAGCCACCTCACCGGCCTCGGACAGCAACTCGCTGCGAACAGCGTCCACCCGGCCACATGCACTGCGGGTCCATCCCCCGACACACCATCGCCCAAGGAACGTCACCATGAAGTTCAGCCAAGCCCGTGACATAACCGCGCTGATCGGCGCCACAGCCGTCTGCGCCGCGCTCGGCACCACCGCTTCCGTCGCACAGCCCGCCGAACAGCGCCTGCCGAAGGCCGTTACGGCCTGGGCCGCCGCCTGGAACGGCACCACCCCCCAAGCGCTCGGCGCTCTGTTCACCACCAGCGGCACCTACACCGACCAGGGAGTGGGCGTCACCTTCCACGGCCGCAAAGAGATCGCCGGCTGGAAGGCCCACTCCGACGACCTCATCGACAACGTCCACGTCACCGTCCGAGCCGCATACCGCGACAGCGGCCACATCACCGTCAAGGCGGTCTACTCCGGCCACCTCAAGGGCGCACCCAAGCCCTTCGCCGTGCCGATGGCCACTCTCCTCGAGCTCGACAACCGCCAGCGGATCACGTCCGACCAGGACTACTACGCTCTCAACGCCGTCCTCGCCCAGTCCGGCCTGCCCGCGGACTGGACCCCGCCCACCCACTGAACGGCGAGGCCTTGAACACCACTGAGCCCCTCTTAGTGTCGCGGCAGGCACCGTTTGCCCGGGCGAACGGTGCCTGCCGCGACACCGGCTCAAGGGCTCGTCGTCACTTGGTGAAGACGAGACTGACGTTGTGTCCGCCGAACCCGAACGAGTTGGCCAGCGCAGCAGACCACCGACCGGTGCGCCGCTCACCGCGTACCACGTCCAGTTCCACGCGCGGGTCGAGTTCATCGAGGTTGCGCGTGGCCGGCACCGTGCCGTCCTTGAGCGCGAACAGAGCGGCCATGGCGCCGACCGTTCCGGACGCGCCCATCATGTGACCCGTCATCGACTTCGTCGCCGTCACCGCAGTGTGGCTGCCGATCACCCGGCCGATCGCCTCGGCCTCCGCCAGGTCGCCAGACTCCGTAGAGGTGGCGTGGGCGTGCACGACCCCGATGTCCGCCGGGGCCAGGTCGGCGTCGCGCAGCGCCAGTTCCATGGCGAAGGCCTGGCCTTCCGCGTCGGAGGCCGTGATGTGGTTCGCGCTCGAAGTCACGGCGCTGCCTGCCAGCGTGCCGTGGGCACGTGCTCCACGGGCTCGGGCGAACTCGGCGCGTTCGAGCACCATCATCCCCGCACCCTCGCCCATGACGAACCCGGACCGCTCGACGTCGAACGGGCGGGACACTGTCTCCGGGTCCACGGACCGCGTCGACAGGGCCTTCATCTGGGCGAATGCCGCGATGGTGAAGGGGTGCAGGCATGCCTCCACCCCACCTGCGAGGACCACGTCCGCCCGCCCGCTGCGGATCAGATCCTGCCCCAGGGCGAGCGCCTCCGCCCCGGACGCACAGGCACTCACCGCAGTCCTGGCGCCTCCCTTCGCGCCCAGGTCCATGCTCACCCAGGCAGCCGGCCCGTTGGGCATCAGCATGGGGACCGCGAACGGCGACAGACGGCGAATCCCGGCGCGTTCGAATGCGTCGTCCTGACCCAGCGTGGTGAGGACACCACCGGTCCCCGTACCGATGACGACGGCGAATCGTTCCGGCTCGACCTGCGGAGCACCGGCGTCCCGCCACGCTTCGCGCGCGCTGAGGATGGCGATCTGCTCACCGCGGTCCAGCTTCCTGGCCTCGGCCCTCGGAAGCAGGGAAGCAGGCTCCACCGTGAGCCCGGCCGCAACGTGTACGGGCAGGTCCGCGGCCCACTCCTCCTCCAGGAAACGCACCCCCGACTTGCCGTCCAGCAGCCCCGACCACGACGACGGCGCATCGGCTCCCAATGGCGTCATCGCACCGACGCCCGTCACCAGCACACGACCGTTACGGGTCACACGAGCCTCCTCGAATTGTGCACATGCTACATAGCGTGACGTGCTCCCATCATGATCATGCCAGCATTCAGAAAGGAAATCAGGGAAGGAGTCGACCGATTCGAAAGCGAGCGATTGTTAAGTTCCAACAATTGGTGAGGTTGGACTCGTGGTGCACCCGCCGCCAGTGGCCGCCGGAGGCTGGACCCGGCCGCCCCATCCGGTGGTAACCCGTTCCCCCATCACGACGGCCAACGACACTCAGCCACGACGGCGGGTCAGTCGACCGGACTGGAGGAACACCATGTCAGTGCTCGAAGACACTCACATCTCCGGGCTGGGACTCCAACACCGGGCGGTTGAACAGCAGCAAGCCGAGGAGGAACAGCCCACCCACGACGAGCAGGCCCACCACGATCAGTACGGGAACGAGCGCCTCGGACGGCGACACCAGCACGAACAGGGACGCGAGCGTCCACACCAGCGCGCAGACCGCGACAGGCAACTCCAACCGCCCGAGGTCGAACGCGCCCTTCTTGCGGTCCAGACGGCGGCGCACCGCCAGGTAGAGGACGATCGTCGCGCCGTAGATGATCGCCGGAAGGATCGTGGACGCCGTGATCAGCTTCAGCAGTGCGGCACCCGGCAGCGCGACCATCAGGACGACGCCCACGACGAGAATCAGCACCGTCGCGGGGACCGGCGTCTGCGTGCGAGGGCTGACTCGACGCATGAGCCTGTGGGCAGGGAAGCGCCCGTCGCGCGACATCGCGAAGACCATCCGTGAGCACGCGGTCATCACCACCGTCCCGGCGCCGAAGAACGCGATCGCAATGGCCACCAGGAGCACTCTCTCCATCGGCGGACCCAGCTGCTCACGCATGATCGTCGCGACGGGCGACTCGCTCGCGGTGATCCGCGGGATGTCCTCGATCGCGATGGTGAGGCAGATCAGGAACACGATCCCCAGTACACCGGCGGCCACGACGGACCCCACGATCGCGCGCGGGACGCTGCGGAAGGGGTCCTTGGCCTCCTCGGCCAGGTTCGCCGCGGAGTCGAAGCCGACAAGCGTGGCGAGGCCCATGATCATCGCGACCATGAGCCCGCCCCCGACGTCGAAGTAGTGCGGGGCCTGCTCGGTGAGGCCGCGCGAGGTGAGGTTGCCGACCGCGCCACGGCCGGTGACCGCCACCGCGATGGCGAGGGCGAGCGCCACCACCACTACCAACGCCAGCTCCAGCCCCACCGCGGTCGTGTTGATCAGGCTGACGATGCGTGTCGAGGCCACGACGATCACGGCTTGGACCAGCAGAATCACCAGGGTGATCGCCCGCGCGGTGTCCTCGCCCGGCTGCATACCCACGAGCGGCATGAACGCCTGGCTCGCGAGCGCGTTGTCGATCGCCACCACCGCGATGGCCAGGTAGCAGAAGCTCAGCCAGCCGAACCCCCACCCGACCTTCGGGTTGGCCAGCCGCGAGGCCCACTGGTACGACGAGCCGCTGAGCGGGATACGTCCCGCGAGCTGCGCCACCACCAGGGCCACCAGCACCTGACCCGCCGTCGCGATAACCCACAGCCAGATCCCCACCGGCCCCGCGTTCTGCAGTACGTCGTCGTAGGTCGAGAAGATGCCGACCGCCACCGAGATGAACGCGAACGAGATCGCGAAGACCTGAAAGGAGCCGAGCGTCCGCTTCAACTCCTGCTGATAACCCCCCAGGGCAGCGGAGTCCTCCCCGCCCTCGGAGCCCGGCGAAGCCGCTTCCGCCACTTCGGCACCCGCCTTCCGCCACGCCCAGTCGGTCGGCACCCGCACCGGCTCTCACGGCCAGGGCGCCGGCTTCCCATCGATGCACTTCTTCGTACATCTAAGGCATATGCACAGCACTTGCGCACCTGGAAGATCAGTACTGCTTCCGCGGCGCGGCAGCGGCGTCCCGGGCGAGAGCGGTGGCACCGGCCGGTGAGGACGCGCAGCCGCGACCGCCCCCAAGCGGCGGTGCATTCGCGCCCCGACCGGTGCTTACCGTCGACTTGCTTCCTGGCGGGCCGCTGCGGCCTCCGGGCCGACAGTCTCAAGGCTCGGTGTGACGGCCTTGCGTTCCTGGATGTGGGCGTAGGCCATCAGGCCGAACAGGACCGCGAGCAGCACGGCCGAGGAGCCCGCGGTGCCGAGGTTCAGTCCGCCCTTGGCGACCGGCTTGGTGAGGAAGTCGCCTGCGGTGGCGCCGAGGGGCCGGGTGAGGACGAAGGCGATCCAGAACAGGAGGACGTTCGGGACGGCGGGCACCTTCATCAGGACGACCAGGGCGGCCAGCACGCTGGACACCAGCGCCGCACCGCCCAGGTAGCCGAGTCCGGAGCTGTCGGACAGGAAGTCGCCCATCGAGGTACCGAGGGTGTTGGAGACGAGGATCGCCGCCCAGAACAGGGCCTCTCCCTTGAAGGTGACGATGTCCCGGATCTGGAACGTCATCCCGCTGATCCTCCAGACGAGGAAGATCGCCAGGAGGATCGAGATCAGGATCGCGGCTCCCTCCGGGTAGCCGAGGCCGAGGCCCTGCGGGCCCCAGCCCAGTGAAGTGGCGCCTCCCGAGAGGTACTTGTCGCTGGCGTCGCGGTTCATGAAGTCGGACATCGTGGTGCCGGCCATGCTGGTCGAGAGGATCACGGTCCAGTAGAAGAACGGACTGTACCGGGAGGACCGTAGCTGCACGACCAGCGTCGCCACGAAGACCAGGAACAGGGCGATCGTGGTGAGGAAATAGCCGAGCTTGAGCGTCTGGGAGAACAGGTCGCCCGCCGTCTCGCCCAGGGTCGTCGCGGCGATCTTCATGACCCAGAACGCCAGCGTGACCTCAGGCAGCTTCTTCATCACAGACTTCGTCGACGTCAAAGGGGTGCTCCTGTGCTCGTGGGGGGGTTGGATCTCCGTTCGACCCTGACGAGGTCGACCTGAACGCGTCCTGGACGTCCGCACCATGGACCTTGTGTCAGTGCGCCCGCTGTGCTTCAGCCGCAACCTTTGCCTCGTCCGCACTTCGCAGAGCAGCCGCCACCTCCAGCTCGAACTCCCGCGCCGGATCCGGCCGAGGCCGAGGATCGTCAGGGCACCGGAAGGCTTCCGGTTCTACGACTTACGGCGGCCGGGCACGCCGTGTTCACGGCGAGCGGGCCGCGCCGAAGGCACCAGAGAGATCTCGGACAAACTTGCCTGTGATTCGAAGTGCCGGGCGGGCCGTCGGCGCGGCTGAAGGTTTGCGCGTAACGGGCGGTCAGGGCGTCGATGATGGGTGCGGCCTCGGCGGAAGCCGGGGGCGATGCCGGCATCGAGCGCGCGGCCGACGCTGTCACGGACTCCTACGGGAGACGTCCGACAAGCTTGACGATCACTCACTGCCGGGGCGGGTCCGGGGTCAGTCGGACGTCTGTCGCAGAACAAGGCAGACGAAGCCCCAGGTGTCCCGGTAGACGCGTAGCCATTCGGAGCGGCGAGTGGTGGCCGTTTCAAGCACGTGCGAACTCTCCGGATCGGCTGGGTGATCCAGGGCCCATGACGCGAGCGACCCCCAGCAGGCCCACTCGTAGTCGTCCAGTTCACCGCGTGTGCTGACGTGCCCGTGGACCGGAGTCCAGCCGTCGGCGACGACACGGTCCACCGTGGTCGCCAGGTCCGTGAAGTTCCCGAGCATCTCGACGGCCTCCTGGGAAGGTTCACGCTCCCAGAAGCCCTCACCGATCAGCACGTGCCCACCTGGAGCAAGATGCTTGCGTGCTGCCGCGAGGGTGGGGAGCAGGCCGCCGAAGGCATACGTCGCCCCGACGCTGAGCACCAGGTCGAACAAGTGCGGGGAGGAGAAGTCCGTGGCTTCCTGGTGGTGGAGAGCGAGACGTTCCTGGACCCCGAGGCCGCTCGCGGCCTGGCGGGCCTGCACCAGGGCATCCCCGGAGATGTCGACTCCCTCTGCTTGCAGCTGCGGGTGCGCAGCCAGCGCGCGAAGCAGCCATTCCCCGCTGCCGCAACCAAGGTCGAGCACGCGCTCGTTGCCGCGCGGGAGGCCGCGTTCCAGCAGCCGGCGCACCGAGTCGTCGTCGAGCGGGGACTTTATCGGGTGGTCGGCATGGGCGATCCCGGAGATCTGTTCACGATTCACCCACGCAGCCTGACAGTGCCACAGGCCATACGCACCTCGATTACTTCTGCGAACTCGAAGGACGAACGGGCTGTTGTCGGAGTACCTGGCAGCGGGGCGGTACTCCCAGGGCGATCGCCGGGGCTCCGTCGGTCCGCCTCCTCCGTCGCGGACCGACGGCCCGTATCTCAGCGCTACTTCCTGTACCGCAATCACACCCGAGGTGGTCAAGCACTTGAGTGGAGAGCGGGAGGAGTGGTGGGCAGCCTCTCTATTGCGACGAGGGCCGCATCATCTCCGAGGCGTCCTCCGCAGTGGGTGAGGAGGTCGAGGCGCAGACGCTGCACGAGGGATTGCGGGGTGGACCGGGCCCACGGTCCGACCTTGCGGGCAAGAGGGTAGAAGGTGCCTTCGCGGTTGCGCGCTTCGATGACGCCGTCGGTGTAGAGCATGAGGGTGTCGCCCGGGATGAAGGCGAAGGTGTCCGTGGTGCCACCGGCCGGCGCCAGGGCGCGCATGCCGAGTGGTGGGGCCGGGTCACGGTTTGCCAGTGCCTGAACGCTTCCGTCGCGGATCAGCAGAGGCGGGGGGTGTCCGCAGTTCACGATCT
>NZ_JBEYVV010000013.1:119065-168814 GCF_040644155.1 Streptomyces sp. NPDC047022 | reverse complement strand
CGCCTGATCATCGACGCGCTGCGGACCCCCGTCGTCGTCACGCGCACCAACGCCAGACGATCTTCGGCACTCAACGCAACCGGATACTTCTTCTGTGAGGACACGGCACCCCTGCCCGGTCGAACGGAAACGACAAAGGGAGCTTGCCCGACCCCAACTCCACCAACCAGAACAATCCTTAGCCGCGACGATCTACTAGTGCCGCGGCAGGCAACGTTTGCCCGTTGAGGAGCGGCGTCATGGGGGTCCCCCCTGCTCGAGCGGAGCCGAGAGCTTGGGGGCGCGTGCTCTCGGCGTGCCGGCCGGAAGCCCTCGTACTGGATGTACTTGGGCTTTCGGCCGGTGCGGCGAGTGGGGGTACCCCCTGCTCGAAGAGCTTGGGGGAGCGTGCCGGGCGTCGCGACGGGGCGAACGTTGCCTGGTGCGGCACTAGTGTTGCCTGCCGCAGCACCAGGGTCCTTCGTTCGGATCAGGCCGGATCAGGGCCCTTGAGCCGCGCGCTCTTCAGCGCCATGTGCAGCAGCAGGCGGGCCTCGCCGTCGTCCAGGTCCAGGCCGGTCAGCTGCTCGACGCGCGACAGACGGTAGTACAGCGTCTGCCGATGGATGCCCAGCGCGGCGGCCGTGCGCCCGGCCTGCCCCGCGCAGTCCAGGAACACCTCCGCCGTGTGGGCGAGTTCGCGGTGGGCGGGGGAGAGCAGCGCGCGTACGGCCGGGTCCTGGCCGGCGTCGGGAGGGAGCGCGGTCAGCAGACGGTACGGCCCGATGGACGTCCACTCGGCCACCGGGCCCAGCCGGGGCTCCGCCAGCGCCGCACGGGCCGCCCCCGACGCCTCCTGCCAGGCGGCGCCCAGCTCGGCCAGGCCGAGGCGCGCATCGGCAACCCCGGCAGCGGCACGGGGACCCTCAGCCTCCCGCAGCAGCCGGGCGGCGGCGCCCAGCGCCGGAGTCAGCACCTGGGCCGAGCGAAGCCGCACCAGCACGGCCAGGCACTGGCCCTGCCCGTCCCACGGCACCGCGCACAGCGCGGTCGCGGCCGGCAGCGTACGGACGGAAGGCGCCTCGTCGGGGTCGTCCGAGGGCCAGGGGGCGACACAGACCACCGTGTGCAGCCCGTCGGCGCGTGTGCCGAGCGCGGTCCGCAGTTCCGCGAGCGCCATCTCCTGCTGCCAGCCCCGCTCCGCCGTGAGCACCGCGCGCAGCTCGCGCGTAAGATCCGCGCCGGCCTGCGCCTCGTCCGCGAGCAGCGCGCCGATTCGGGAGGCGATCTCCATGGCCGCCGACAGCTGCCGCTCGGAGGGTCCGGGCTCGTCGGCCAGCAGCCAGACATAGCCGAGGACGACACCCCGATGGCGTACCGGCAGACAGATTCTTCCCCGGTAGACCCCCGCCTCCGGAGTGGGCGGAATGCGCACGGGACCGGTGGCCCGCGCGATGCCGAAGCCCTCGAACCAGCGGCGCACCGCCGCCGTGGAGCGGCGGGTGAGGATCGAGCGGGTGCGCACCGGGTCGAGGGACGCGGCGTCGAACTCCCCGTCGCTGTCGTAGGCGGCGAAGGCGATCAGCTCGAAGTCGCGGTTCTCGAGGGTCGCGGGCGCGCCGAGCAGCGCCGAGATCTCGTCCACGAGCTCCTGGTAGTCGCCCCGGCCCGCCTTGAAAACATCCGCCACACGGGCATTCTCCCGCATTGTCCCACCGCTCTCATACAGATGTCTGAGATCCAGGGCACGGATGCGTGACAGCTGTCGGTGGCAGACCATCGGAGGGATCCTTAGGTTTCACGGTGGTTCTCCGTGCCGTACCCGAATCGTCGGGATTCGGCCTCCTGTTGCCCTTGTGGAGGTGCCCCGTGCTGGGTCCCGTGATTCTCGCCGCGTCGCGCAGCGACCGGATGCGCCGACTGATCTCGGCGGCGCCGGTGACCAAGCAGGTCGTAGACCGCTTCATCCCCGGCGAGACCGTGGACGAGATCGTCCCGATCATCGAGGACCTCACCGGCAAGGGCCTCGAACTCACGATGGACGTCGTCGGTGAGGACATCACGACCCCGGAGCAGGCCACGACGGCCCGCGACGCCTACCTGAAGCTGATCGGCCGTCTCGGGCAGCTGGACCTCGGCACGAAGGCCGAGATGTCGGTCAAGCTCTCCATGTTCGGACAGGCGCTGGAGGGCGGCCATGAGCTGGCCCTCGCCAACGTCCGCCCCGTCGTGGAGGCCGCCGCCGCCATCGGGACGACGGTCACGCTCGACGCCGAGGACCACACCACCCTCGACTCGATGTTCGCCATCCACGAGGAGCTGCGGAAGGACTTCCCGCAGACGGGCTGCGTGATCCAGGCCTACCTCTACCGCACCGAGGAGGACGCCCGCCGCCTTGCCGCGAGCGGCAGCCGCGTGCGTATCGTGAAGGGGGCGTACAAGGAGCCCGCGTCGGTCGCGTACCAGCAGAAGTCCGAGATCGACAAGGCGTACGTCCGCATCCTGAAGACCCTCATGGAGGGCGAGGGATACCCGATGATCGGTTCCCACGACCCCCGGCTGATCTCCATCGCACAGGAGCTCGCCCGGCGCGCCGGGCGCAAGCCGTCCGAGTACGAGTTCCAGATGCTGTACGGCATCCGCAGCGACGAGCACCTCCGGCTCGCCGCCGAGGGCCACCGCATGCGCGTGTACACCGCCTACGGCACCGACTGGTACGGCTACTTCATGCGCCGCCTCGCCGAGAAGCCGGCGAACCTCCGGTTCTTTGTCCGCTCGATGGTCAGCAAGGGCTGAGCCTCACACACACCGCTCAATCAAGGAGAGTTACGGATCTCATGGACGCTGTGACCCAGGTCCCCACGCCCGTCAACGAGCCGGTGCACGGCTACGCCCCCGGTTCGCCCGAGCGCGCCCGGCTGGAGGCCAAGCTCAAGGAGCTGGCCGAGAACCCCGTCGACCTGCCGATGACCATCGGCGGCGAGAAGCGCATGGGCGGCGGCGAGCCGTTCCAGGTCGTGCAGCCGCACAACCACAAGGCCGTCCTCGGCACGCTGCGCAACGCCACCCAGCAGGACGCCCAGGACGCCATCGACGCCGCCCTGGCCGCCGCCCCGGCATGGCGCGCGATGTCCTTCGACGACCGCGCCGCGATCATCCTGCGCGCCGCCGAGCTGCTCGCCGGCCCCTGGCGCGAGACCATCGCGGCCTCCACCATGCTCGGCCAGTCGAAGACCGCCCAGCAGGCCGAGATCGACAGCCCCTGCGAGCTGGTCGACTTCTGGCGCTTCAACGTCCACTACGCCCGCCAGATCCTGGCCGAGCAGCCCCCGGCCAACTCCCCGGGTGTGTGGAACCGCCTCGACCACCGCCCGCTGGAGGGCTTCGTCTACGCGATCACGCCGTTCAACTTCAGCGCGATCGCGGCCAACCTGCCCACCGCTCCGGCCCTGATGGGCAATGTCGTGGTCTGGAAGCCGTCCCCGACGCAGACCCACGCCGCCGTGCTGCTGATGCAGCTCCTGGAGGAGGCCGGCCTGCCCAAGGGCGTCATCAACCTCGTCACCGGCGACGGCGTCGAGGTCTCCAAGGTCGCCTTGGAGCACCGCGACCTGGCCGGTATCCACTTCACCGGCTCGACCAAGACCTTCCAGTACCTGTGGAAGACGATCGGCAACAACATCGAGAAGTACCGTTCCTATCCGCGTCTGGTCGGCGAGACCGGTGGCAAGGACTTCCTGGTCGCCCACCCGAGCGCCGACCGCGCGGTCCTCAAGACGGCGCTGACGCGCGGCGCCTTCGAGTACCAGGGCCAGAAGTGCAGCGCCACCTCGCGCGCCTACGTCCCGGCCTCCATCTGGAACTCGGGCTTCAAGGAGGAGTTCGCCGCCGAGGTCGACTACCTCACCATGGGTGATGTCACCGACCTGTCGAACTTCATCGGCGCCGTCATCGACGACCGTGCGTTCGCCAAGAACAAGGCAGCGATCGACCGTGCCAAGGAGGACCCGACCTGCACGATCGTCGCGGGCGGCTCCTACGACGACTCGGTGGGCTACTTCGTCCGCCCGACCGTCGTCGAGTGCACCGACCCCGAGAACGAGGTCTTCCGTACGGAGTACTTCGGCCCCTTCCTCGCCGTGCACGTCTACGAAGACGAGAAGTACGACGAGATGCTGACCCAGATGGAGTCGGTGTCGGACTACGCGCTCACCGGCTCGGTCGTCTCGAACGACCGCGCGGCGGCCGCGTACACGATGGAGAAGCTCCGCTACGCGGCCGGCAACTTCTACATCAACGACAAGTCGACCGGCGCCGTCGTCGGCCAGCAGCCCTTCGGCGGCGGCCGTTCCTCCGGCACCAACGACAAGGCGGGCGCCCCGCAGAACCTGCTGCGCTGGACCCTCACCCGCGCCATCAAGGAGACGCTGGTCCCGCCGACGGACTACACGTACCCGCACATGGGCTGACGCCCCACTCCGAGTACTGCCCACCGCCCCCGCCCCGGGTCCCGACACCCGGGCCGGGGGCGGTCGCATATGTGTCCGATATGTCCGGCTGTCTCAGATAGTAGGAAGTCCGAGTAACTGTGGAGACAGATGCGCGCTCCTGTCTTAGCGTTGTAGGAGCCGAACGTTTCGCTCGATCAAGCGAATGGCGGTCATGAGCCGGGCCCTGTGCAGGTAACCCCTGCGGCACCGCTCCCCGCCCACCGGCGTCTCCCCCTTTCCGTGCTCCCTGGTTCTTCGAAGGAGTCGATTTCCCATGGCCGAGACGACCGCCAGCCGCCGAGTCCGTCACGTTTCCCGTACCGCCGACACCGACCGCCGCAAGGCCGCCGCCGCACTCCAGCGCGCCCTCGACCGCCGTGACAACGGCGGCGAGACCGGCCACTGAGCGACACCCTGACGACGGCACGGCATGTCCGTATGGCGGACGTGCCGTGTCATCCCATGGGACAAGGAGTACGGTGCCGTCATGTCGCGCAGCATCAACCTCGCAGTGATTCCCGGTGACGGCATCGGCCAGGAGGTCGTGGCCCAGGGACTCAAGGTCCTCTCCGCCGCTCTCCCGCAGGATGTGAAGCTGGAGACCAAGGAGTACGACTTCGGCGCCCGGCGCTACCAGGCCACCGGTGAGACCCTCACCGACGCCGACCTGGAGCAGCTGCGGCAGCACGACGCGATCCTGCTCGGCGCGATCGGTGACCCGTCCGTGCCCTCCGGTGTCCTGGAACGCGGCTTCCTGCTCAAGCTCCGTTTCGCCTTCGACCACCACGTCAACCTGCGCCCCTCGAAGCTGCTGCCGGGCGTCCAGACCCCCCTGGCGGGTCAGCCCGAGATCGACTTCGTCGTGGTCCGTGAGGGCACCGAGGGCCCGTATACGGGCAACGGCGGCACCATCCGCACGGGCACGCCCCACGCGGTCGCGACCGAGGTCTCCCTCAACACCGCCTTCGGCATCGAGCGCGTCGTGCGCGACGCCTACGCCCGCGCACAGGACCGCCCCCGCAAGAAGCTGGCCCTCGTCCACAAGAACAATGTGCTGGTGCACGCCGGTCACCTGTGGACGGACATCTTCAACCGGGTGGGCGAGGAGTTCCCCGAGGTCACCACCGAGTACATGCACGTGGACGCGGCGACCATCTACCTCGTCACCCAGCCCGAGCGCTTCGACGTGATCGTCACCGACAACCTCTTCGGCGACATCATCACCGACCTGGCCGCCGCCATCTCCGGCGGAATCGGCGTCGCCGCCTCCGGCAACATCAACCCGTCCGGCGAGTTCCCGTCGATGTTCGAGCCCGTGCACGGCTCCGCGCCCGACATCGCGGGCCAGGGCAAGGCCGACCCGTCGGCCACGGTCCTGTCGGTCGCCCTCCTGCTGCGCCACCTCGGCCATGAGTCCGAGGCCGCCCGTATCGAGGAGGCCGTCTCCGCCGACCTCGCGGAGCGCGTGGGCAAGCCCGCCCGCACCACCGACGAGATCGGCGACGCGCTCGCCGCACGAGTAGCCGGCTGACCCGGCCGCGCTCACATCCACTGAGAACGCCGCCGGGTCGTACGACACCCGGCGGCTTTCGTGTGCCTTCGCCGGGTGGTGACTCTCTTCCCATCTCTGGCAATCCAAAAGGACCGCATTCGCTGCGTTTTCTCCCTTAAATCCCGGCGCGGTATGCCGCACGGGGGACCTCCGATCGGTTCCCCGCTTGCGATAATCGAACGAGGAGCCGCGATATGAGGGAATGCTCGGACGTCCATGCACCCGCCACGGGCGATACGGACGTGAGCGCGGCCCGTCTCCACAACCGGTGAAGGACAACCACACATGACGACGCCCACGATCGAGCTGAAGCCCTCCGCCAACCCGCTCTCCGACGCGGAGCGGAAGGCGATCCTGGCCAACCCCGGGTTCGGCCGCCACTTCACCGACCACATGGTGACGATCAAGTGGACCGAGGGCCGGGGCTGGCACGACGGCCAGCTCGTCCCGTACGGCCCGCTCTCCCTCGACCCCGCCAACATGACCCTGCACTACGCGCAGGAGATCTTCGAGGGTCTCAAGGCGTACCGCCAGCCCGACGGCTCGGTCGCGACCTTCCGCCCCGAGATGAACGCCCGGCGCTTCCAGCGCTCCGCCCATCGCCTCGGCATGCCCGAGCTGCCGGTCGAGATGTTCATCGAGGCGTGTGACGCCATCGTCCAGCAGGACCAGGAATGGGTGCCCGCGCACGGCGGCGAGCAGTCCCTCTATCTGCGCCCGTTCATGATCGCCACCGAGGTCGGCCTCGGTGTGAAGCCCGCCAACGAGTACCTCTTCCTGGTGATCGCCTCCCCGGCGGGCGCGTACTTCGCGGGCGGGGTCAAGCCGGTCTCCATCTGGATCTCCGAGGACCGTGTCCGCGCCGTCCCCGGAGGCATGGGTGACGCCAAGACCGGCGGCAACTACGCGGCATCCCTGCTCGCCCAGGCCGAGGCCGCGGCCAAGGGCTGCGACCAGGTCTGCTACCTCGACGCCGTGGAGCACAAGTGGGTCGAGGAACTGGGCGGCATGAACCTGTTCTTCGTGTACGGCAACAAGATCGTGACCCCGGCGCTGACCGGCTCGCTCCTGGAGGGTGTCACCCGTGACTCCCTTCTCACCGTGGCCCGGGACCTCGGTTACGAGGCCGAGGAGGCCCGGGTCTCCGTCGACCAGTGGCAGGCCGACTCCGAGAACGGCACGCTCACGGAGGTCTTCGCCTGCGGCACCGCGGCGGTCATCACCCCGGTCGGCACCGTTGCCCGTACGGGGGCGGAGTGGAAGCAGTCGGGGGGTGAGCCCGGGGAGGTCACCCTGCGGCTGCGGGAGGCTCTGCTGGACCTCCAGCGGGGTGTCCGTCCGGACGAGCACGGCTGGATGCACCCGCTGTCGTAACACGCCGCGCCGGGCGAGCGCGCGTCGTCACCTGCGGGTGTGTTGTGGTTGCTCGCGCAGTTCCCCGCGCCCCTTGAGAGCGCGCTTCGCGCGCATCCAGCGGGTGCCCTGCGGATTCTGCACGCGAAGCGAGCTGACAGGTTCGCGGGCAACCGCGCGACAGCCACGACGCACCCGCACTTTGCGACGCGCAGAAGCCCGGCATTCGGGGGCGCGGGGAACTGCGCAAAACCCCCACGCACCCGCGGGTGAGGACGGGCGGAGGCCGGTGATCGGGGGCGCGGGGAACTGCGCAAACCCTCCACGCACCCGCGGGTGACGACGGGCGGAAGCCGGCAGACAGGGGCGCGGGGAACTGCGCAACCCCCCAACGCACCCGCAGGTGCCAAGGGGCCGGACCGGGGGCAACCCCGGGCGTGGTCATGGGCGCCCGCATCCTGAGACACCGGTGAGCGCGGCAAGCGCCATGTGCCAAACTTCCCCCGTGCTCTCGTTCGCCATGATTATTGGCAGCAGGCGCGCCGGTCCGCAGTGACCGCCACGTACGACCACGTACGGGCGGCCACCGTCGTCCTCGACCCGCGCGCAGACCTCTCGCACCCGCGAGAGGTTTTTCGTTTTCTGGCCCACCTTCAGCCAGAAGGCTCGCGCGAGGGACCATGGGGGGATGGTGGAGCCGGTCATTCCGGTAGACCGAGATCCAACACAGGAGCCTTGAGACCATGACGGCAACCAGCGAGCTAGACGATTCCTTCCACGTCTTCGACACGACGCTGCGCGACGGCGCGCAGCGCGAGGGCATCAACCTCACCGTCGCGGACAAGCTGGCCATCGCACGGTACCTGGACGACTTCGGCGTGGGCTTCATCGAGGGCGGCTGGCCCGGCGCCAACCCGCGGGACACCGAGTTCTTCGCCCGCGCCCAGGAGGAGATCGACTTCCGGCACGCGCGGCTCGTAGCCTTCGGCGCGACCCGCCGCGCCGGCGGAAGCGCGGCGGAGGACCCGCAGGTCAAGGCGCTGCTGGACTCGGGCGCGCCGGTGATCACCCTGGTCGCGAAGTCCCACGACCGCCATGTCGAGCTGGCCCTGCGCACCACTCTGGACGAGAACCTGGAGATGATCCGCGACACGGTCGGCCATCTCACGGCGCGGGGCCGCCGCGTCTTCGTGGACTGCGAGCACTTCTTCGACGGCTACCGGGCCAACCCGGAGTACGCGAAGGCGGTGGTCCGCGCCGCATCCGAGGCGGGCGCGGACGTGGTCATCCTCTGTGACACGAACGGCGGCATGCTCCCCGCCCAGATCCACGCCGTCGTGTCGACGGTCCTGGCCGACACGGGCGCCCGGCTCGGTATCCACGCCCAGGACGACACGGGGTGCGCGGTGGCGAACACGCTGGCCGCGGTGGACGCGGGCGCCACGCATGTCCAGTGCACGGCGAACGGCTACGGCGAGCGGGTCGGCAACGCGAACCTGTTCCCGGTGGTCGCGTCCCTGGAGCTGAAGTACGGCAAGAAGGTGCTGCCCGAGGGCAGGCTCCGCGACATGACGCGCATCTCGCACGCCATCGCAGAGGTGGTCAACCTGACCCCCTCCACCCATCAGCCGTACGTGGGCCTGTCGGCCTTCGCGCACAAGGCGGGCCTGCACGCCTCCGCGATCAAGGTCGACCCGGACCTCTACCAGCACATCGACCCCGAGCTCGTCGGCAACACCATGCGGATGCTGGTCTCCGACATGGCCGGCCGCGCGTCCATCGAGCTCAAGGGCAAGGAGCTGGGCGTCGACCTCGGCGGCGACCGGGAGCTGATCGGCCGGGTCGTGGAGCGGGTGAAGGAGCGCGAGCTCCGGGGCTACACCTATGAGGCGGCCGACGCCTCCTTCGAACTGCTGCTGCGCGCCGAGGTCGCGGGCCGCCCCCTCAGCTACTTCCGTACGGAGTCGTGGCGGGCCATCGTCGAGGACCGCCCCGACGGCACCCACGCCAACGAGGCGACGGTCAAGCTCTGGGCGAAGAGCGAGCGCATCGTCGCGACGGCGGAGGGAAACGGCCCGGTGCACGCACTGGACCGCGCGCTGCGGGTCGCCCTGGAGGCGATCTACCCCCAGCTGGCCACCTTCGACCTGGTCGACTACAAGGTCCGCATCCTGGAGGGCAAGCACGGCACACAGTCCACGACCCGGGTGCTGATCTCGACCTCGGACGGCAAGGGTGAGTGGTCCACGGTCGGTGTGGCGGACAACGTGATCGCGGCGTCCTGGCAGGCGCTGGAGGACGCGTACACCTACGGTCTGCTGCGGGCCGGGGCCGAACCGGCGAAGTAGGCGCCGGGCAGCGGTCCGTGGCGGGATCCCGGAACCCGCCACGGGCCGTGCGTCCGGGCCCGACGGCCGCCGTCCCGGCCACCGCGCTACCGCATCTGCCACTTCTGGTTCGCCGCTCCCGTGCACGACCAGATCTGGGCCCGCGCCCCGTTCACGGTCGACTGGTCCGTCACGTCCAGGCACTTGTCCGCCGCGACGTCGACCACATCGCTCGTCGACGGGTCGTACGACCATCGCTGCGCCCCCGTCCCATTGCAGTCGTACAACTGGACCTTCGCCCCGTCCGCCGTGGAACCCCCGGACACGTCCAGGCACTTGCCCAGGGCCTGCACCGATCCGCCCCCCTTCACCGTCCACCGCTGGGCGGTCGTCCCGTTGCAGTCGTAGAGCTGTACCGCGGTTCCATCGGCGTTCGACGCCCCCGCCACGTCCAGGCACTTGCCCGCGAGACCCACGAACTCACCGGACCGGTCGCCGGCACCCGACTGCGTACCCGACCACGTGAACGTCGCGGACGTCCTGCCCGGCAGCGAGTACGTCGCATGCTGCGTCCCCCAGTCGATCGTCACCGTCCTCGCCGACGCCGAGCCGTTGTACGCGATCAGCGCCTTCGAGCCGTCCGGATTGCGCCAGGCCACGTTCGGCACGGTCGAACTCGGCGTCGAGGCGATGCGCTGCGCGCCCGGCCGCACGAACTTCGTCAGATGGCCCATCGTGTAGTACTCGATCGTGTAATCCACCGTCCCGCTGTGCGCGTCCCCGTTGTGCACGGTGATCAGCCCGCTGCACGTGCCGCAGCCGCCGTTGTGCGGGCCCCGGTTCTGGTCCACGGCGAGCGACCACTTCGTCACCGACTTCGCCCAGTTGCGCGTGTAGTCCACGATGTCGAGCATGTCCTCGCGTTGCTGGTCGGCGATCCAGGTGCCGCCCGAGTGTTCCGTGCCGAAGGCGTCCAGCTGTGGGTACTGGTTGTGGACGGTGGTCTGCTCGGCCACGTCACCGCCGTAGCCGTGCCAGGCGATCCCCCCGAAGTTCGGGTGGGAACGGATCGCCGCGTCGTCCACCGTCTGCGCCGCGTAGCCGCCGTACATGTCCCAGTTCCAGTCGTGCGCCAGCACCTTCGTGGACAGGCCCGCCGCCTGGAGCCCGGGCAGCAGGTCGTTCTTGGTGAAGTACGCGAGCCCGGAGGCGTTCCAGCTCATCGAGGGATAGCCCGAACAGCAGGTCGGCTCGTTCTGGGCCGAGACGTACGAGACGGGGATGCCCTGGTCCCGGTACGCCTGGAGGTATTTCACGAAGTAGGACGCGTACACCCCGTAGTCCTCGGCCTTGAGCCGGCCGCCGTCGAGCCGGCCGCTGTCCTTCATCCAGGCGGGCGCCGTCCAGGGCGTGGCCATGACCGTCAGCGAGGGATCGAGCCGGAGCGCCTGCTTCGTCAGCGGGGCGACGTCCGCGAGGTCATGCGCGATCGAGAACCGTGTCAGGTCCGGGTCGCTCTGCCCGGCCGGCATGTCGTCGTAGGTGTAGCCGTAGCGCGCCAGGTCCGAGGCGCCCATCGGGTTGCGCAGGAACGACAGCCCGATCCCCTCCGCAGGCGAGAACAGCTTGCGCATCGTGGCGTCCCGGGTCTGCTGTGAGAGCGCCCCGCTGCTGTTCATCAGCCAGGCGGCGGAGTCCGTGAAGGACGCCCCGCCGCCGGTGAACGTCTGGTACCCGGTGTTCTCGTCGACGGTGATGTTCTCGCCTGCCCCGCTGCCGCCCGGCTGGAAGGCGAACGGGGTCTGCGCCTGGAGCCCCCGCACGACATGGCGTCCGCCGGTGTCGTCGGTCGTGGTCAGCCAGGCCGTGATCTGCTCCTGGGCGGCATGCGCGGCGGGCGCGGTGCCCGTGAGGGTCAGTCCGGCGGTGGCCAGCAGTCCGGCGAGAAGCATGCGTGTCGCGCGTGGGGGAGTTCTCATGGAGCGCCGCCCTTCTGGGGGTGGGGGATGGGGAGGGAGGCGTGCGAGGCGTGAGTAAATGACGGCGGCCGGGGCCCGTCAAGGGGGCGTGCGTTCAGATTCTGAAGAGACAACGCCCTTGACTCAGACGGGACTTGTGTCTGTACCTGTTCTGACGTGAAGTCTTGACGGTTCGAGGGCACCCCAGTTAACTCACGCCGTGATCTAAGTCGTAAGTCAATTGAGCCGATCACGGAGACCGCTGAATCCAGGAGACCGCTGAATCCAGAGGGAAGGTCCATGCGAAGAACCGCCCTGCTCGCCTCCGCCGCCCTGCTCACCGCCCTGATCCCGCTGACCGCCGTCGGCACGGCGTCAGGTGCCGGCGAGCCGCCCCCGGTGCCCGTCGACCGCTTCGAGGGCGAGGTGCCCTTCGCGGGCCAGCCCGCCGACGGCATCTTCACCTGGGGCAGCGACGCCGACGACCCGCCCACGCTGCATCTGGCCGACCGCGCGGACGCCCCGGAGGGCGCGAAGGTGCTCACCGGCACCTACGACATCAGCGGCTACGGCGGCTTCACCCACGACTTCGCCGCGGGCGTGCCCGCCCATGACTGGTCGGCCCACAAGGGCATCCGCTTCTGGTGGGACGGCCAGGACAACGGCAAGAAGGTCGCCTTCGAGATCAAGGACGGCGGAGCGAACGGCGAGGCGTCGGAGCTGTGGACGACCTCCTTCACCGACGACTTCACCGGCTGGAAGCAGATCGAGATCCCCTTCGCCGACTTCGTGTACCGCACGGACTACCAGCCCGTCGGCGGCATCGACCACGTCCTCGGCCTGACCCGGATGTGGGGATACGCCGTCACCCTCCCGGTCGGGGTCAAGGGGCAGTTCGCCATGGACGACGTCGAGCTGTACGGCGCGGCCGACCAGTCCCTGCGGGCCTCCGTCACCACCGACGCCGCCGTGTACCCGGTCAAGGGCGGCGGCACGGCCCGGGTGAAGGTCTCCGTGGCCACCACGGGCTCCGCCCCCATCGACGACCCTGTGACCGTCACCTACGAGACGGTCGGCGGCACGGCAGCGCCGGGCAAGGACTACACCCCGGTCACCGGCACCCTCACCTTTCCCGCCGGAACGGCCTCCGGGGACACCCGCACGATTGAGATCCCCACCCTCAGGGACAAGGCCGCCGCGCCCGCCCGGACGATTCCGCTGAAGCTGACCGTCACCGGCGCCAAGGCCCCGGCCGAGAACCCCCAGGTCGTCATCGACGCCCACGGGCTGCCGTATCTGGACAGCCGGCTGCCGGTGAAGAAGCGCGTCGCTGACCTCGTCTCCCGGATGTCCCTGGAGGAGAAGGCCGGTCAGATGACCCAGGCCGAGCGCGCCGGGCTCACCTCGGGGGGTGACATCGCGGGCTACGCCCTCGGCTCGCTCCTGTCCGGCGGCGGTTCGACCCCGACGCCCAACACCCCCGATGCCTGGGCGCGGATGATCGACTCCTTCCAGCTGAGGGCGCAGGCGACACGGTTCCAGATCCCGCTCATCTACGGCGTCGACGCTGTCCACGGCCACAACAACCTCGCCGGCGCGACGATCATGCCGCACAACATCGGCATCGGGGCGACACGAGATCCCCGACTCGCCGAGAACGCAGGTGCGGTGACGGCCAGTGAGGTCCGCGCCACCGGCATCCCCTGGGACTTCGCCCCCTGCCTGTGCGTCTCCCGTGACGAGCGCTGGGGCCGCAGCTACGAGTCCTTCGGCGAGGATCCGGCGCTCGTCCAGTCGATGGAGACGGTCATCCAGGGTCTCCAAGGACGCTCCGACGGACGGGACCTGAGCCGGAACGACAAGGTCCTCGCCACCGCCAAGCACTTCGTCGGCGACGGCGGCACGGAGTACGGCTCGTCCACCACCGGCTCCTACACCATCGACCAGGGAGTCACCAAGGTCACCAGGCAGCAGCTGGAGGCCGTCCACATTGCCCCGTTCCGGACCGCCGTCGACCGTGGAATCGGCTCGGTCATGCCCTCGTACTCCTCGCTCGACATCATCGGCGACGGACAGGGGCCCGTGAAGATGCACGCCCGCGCCGACATGATCAATGGGGTCCTGAAGGGCCGTATGGGCTTCGGCGGCTTCGTCATCAGCGACTGGAACGCCATCGACCAGCTCCCCGGCGACTACGCGTCCCATGTCCGCACGGCGGTCAACGCGGGCGTGGACATGATGATGGTGCCGTACTCCTACAAGGACTTCACCTCGACGCTGATCAGCGAGGTGAAGGCGGGCCGCGTCAGCGAGCAGCGGATCGACGACGCGGTCTCCCGCATCCTCACCCAGAAGTTCAAGCTGGGACTGTTCGAGCACCCGTACGCCGACACGAGCGGTGCCGCGCGGATCGGCTCCGCCGCACACCGGACCGTGGCGCGCCAGGCGGCGGCCGAGTCCCAGGTGCTGCTGAAGAACGCGAACGGTGTCCTGCCGCTGAGGAAGACCCAGAAGGTGTACGTCGCGGGGTCCAACGCCGACGACCTCGGCAACCAGACCGGCGGCTGGACCATCACCTGGCAGGGCGCGTCCGGCACCCACACCCAGGGCACGACCATCCTCCAGGGCATGCGCAGGGCCGCCCCGGACGCGACGATCACCTACTCCAAGGACGCCTCCGCCCCCACGTCCGGCTACGACGTCGGAGTGGTCGTCGTCGGCGAGACTCCTTACGCCGAGGGCGTCGGCGACGTCGGCAACGGCCATGACCTCCGGCTGTCCGCCGCCGACCAGGCCGCGGTGGACAAGGTGTGTGCCGCCATGAAGTGCGCGGTACTGATCGTCTCCGGCCGTCCGCAGCTCATCGGTGACCGGCTCGGCTCGATCGACGCGCTGGTGGCCTCCTGGCTGCCGGGCACCGAGGGCGACGGCGTGGCCGACGTCCTCTACGGCAAGCGCCCCTTCACCGGCCGGCTCCCGGTCACCTGGCCCAGGTCCGAGACCCAGCTGCCGATCAACGTCGGCGACACCTCGTACGATCCGCAGTTCCCCTTCGGCTGGGGCCTGACCACGCTCACCCACGTGCCGCAAGGAGGTACGGCGACCCTGATGGCCCTCGGCCGCGCCGCGGCCGTGGCCGAGAGGACACACTCGGCACGGGCGGGAGAGGAGATCGTCGCCAGGGCCCGGCTCCTCGTCCAGCAGAAGGCGGGATCGGGTCCGGGACCGGGGATCACGGAGGCGTTCGCCAAGCCGTTCGCGGACGCGGACCATCTCCTCCTGACCGCAAAGTACGCGGCAGCGGTGGAGATGCTGACCGAGGCGTACCGGGCGGCGTAGGGCGCGAGTAAGACGCCGGGCGCCATTGGACCGGGGCCACTGGGACTGTCCAGTGGCCCCGGTCGATCGGCTCGGCGACCAGCCTCACCGACGCGGCGCGTCTCAGTTGACGCAGCCGGTGACGGGTTGGGGGCTGAGGAGGCAGTTGGTGGGAATGTTGCTGTCGAACAGGTTGAAGCCGTTCGGGTCGCGGCGGATGGTCGCGTTGTTGCCGTGGATGATCAGCGGCTGCCTGATCGTCGGCAGTGAGCCGTCGGCGTCGGTGAGGGTGTAGACGCAGTACGACGTCAGGACCAGGGTGTCGCCCGAGCCCGCGTTGGCGTTGTTGATCGCCGTGATCAGGTCCCCGTCGAACAGGCCACATTCGTCACCGCATACGCCGGGGCCGTCGCCGCCCCCGCGAGCAGTACCCCCGCGGCCACGGCCGCCCCGACATGCTCGCCTCGCCGCCTCATCCCGCTCTTTCGGTGCCCCGTGCTGCCCGGCTCCGACTCGCACGGATCGCGCATGCGGATCGGCGGCGTAAATATAAACGGGATATATCGGAAGCGGGGCTGACATTCCGGCCTCACCGTCGGATCGTCATCCGGTCGGCCCACACCGGTGACGGGGATCCACCGGCTCAAGGCCGGTGCCGCCCGGCCGCGAGGGGCCGGGCGGGCGGTCGAGGGGAGCCCTCGGGTAGCGTCGAACATATGAGGGCAGTACTGATCCGCATCTTCGCCGTACCGCTGATGGCCCTGGTCATGGCGGCACTGACGGTCCTGTCCACCGGCGCGCCCAGCGCGCACGCGGACACCGGTGTCTCGGCCGTCGCCGCGGCACTGCGCAAGAGTCCGGTGTACGTCGATCCGGCCGCCTCCGGGCAGCTGTCCACCGCGGACGCCGATGCGCTCGCGAACAAGATCAAGAACGCGGACAAGCCGGTCTTCATCGCTGTCCTGCCCGCCGGCTACCCGACGCAGAACCTGTTCGCCGACCTGCGCACGGCCACCGGCATCACCGGCCTTTACGGCGTCCGCCTCGGTGACCGCTTCGACGCGCGGGCCGACTCCTCGGTCATGCCGCGCACAGCGGTGCGGAACCTGGTCGCCAGTGTGCGGGGCGAGTCCGCCAAGGCGCAGCTGAACGACTTCACCGACCGAGCCCTCGCCAATCTCCGGGGCCACGCCCCGTCCAGCTGGGGCGGCTCCGGCGGGGGCCATGGGGTCTCCTCCGCCGGGCTGATCACCGCCGCCGTCGTGCTCGTGGCCGCCGGAGCGGGCGGCTACGCGCTCGTACGCCGCTCCCGGCGCCGGCGTGAAGAGGAGGAGCGGGCGGCGCTGGAACGGCTGCGCGTGGTGGTCGACGAGGACATCACCGCGTTCGGAGAGGAACTGGACCGGCTGGACTTCCACCCGGCGGAGCCGGGCGCGGACGACGCGATGCGCGCGGACTACGAGCGGGCCCTGGACTCGTACGAGCGGGCGAAGTCGTTCATGACCTCGGCGCAGCGTCCCGAGGACGTCAAGGCCGTGACCCAGGCCCTGGAGGACGGACGCTTCTCCCTGGCGCTGCTGGCCGCCCGCCGCGAGGGCAGGCCGCTGCCGGAGCGCCGGGCTCCCTGCTTCTTCGACCCGCGCCATGGACCGTCCGTCGCCGACGCGACCTGGACGCCCCCGGGCGGCGCCCCGCGCCAAGTGCCGGTCTGCGCGGCGGACCAGGCTCGGCTTGCCGACGGCCGTGACCCGATGATCCGCGAGGTGGACACGGACTACGGCCGCCGCCCGTACTGGGACGCGGGCCCTGCGTACGCCCCCTGGGCGGGCGGCTACTTCGGTGGAGGCATGCTGCCCGGGCTGCTGGTCGGCACCCTGCTGGGCAGCGCGCTGTCCACCCCGGCGTACGCCGCCGACTACGGGTCCGGCTACGGCGACTTCGGCGGTGGCATGGACGGAGGTACGGGCGGCGATCAGTCCGGTGCGAATTTCGACCCCGGTGACTTCGGCGGCGGCTTCGGTGACGGGGGAGGGGACTTCGGCGGGGGCGACAGCGGCGACTTCGGCGGAGGCTTCTGACCCGCCGCCTCACCGGGCCGGACGGCAAGCGCCCGCCCTTCGCACAGGGGTGGCGGGGGGCGGGCGTGTTCCGGGCCGTGCGGGACGGGGGCGCACGGTCGGGTGAGCGGGCTGCGTCAGGCCTGCTTGATCGCGGAGATGTCGAAGACGAGCTTGATCTTGTCGGAGACCAGCACGCCACCCGTCTCCAGGGCCGCGTTCCAGGTCAGGCCCCACTCCGAGCGCAGCAGCTCCGCCTTGCCCTCGAAGCCGGCGCGCTCGTTGCCGAACGGGTCCTTGGCGACGCCGTTGAACTCCAGGTCGATGGTGAGCGGCTTGGTGGTGCCGAGGATCGTGAGGTCGCCGGTGATCCGGTAGTTGTCGCCGCCGAGGGCCTCGGTCCTGGTGGAGCGGAACGACATCTTCGGGTGCTCTTCGGTCTTGAAGAAGTCGGCGCTCTTCAGGTGGCCGTCGCGGTCGGCGGAGCCCGTGTCGATGCTGTCCATCGTGACGTCGATCGAGGCATTGGACTTCGCGGGGTCGGCGCCGTCCAGGTGCAGGCTGCCCTCGAAGTCGAGGAAGCTGCCCTTGACGTTCGTGACCATGGCGTGGCGGGCAACGAAACCGATCGTGGTGTGCGACGGGTCGACCGTGTAGACACCGGAGAGCGCGGCGAGCTCAGGGTTCACCGTCGCGACGGAGACGCCGGCGGTGTCGTTGTTGTTCTTGCGGCCGAAGATTCCCATGAGGTGCTCCTTGAGGGGACGGGTGCGGGCTATAGATGTTCAATGTTCAACGACATCAACACGACCGACCGTAGAGGCATTCCATTCAAGTTTCAACATTTTTGGGAGGGTGTCGTCCGCGTCACGTGATCCCGTGAGGGTGTGGAAGCATGGGGCGGTGGCCGTCCGGGCCGGTGCCGTGAAGCCGCCGTTCGGGGTTCCGTGTCACTCCGGGGAAGGCATGTGCGCCCCGGGAATGCGAGGCGTCTTCCCGCCGGGTGCGTTGTAGGGCCTCCACAACGCGCGGGCCCCCTGAGCAGTCAGATCGGCTGCATCCGGGTTGGGTTCTGTTCAGTGGTACCAGGAAAACGGGCCGGAGACTGTACGGAGTCGACGGCCCGCTTTGCTCGGCTGACTTCGTAAGGTCGCTACATGACCGTTTTGGATGAGGCTGTAGGTTCCGGGAGTGAGCCCACGGATGCGCGCGGGCGGGTCGCCGAACTGCACGAGATCCGTGCGCGGGCCCTGGCCGGGCCCAGCGAGAAGGCGACCGAGGCGCAGCACGCCAAGGGCAAGCTGACGGCGCGGGAGCGGATCGAGCTGCTCCTGGACCCGGGATCCTTCCAGGAGGTCGAGCAGCTGCGCCGCCACAGGGCGACCGGCTTCGGCCTGGAAGCCAAGAAGCCTTACACGGACGGTGTGATCACCGGCTGGGGCACGGTGGAGGGCCGTACGGTCTTCGTCTACGCCCATGACTTCCGCATCTTCGGTGGCGCGCTGGGCGAGGCCCACGCCACGAAGATCCACAAGATCATGGACATGGCCATCGCGGCCGGGGCGCCGCTGGTGTCCCTGAACGACGGCGCGGGCGCCCGTATCCAGGAGGGCGTCAGCGCGCTCGCGGGTTACGGCGGCATCTTCCAGCGCAACACCAAGGCGTCCGGTGTCATCCCGCAGATCAGCGTGATGCTCGGCCCGTGCGCGGGCGGCGCGGCCTACAGCCCCGCCCTCACCGACTTCGTCTTCATGGTCCGTGAGACCTCGCAGATGTTCATCACCGGCCCGGACGTGGTCAAGGCCGTGACCGGTGAGGAGATCACCCAGAACGGGCTGGGCGGTGCCGATGTGCACGCCGAGACCTCGGGCGTCTGTCACTTCGCGTACGACGACGAGGAGACCTGCATCGCCGAGGTGCGTTACCTGCTGTCGCTGCTTCCGCAGAACAACCGGGAGAACCCGCCCCGGGCGGAGTCCGCGGACCCCGTCGACCGGCGTGGCGACGCCCTGCTTGACCTGGTCCCGTCGGACGGCAACCGGCCCTACGACATGGCCAAGGTCATCGAGGAGATCGTCGACGACGGCGAGTACCTGGAGATCCACGAGCGCTGGGCGCGCAACATCATCTGCGCCCTGGCCCGTCTGGACGGCCAGGTGGTGGGCATCATCGCCAACCAGCCGCAGACCCTCGCCGGAGTCCTGGACATCGAGGCGTCGGAAAAAGCTGCGCGCTTTGTTCAGATGTGTGACGCTTTCAATATCCCGCTGATGACCTTCCTTGACGTCCCGGGCTTCCTTCCCGGTGTCGACCAGGAGCACGGCGGGATCATCCGCCACGGTGCGAAGCTCCTCTACGCCTACTGCAACGCGACCGTGCCCCGGATCTCCCTGATCCTGCGCAAGGCGTACGGAGGTGCCTACATCGTCATGGACAGCCAGTCCATCGGGGCGGACCTCACCTACGCGTGGCCCACCAACGAGATCGCCGTGATGGGCGCCGAGGGCGCGGCCAACGTGATCTTCCGCCGTCAGATCGCCGGCGCGGAGGACCCCGAGGTCATGCGGGCGCGGATGGTCAAGGAGTACAAGTCCGAGCTCATGCACCCGTACTACGCGGCGGAGCGCGGCCTGGTGGACGACGTCATCGATCCCGCCGAGACGCGCGAGGTCCTGATCAAGTCGCTGGCGATGCTGCAGTCCAAGCACGCCGACCTGCCCTCGCGCAAGCACGGCAACCCCCCGCAGTAACCGAGCGGACCCAACGCGGCAACCCCGCGGACCTCTTCCTCACGGAGACTGACATCCATGAACACCCCTGATATTCGCGTCGAGAAGGGCCACGCCGAGCCCGAGGAAGTCGCCGCCATCACGGCGATCCTTCTGGCGCGTGCCGCCGCGCAGGCGCCTGCCGCTCAGATCCACCGTGGTCGTGCGAAGGCCGGCTGGCGGCGGCTGGAGCGGGAGCCCGGGTTCCGGGCGCCGCACAGCTGGCACGGCTAGGCTCCGCCTGGGGCCGTTGATCGACTGCCGGTTCGTCGTGGCTTGTCGCGCAGTTCCCCGCGCCCCCAGGAGATGCGCAGTTCCCCGCGCCCCTTGGAGACGCGCCGGTCCCAGCTCCCTGAAGCAAGCCGTTCGTGCCCCTGAAGGCAAGTTGAAGGGCAAGGCCCCCTCCGCCTACGGAGGGGGCGTTGCCCTTTAGGGACGGCGATTGTGCGCCAAAGGGGCCCCTCCCGGCGGGAGGGGCCCCTTTGCGACAAACCTGGCCTACGCTACCGGAGCCGGGCCATCAGGGCGTGCTCCACCAGCGTGATCAGGGCGCTCTTGGCGTCCGCGCGGTGGCGGGCGTCCGTGGTGATGATCGGGGTGTCCGGTCCGATCTGCAAGGCCTCGCGTACCTCGTCGGGGTTGTACGGCTGGTTTCCGTCGAAGCCGTTGAGGGCGATGACGAAGGGGAGTCCCGAATTTTCGAAGTAGTCGACGGCCGGGAAGCAGTCGGCGAGACGGCGGGTGTCCACCAGGACGATCGCGCCGATGGCGCCGCGGACCAGGTCGTCCCACATGAACCAGAAGCGGTCCTGGCCGGGGGTGCCGAACAGGTACAGGATCAGGTCCTGGTCCAGGGTGATGCGGCCGAAGTCCATGGCCACCGTGGTGGTGGTCTTGTCCCCGGTGTGAGTGAGGTCGTCGATGCCTGCCGAAGCTGACGTCATGACGGCCTCGGTGCGCAGCGGGTTGATCTCCGAGACGGCGCCGACGAACGTGGTCTTGCCCACGCCGAAGCCGCCCGCCACCACGATCTTCGCGGACGTGGTGGAGCGGGAAGGACCGCCGCTAGAGCTTGCGAAGTCCACTGAGCACCCTTTCGAGCAGTGTCACGTCTGGCTGGCCGCCGGCGTTCTCGTCGCCGCCGGGCTGATGAATGGCGACCAGGCCCGCCTCCGCCAAGTCGGCGACGAGGATCCTGGCCACGCCGAGAGGGATCGTCAGGAGGGCCGAGACCTCGGCCACCGACTTGATTTCCCGGCACAGATGGCAGATCCGCTGATGTTCGGGCAGTTGGCCCTGCATCTGATGCGGCTGCGCGGTGGTGTGCACCAGCGCTTCGATGGCGAGCTGGTAGCGGGGCCTGGTGCGACCGCCCGTCATGGCGTACGGACGCACCAGGGGGTTGTTCGACGACCCCGTGGGCGCCGGTTCGGGTGCGCGGCGTTGCGGCTGCACGGGCTGGATGCGGGGTGCCGGCGGCTGATCGTACGGCGAGGGACCGGGGCCCTGGGGGCCCTGGGGCGCGTACGGCTGACGCCGCTGGCCGGGCGCGGAGGGGAAGTTGTACAGGTTCTGCTCACCCTGACCCTGACCCTGGTTGGGGCCGTAGGACCAGTTGCCCGCAGACGAACCACCTGGGGGTGTTGCCACTTTCTCTCCTCCTCCGACTGCGCCGGGCATCCGTCCCGTGGAAGCCGCGTCCCGAAACCTTACGGCCCCGGGACGCCTCCACGCACTGTCCGTTTGTTAGTTGAGAAGGCTTCCCTGAAGCTCCGCACGGAGGTCCGGAGTCAGGACCGTACCGGCACGGTCGACCAGAAGGGCCATCTCATACCCAATGAGGCCGATGTCCGCCTCGGGGTGTGCGAGAACCGCGAGCGAGGAACCGTCGGAGATGGACATGAGGAACAGGAATCCCCGCTCCATCTCCACAACCGTCTGGTTCACGGCGCCGCCCTCGAAGATGCGGGAGGCACCCGCGGTCAACGAGGTCAGACCGGAGGCGACAGCGGCGAGCTGGTCGGCGCGGTCGCGCGGAAAACCTTCGGACATAGCCAGAAGGAGTCCGTCGGCGGAGACCACCACCGTGTGGGACACCCCAGGGGTGTTGTCCACGAAGTTGGTGATCAACCAGTTCAGGTTCTGTGCCGCCTGGCTCATCGGGCTCACACTAACGCTCCTGGTTGTAGGTGCTGTCAGGACCGAAGCCCTGGCCGTTCGTTTCACTGCCTGCGTTGCGCCCTCGCTGAACGCCCCGGCGCAGGTTGCTCAGCCTGCCCCGCACGTCCTCGGGAGCGCGGGAGACCTGTGGGCCTCCCTGCGGGGTCGTCTCCGCGGCGCCCTCGATCAGGTTGGCCTTGGGCACCCGTCGGGGCAGACCGGAAGAGGTGACCCCGCCCGCCTTGGGTTTCCGGAGCTGCGAAGCCTGCTGCCACCGCTGATCGTTAGCGGAGCGCCAGTCGTCGCCCGGCTCCGTGGCCGGAGACGGCTCCTGCTGCACGGGCTGCGGTCGGCCGGCGGAGCCGCTCGCCGCGGAGCCGCGGCGGGGCAGACCGGCGTCGGTCAGATCGTGGGCGGCGGAGGAGGCCGGTCCCGGACGGTCGAAGCCTACGCGGTCCCGCTCACTCGCGTCAGGAGCCTGCCTGGATTCCGTATCCGGAGCGTAATCGGCACGGTAGGCGCCCTGGTAGCCGCTCTGCTGCGGCCAGTCGTCCTCGTAGGACGGCTGCTGGGGCCCCTCGAAGGCCGAGAACGACCCGGAGGCGGCGGCCTGGCCCGCGCCGCGGCTCTCCGGGGCCGGCTCCGCGTAGGCGGGTTCCGGGTAGCCGCCGTTCGGCGGGAAGGCGTCGCCCTGCGGCAGACCGCCGTTCTGCGGGTAGTACGTCTCGTCGTACGTGGACTGCTGGTTGTACGCCGTCTGCTGGTCGTAGGACGTCTGCTGCTCGTCGTACGGCTGCTGGTCGCTGCCGTAGGCGGGCTGCTGCGCGCCGAACCCGTCCTGGTACGACTGCTGCTGGTCCTCCTGCGGACGGCCCTGGCCCTGCGCCTGCGCCTCCAGCGCCGCTCGGCGCCCCTCGCGCATCAGCGAGCGGCCGACGGGGTCCAGGTCGCGGAGGTCGTCGGGGACCTCGGTGTAGCGGCTGTCGTCGAAGCCCAGCTCCGCCGCCGTCCGCATCGACTGCCCGTCGAAGCTCTCGGCCTGGAACGTCTGCTGCTGCGGGATGATCTGGGAGACGGTGAACTCGTCGCGCTCCACCGGCTGCTCGCCGCCACCACCGTGGGTGATGGCGTCCGGGAGCATGACCAGCGAGGTCGTGCCCGCCTGCTCGCCGGAGGGGCGCAGCTGGACGCGGACGCCGTGCCGGTCGGACAGCCGGCCGACCACGAACAGGCCCATGCGCTGGGAGATCGCGACGTCCACGGTCGGCGGGTTGGCCAGCTTGTGGTTGATGTCCGCGAAGTCCTCGGCGGTGAGGCCGATGCCCTTGTCGTGGATCTCGATCATGACGCGGCCGTCGGGCAGACGGGTCGCGGTGACGCGGACCTTGGTCTGCGGCGAGGAGAACGTGGTGGCGTTCTCCAGCAGCTCGGCGAGCAGGTGCACGAGGTCGGTCACGGCGCGGCCGTGGATCTCGGCCTCCGGGACGCCGGAGAGCTCGATGCGCTCGTACTGCTCCACCTCGGAGGAGGCTGCGCGCAGCACGTCGACCAGCGGGACCGGCTGGTCCCAGCGGCGGCCGGGCTCCTCACCCGCGAGGACGAGGAGGTTCTCGCCGTTGCGGCGCATACGGGTCGCGAGGTGGTCCAGGCGGAAGAGGTTCTCCAGCTGGTCCGGGTCGGCCTCGTTGTTCTCCAGGTTGGTGATCAGGGTCAGCTGGCCCTCGATCAGCGACTGGTTGCGGCGCGAGAGGTTGGTGAAGATCGCGTTGATGTTGCCCCGCAGCAGGGCCTGCTCGGCGGCGAGCCGCACGGCCTCGCGGTGGACCTGGTCGAACGCGCGGGCGACCTCGCCGATCTCGTCCGTGGAGGAGATCGGGATGGGCGCGACCCGGGTGTCGACCCGGCCGGGGTCGGTGCGCGAGAGCTGGTCGACCAGCATCGGCAGGCGCTGCTCGGCCACGCCGAAGGCGGCGTTGCGCAGCTGGCGCATCGAGCGGCTCATCTGGCGGGCCATGAGACCGGCCAGGATGAAGGCGGCGAGCAGGGCGACGACGACGATGCCGCCGGTGACGATCGCGGACTGCTTGGCGTCGTCGGCGATGCTCGAGGCGTCCGACACGGCCTTGTCGGCCAGGTCCGACTCGATCTGGCGGTAGGCGTTGTACTTGAGCGTGTTCACCGCCCACCAGTTCTGGGGGGTGACGCCGTGCTGCGCGAGCCCGGCGACCGCCGTCTGGGTCGGGGCCTCCAACGTGGCCAGCTGGGCGACCATGTCGTCCGGCGGCGGGACGTACGTCTCGCCCTTCTGCCGTGCCTGGGCGGCGGCCTGCTCGGCGAGGTTCTTGGCGTCCGCCTGGAGCTTCGCCTTCGCGTCGTCCAGCTTCTGGCCGTCGGCCTCGGTGCCGCCGCCGATGTACTCCTCGGAGGCGATGCCCTCGAGGTAGGCGTAGGAGGACAGGGCCACTCGCTGCTTGCCGAAGTCTTCGGCGCCGGGACCCGGCTTGACCAGCAGGTGCATACCGATGGAGCGCTCCAGGGAGAGCGCTGCCTTGGTGAGCGAGATGGCGTAGACGGTGCGGCCGTAGCTGGTGATGTTGCCGGTACCGAGGCCCAGCTCGTTGGCGAACTCCATCAGCGGGTGCGCGACCCCGACGTAGCCCTCCTCGGTCGCGACACCGTGCTGCTTGGAGGTGTACGCGACCTGGCGCAGCGCCGGGAGCTGCGTCTCGGCCTTGCGGAAGATCGACAGGCGCCGCTCCAGGCCCGCCTTGTGGGGCATGTTCTTCGCGGCCTGGTCGAAGGCAGCCGCCGCCTTGTCGGTGGCGGCCCTGACGTTGGTGACCGTCGACTTGTCCTCGGCCGACTCGTCCTTGCCCTTCAGGAGCGGCGCCGCGGAGACGTCGCGTTCCTGGTAGAGCGCGTCGGCGTAGGACAGCGACGCCTGGACCAGACGGGCGGTGTTCTCCGCGTCCTGCGCCTGCTGCCAGGTGTCGATCGAGCTCTTCACCTGGAAGCCGCCCATGACGAGGCCGACCAGGACGGGTATGAGCAGGATCGCGTTCAGCCTGGCCGGCACCCGCCAGTTGCGGGGGGAGAAGCGGCTACCACTGGGCGGGAGCGCAGCCGGCTCCGGTCCAGACACTTGTGCGGATGCCGCTCCGCGCGGCGGCGGGGTGAAGTTGCCCCGTGCCGACGGCTCGGGACCGTTCTTGCTTCGCCTCACTCGACCAACAACCTCTCGGCGACGGCACCTACGTCGTGCCGCGGTGTCTCCAGAGCCCTGTCTGAGACATGTACGTCCTTGACTCCTGGGCAGTTCAGGCATTCCAGCACGTCAGCCTGCTGATGCCAAACACTCGGAAGCGCACATTCCGCTGACACGAACCACCAGATAAAACGGTCATAAAGAGCGAGCCCCGCCAAAAGGCGGGGCTTTTGTGAACACAGCGGCACCACTCGACCGCGACGCGTGTCGGTGCCTCTGGATATCTCTTTCGAAACGTTATGAACAGCGGAGCCGACCGTGTCAAACGCCACAGCCGGCCTCCGCACATCTACGACAACTGCCGTATGGCGTCGACGACTTGATCTACCGCAGGCGTGCCATGAGCGCATGTTCGACCAGCGTGATCAGGGCACTCTTGGCGTCCGCGCGATGACGGGCGTCCGTGGTGATGATCGGGGTGTCCGAACCGATCTGCAGAGCCTCGCGTACCTCGTCGGGCGCGTACGGCTGGTGCCCGTCGAAACCGTTGAGGGCGATGACGAACGGCAGGCCGCTGTTCTCGAAGTAGTCGACGGCCGGGAAGCAGTCGGCGAGACGGCGGGTGTCCACCAGCACCACGGCGCCGATGGCGCCGCGGACCAGGTCGTCCCACATGAACCAGAAGCGGTCCTGGCCGGGGGTGCCGAACAGGTACAGGATCAGGTCCTGGTCCAGGGTGATGCGGCCGAAGTCCATGGCCACCGTGGTGGTGGTCTTGTCCCCGGTGTGAGTGAGGTCGTCGATGCCCGCCGAAGCTGACGTCATGACGGCCTCGGTACGCAGCGGGTTGATCTCCGAGACGGCGCCGACGAACGTGGTCTTACCCACGCCGAAGCCGCCCGCCACCACGATCTTCGCCGAGGTGGTCGCCCGGCCTGCGTCAGAGCTTGCGAAGTCCACTGAGCACCCTTTCGAGCAGTGTCACGTCCGGTGCGCCGCCGGCGTTCTCGTCGCCACCCGGCTGGTGGATCGCCACGAGTCCGGCCTCCGCGAGGTCCGCGACGAGGATCCGTGCCACACCGAGCGGCATGGCGAGCAGTGCCGACACCTCGGCCACCGACTTCACTTCGCGGCACAGGTGGCAGATCCGCTGGTGCTCCGGCAGCAGTCCCATCAGCTGGGCCGGGTCGGCCGTGGTGCTGATCAGCGCCTCTATCGCGAGCTGATAGCGCGGCCGGGTCCGGCCGCCTGTCATCGCGTACGGACGGACCAGCGGCTGGTCGCCCTCGTCCCCGTACGGCTCTGCGTACGGATCGTGAGAGGCGGTGGGCGGGGTCATGAATCCTCCGGGCGGGACAGCAAGTCGGTCAGTCGTGCCGTCTGACGGTGGCCGGTGGGGGGATTGTGGCGGCCGGACGGTTATTTGGTGTGGCGGGTGGTGCCGGGGCCGATCAGTGGAGCAGACTTCCCTGGAGTTCGGCGCGCAGGTCGGGCGTCAGTACGGCGCCCGCGCGGTCGACCAGCAGGGCCATCTCGTAGCCGACGAGGCCGATGTCGCACTCGGGGTGGGCGAGCACGGCCATCGACGAGCCGTCCGAAATGGACATGAGGAACAGAAAGCCGCGTTCCATCTCGACGACCGTCTGTGCGACGTTGCCGCCTTCGAAGATCCGGGAGGCGCCGGCGGTCAGCGAGGTGAGCCCGGATGCCACCGCCGCGAGCTGGTCGGCGCGGTCACGCGGGAAGCCTTCCGACAGCGCCAGCAGAAGTCCGTCGGCGGACACGACGACGGTGTGGGACACCCCTGGGGTGTTGTCCACGAAGTTGGTGATCAACCAGTTCAGGTTCTGTGCCGCCTGGCTCATCGGACTCAACTAACGCTCCTGCTGGTGAGTGGGGCTGGGGTAGCTGCCGGTCTGGCCGCCACCGGCCTGACGGCCCTGTGCGATGCCCCGTCGGAGATTGGTCAGCCGTCCGCGTACGTCATCGGGCGCACGCGAGACCTGCGGACCGGACTGGTGCTGCTGCTGCTGAGCCGTGCCCGCCACGAGGTTGGCGCGCGGGACCCGGCGCGGCAGTCCGGAGGTGGTGATGCCACCGGCGGCGGGCTGCCGTACACGCTCGGCCTGGCGGACGAGGTCGTCGTTGGGCGAAGTGCGCCAGGCCGCCGTGGGGGCCGGACGCTGCGGAGGAGCCGCAGGGGACTGCTGCTGGGGGGTCCCCTGCGCGGCCGGAGTCTGTGCCGCGGGACCGCTGCCCTGCTGCCGGCCCGGGCCCTGGCTCTGCGCCTGGCCCTGGCCGCCGCGGAACCAGTTGGTCTCCAGAGTGTCGTACAGCGGCGTCCGTCCGTCGCCGGGACCCGTCGCCGGCGGCAGGGCCTCGGGCTCCTGACGGCGCGGGGTCGCCTGCGGCTGCGGTATCCGCGGGGACCCGGGCCGAGTGGCGCCGTAGCCCTCGCCGCCCGTCTGAGGCCGCTCGAACTGGCCCGTGGAGGACTGGTCCTGGCGGTTTCCGTACGCGGGGGCGGCGAACTGCCCGGTGGAGGACGCGTCGTAGCCCGGGGCCGGGAACTGGCCGGTGGACGAGGCGTCGTAGCCGGGGGCGGCGAACTGGCCGGTGGAGGACGGGCCCTGGCCGCGAGCGGGGGCCGGGTACTGGCCCGTCGTGCCGTTCTGGTTCCCGCTGTTGTAGATGTCCGGGCGGACGAACTGGCCGGGGTCGCTCTGCCCGCCCTGGTTCTGGCCGCCGTTCGCGCCGGGGCGCGGGGCGTTGTAGTCCGGCCTCGCGAACTCGGAGGCGGAACCGGGGCCCTGGCGGTCGTCGACCCGGGGCATCGGGGCGGTCGAGTTCAGGGCGTCCGGCTCCTCGTGGCCACGAGGAGCGTCCAGCGAGGCACGCGGGACCGGCGGCTGGGCGTTCTCGTCGCTCCAGCTCGGACGCTGCTGCTGGGTACCGCCCGGCAGCTCGGCGCGCGGACCGCCGCGACCGGGCAGCTGCGGACGGCGGCGACCGCCGCGGTCCTTGGACTGCTGCTTCTGGGACTTGTCCGGCTGCTGCTGAGCGGCCGTACGGTCACCGTCGCCGAAGCCGCCCTGACGCGAGCCCGAGTCCGGGAACGCCTGGGCCGGCTGCGTTCCCTGGGACGCGCCCTGGCCGAAGGCACCCGCGCCCGCCGGGGCCTGTCGGCCCTGCTGCGGGGAGGCGGGGGCTCCGAGGCCCGGGCCGCCGGGACGCTGGCCGGGTCCGCTGCCCGGAAGAGCGGCGCGCGGGCCTTGCCCCGCGCCCACCTGACCGCGCTGCGGACCGGAGCCCAGTCCCTGACCACCGGTCGTGCCGGTACCGAAGGACGAACCGCTCTGCTGGGCCTGGCGGCGGGCCGCGGCCACACCGGCGGCGGCCTGCGCGGCGGCCGGGCCGCCGGACTGGCCGGCACCCTGGCCCGGCTTGCCGGGAGCGGGCTTCTTGCCACCCTGGGCGACATCGACCGGGAGCATGACGAGCGCGGTCGTACCACCGGAGTCCGACGGGCGCAGCTGGATGCGGATGCCGTGGCGCTGCGACAGACGACCGACCACGAACAGGCCCATGCGGCGGGAGACGGAGACGTCCACCGTGGGCGGCGCGGCGAGCCGCTCGTTGATCTGGGCCAGGTCCTCGGGGGAGAGGCCGATACCGGTGTCGTGGATCTCGATCAGCACACGGCCGTCGGGCAGCGCGTGACCGGTGACCTTGACCTTGGTCTGCGGGGAGGAGAACGAGGTGGCGTTCTCGAGCAGCTCGGCGAGCAGGTGCACGAGGTCGTTGACGACCCGGCCCGCGACCTCGGTCGCCGGGACCGCGGCCAGTTCGATGCGCTCGTACTGCTCCACCTCGGACGCTGCGGCGCGGAGCACGTCGACCAGCGGGACCGGGCGGGTCCAGCGGCGGCCGGGCTCCTCACCTGCGAGGACGAGGAGGTTCTCACCGTTACGGCGCATACGCGTCGCGAGGTGGTCGAGCTTGAACAGCGAGGAGAGCTGGTCCGGGTCGGCCTCGCGGGACTCCAGTTCGGAGATCAGCGACAGCTGGCGCTGGATAAGACCCTGGGAGCGGCGCGAGAGGTTGGTGAACATCGCGTTGACGTTGCCCCGCAGCAGGGCCTGCTCGGCGGCGAGGCGGACCGCCTCGCGGTGCACGTCGTCGAAGGCCGCGGCCACCTGGCCGATCTCGTCCCGGGAGTGCACACCGACCGACTCGACGGACGTGTCGACGTCCTGCGGGTCGGACTCGGACAGCTGCTTGACCAGCTCGGGCAGACGGTCCTGGGCGACCCTGGTCGCGGTGTCCTGCAGCCGGCGCAGCGAGCGGATCATGGAGCGGGCCACGACGAAGGCGCCCACGAGGGAGACGCCGAGCACGAGGAGCACCAGCGCACCGGAGATGATCGCCTCGCGCTCGGAGGCGCTGCGCAGCTCGCGGGCCTTCTGCTCCATGTCCTCGAGGAGCGTGCCCTCGATCTTCTTCATCTGTTCGATCTTGGCCGAGTCGGCGTCGACCCAGTCCTTGTACGAGCGCTTGTCCGCCTGGGCGAGGCCGCTCTTGAGGACGCGGTCGGCGTAGGAGTCGGCATCCTGGATCGTCGGGCTGCTGCCCTGGTCGATCGGCTTCGTGAGCTCCTCGGCGCCGTCGCCGTAGATGCTGTGGAAGCTGTCGAGCTCCGACTTCTGGCTGTCGAGGGCCGAGAGCGCGTACTGGCGGTCGGTCTCGGAGAGCTGGCCGGACGTGCGGTTGGTCTCGGGCAGCGCCGCCGCGATGACCGCGCGCTGCACGGAGGCGTACTCCTTGGCGTTGGAGAAGGCCGCCAGGGCACGGGTGCGCTGGATCATCTCCGGGTTGCTGGTCGCCTCCGCCATGTCCTGGGACAGGCTGAGCAGGTCGGTGATCAGGCGGTGGTACGCCTCGACCGTCTGCGTGGAGTTCTGCTGATCCTTGAAGGCGGCGGCCCGGATGGCGCTGAGGTTGTTGAGCTCGCTGGCGATACCGACGACGCTGTCGCGGACACCGGTGAGCTGGCCGCGGTCGGACGCGTCACCGATGCTGTCGGTGCCCTCGATGAACGACGCCCGGGCGCGGTCCGTCTTGTCGCGGACGCCCTTGACCGAGTAGTCACCGGCGCCCGCGCCGTGGGCGAGCGGGCCGGCGGACTCGTCGCGCTCCTCCTGGAGCGCCTCCGCGAGCTGCGTGGCCTGCTTGGTCATGTCCGTCAGCAGCTTCATGTTGTCGAGCTGCTGGATCTGGTCCATGTTGTCGCTGATGCGCAGGGCGCCCAGCGAGGTGGCCGCGACCACGGGGAGCGCGAGCAGCGACACCAGGCGCGTCGAGATGCGCCAGTTACGCAGATGCAGGCGTGCGCCGGGGTCTGTCGAAGGAGTGGTGGTGGATGGGGTGGCCGGTAGGGGAGCCGCGGTGCCATTGCCACGCCCGGCACGCTCGGGGCCGCCGCCGGACGGTGCCGATCCCGGGTTCTGGGCGTGCTGGGGCGAGGAACCGCGGTCGGTCCCGCCGTGCGGCTCCGGCTCCGCCGAAGCGCTGCCATCCCTCTTGAAACGTCCCTGCACTAGCGTCGCAACCTCTGGACCAGGCGTCCCTCCGCGTGAACGGCGGGACGGTGTCGGCGTGATGAGAAGCGTCCTGAATACGCCCCTCGGGTGGTCGTGAGTGACCGGCGCTGGCTCCCCCTCCCCGCCGCAGCTTGGCGCTGCGTTGCGCCCTTTGCGCGCCGGTGCGATCCCGCGGCGGTCCGTGGAATTCCAGCACAGTGCAGGATCTCCAACAAGGCCAACGGGTGAGCCTGTGACCACCGTGACACCTTGTGCAGGCTACGTCACGAGACGTAGAAAGTTATCTCGTACATAACGGACGTAAACGAGCGAATCTTTACCCTGAGCGGGGTGTCCCAGTCGCCATGATCAGGAGCGGAATGCTCGCTTCGATAGGGCAATGTCGGTTTTGCCGTGGTGGCACAGCAGTCTGAATTGCCCACTTTGTCTGTCGGTCAGTGAGCAAACTCACAGCGGGATCATGACCACTTCATGTCTTGGAGCGGGAATTGCATGTTTAGCCTGACGCTTTACAGGGATGGCGAATCCGACAACCCGCGCTACCGCGACAGCCCTTGAGGCCCGCCCGGCGCCCGTAACGACAAGGTCAACTACAACAGTGAAGACCACGATGATGTTCCGCAACATAGCCAACCCGCGGCGCACGACGCTGGCGCACCTCGAGGACGCCGCCGAGCTGCAGACCCCGGCGGTGCCGGAACTGTCCGTCGACCTTCCCACCCAGACCGCCAATCCCAAGCGCACCATCCTCATGGAGATCCCGGTCCAGGCCTCCGTCGCCGTGTAGTACGCGCCGGCGGCGCCGCCTGCTCAAAGCGGCTCACCCGAAGCGGTCCCGCCCGGAGCGGCCGCGCATACGCGGGGTGTGCGTCCCCTGTCGCGTTAGCCTGGAGCGTCAAACTCCAGTCGGCTCACTTAAGGGGCGCAAGCATCCCGTGCGCATCGCCAGATTCTCCATCGACGGCAACGTCGCCTTCGGCGCGGTCGAGGGCGAGAGGCCGGACGAGCTCGTCCTCGACATCATCAAGGGCATCCCGTTCGCGGACTTCGAGCTCTCCGGCACGAAGGTGCCGCTGAACAAGGTCAGGCTGCTGCCGCCGGTGCTCCCCAACAAGGTCGTGGCCTTCGGCCGCAACTACGCCGAGCACGCGCGCGAGCTGGGCAACGAGGCGTCCGAGGTCCCGTTCGCCTTCTTCAAGTCGTCCACCTCGGTGATCGGTTCCGGCGACGAGATCGTGTACCCCTCCTTCTCCCAGGAGCTGCACCACGAGGCGGAGCTCGCCGTGGTGATCGGCCGCCTGTGCCGCGAGGTCCCGCGTGAGCGCGTCAAGGACGTGATCCTCGGCTACACCTGCGCCAACGATGTGACCGCGCGTGACGTCCAGCGCCGCGAGAAGCAGTGGGCCCGGGCCAAGGGCTTCGACACCGCCTGCCCGCTCGGCCCCTGGGTGGAGACGGACCTCGACCCGGCCGACCTCACCATTCAGCTCACGGTCAACGGGCAGCAGCGCCAGCTCGGCCGCACGAGCGAGATGACCCACTCGGTCGAAGACCTGATCGTCAACATCACCGAGGCCATGACGCTGCTGCCCGGCGACGTCATCCTCACGGGCACCCCCGCGGGGGTCGGCCCCCTCAACGCCGGCGACGAGGTCGCCGTCACCATCGAAGGCATCGGCACTCTCACCAACAAGGTGATCAAGCGTGGCTAACGGATCCGTCCGCGTACGTTTCTGTCCCTCCCCGACCGGCAACCCCCATGTGGGCCTGGTCCGCACCGCCCTGTTCAACTGGGCGTACGCCCGCCACACCGGCGGCACGTTCGTCTTCCGCATCGAGGACACGGACGCGGCCCGCGACTCCGAGGAGTCGTACGTCCAGCTTCTGGACTCGCTGCGCTGGCTGGGCTTCGACTGGGACGAGGGCCCCGAGGTCGGCGGCCCCCACGAGCCGTACCGCCAGTCGCGGCGCATGGACATCTACCAGGACGTCGCCCGCAAGCTGCTGGACGGCGGGTACGCGTACCACTGCTACTGCACCACGGAGGAGCTCGACACCCGCCGTGACGCCGCCCGCGCCGCCGGGAAGCCGTCCGGGTACGACGGGCACTGCCGAGACCTGACCGCCGAGCAGGTGGCGGCGTACGAGGCCGAGGGCCGGGCGCCCATCGTCCGCTTCCGGATGCCCGACGAGACGATCACCTTCACGGACCTGGTCCGGGGCGAGCTGACCTTCACGCCGGAGAACGTGCCGGACTACGGCATCGTGCGGGCGAACGGCGCGCCCCTGTACACGCTCGTCAACCCCGTCGACGACGCGCTGATGGAGATCACGCACGTACTGCGCGGCGAGGACCTGCTCTCCTCCACCCCCCGCCAGATCGCCCTCTACAAGGCGCTGGTGGAGCTGGGCGTCGCCAAGTCCGCGCCGGAGTTCGGCCATCTGCCCTATGTGATGGGCGAGGGCAACAAGAAGCTCTCCAAGCGCGACCCGCAGTCGTCGCTCAACCTCTACCGCGAGCGCGGCTTCCTGCCGGAGGGCCTGCTCAACTACCTGTCGCTGCTGGGCTGGTCCCTCTCCGCCGACCGCGACATCTTCACCACCGAGGAGATGGTCGCCGCCTTCGACGTCGCGGATGTGAACCCCAACCCGGCCCGCTTCGACCTGAAGAAGGCCGAGGCGATCAACGCGGACCACATCCGGCTGCTGGATGTGAAGGACTTCACGGAGCGCTGCCGGCCGTGGCTGAGGGCCCCGTTCGCCCCCTGGGCCCCGGAGGACTTCGACGAAGCGCGGTGGGAGGCCATCGCCCCGCACGCCCAGACCCGTCTGAAGGTCCTGTCCGAGATCACGGAGAACGTCGACTTCCTCTTCCTTCCCGAGCCGGTCTTCGACGAGCCGTCCTGGACCAAGGCCATGAAGGAGGGCAGCGACGCGCTGCTGCGCACGGCGCGGGAGAAGCTGGAGACGGCCGACTGGACGTCCCCGGAGTCCCTGAAGGAGGCCGTCCTGGCCGCGGGCGAGGCCCACGGCCTCAAGCTCGGCAAGGCCCAGGCCCCGGTCCGTGTCGCCGTCACCGGCCGCACGGTCGGCCTGCCGCTCTTCGAGTCCCTGGAGATCCTGGGCAAAGAGAAGACGCTGGCCCGCATCGACGCGGCACTGGCGAAGCCGGCGGCCTGACCCGCTCGTGGCGAAAGGGGCACCCCTCGGGGTGCCCCTTTCGGCGCATCCGCGTGCGCCGCGGAACGAGCGGACATGGCCGCCCGCCCCGGGATACGGTCGGACCATGAGCATCAGCGCCGTGGTCTGGGACGTGGACGACACACTCTTCGACTACACCACCGCGGACCGCACCGGCATGCGCGGCCATCTGGCCGCCGAGGGGCTGCTCGAGGGGTACGGGAGCGTGGAGCAGGCCCTCGCCCGGTGGCGGGAGATCACGGACGAGCAGTGGGCGCGGTACGCGGCCGGGGAGACCTCCTTCGAAGACCAGCGCCGGGACCGGGTACGGGTCTTCGCGGGCGCCGAGATGGACGACGACGAGGCCGACGCCTGGTTCCGGCGCTATCTGGACCACTACGAGGCCGCGTGGGCCCTCTTCCCGGATGTGCTGCCCGTTCTCGACCTCCTCGCGGTCAGTCACCGGCACGCGGTGCTGTCGAACTCCAGCGGGCACGTCCAGGAGCGCAAGCTCCGCGTCCTCGGCGTCCGCGACCGCTTCGAGGCCGTGCTGTGCGCGGCCGAGCTGGGCGTCTCGAAGCCGGACGCCCGGGCCTTCCACGCGGTCTGTGACACGCTGGGACTGGCTCCGCACCAGGTGGCGTACGTCGGCGACCACCCGGAGATCGACGGCCGCGGCGCGGCCGAGGCCGGGCTGCTGTCCGTGTGGATCGACCGCCCCGGGCTGCGCGCCGCGGTGGTGGCGGGCACTCCGCCGCCGGTCGGAGCGGCCACCGGCCCGCGCCGGATCGCCACTCTCGCCGAACTCCCCTCGGTCCTCGGCGCGGATACCCGTTTTGGAGCGCCGTCCACCTTCGGGTAATGTTCTTTCTGCGCCGCCGGGGAGCGGGCCGAAAGGCCGGGATCCGGAGGCGCAAGCTAGAACAAAATCCCCGCAGGGGCTTGTGTTCCAGTGGCCTATGGTGTAATTGGCAGCACGACTGATTCTGGTTCAGTTAGTCTTGGTTCGAGTCCAGGTAGGCCAGCTCGCAGAGCTCATCTGCACCTGCGGATCTCATTCGCAAGCCCCCGTTGTGTAGCGGCCTAGCACGCTGCCCTCTCAAGGCAGTAGCGCCGGTTCGAATCCGGTCGGGGGTACAGATCCTTCCCGCGAAGGCAGCCGGGTCGCTCCCGTTGCCCTCGATGCAGGATCGCTAGGGCCCCCGTTGTGTAGCGGCCTAGCACGCCGCCCTCTCAAGGCGGTAGCGCCGGTTCGAATCCGGTCGGGGGTACGAACTGGTCTAAACCACATTGGTCTATGGTGTAATTGGCAGCACGACTGATTCTGGTTCAGTTAGTCTTGGTTCGAGTCCAGGTAGACCAGCTCGGATCTGCGGAAACGCACGATCCATGCCCCCGTTGTGTAGCGGCCTAGCACGCCGCCCTCTCAAGGCGGTAGCGCCGGTTCGAATCCGGTCGGGGGTACATACAGTCCGCAGGGCCCTCACTTCGGTGGGGGCCCTGCGGCGTTTCCGGCCCGGGGGCCGAACAGGCGCCCCGTGGAGTCACTCCAGGCCGTAGCGGCGGGCCGACTCCTCCTCCTGCGCCATCCGGTGCAGTGCGCGCAGCACGGGCTCGAAGAGCACCGTCGCCGCGACCGCCACCTCGACCTTTTCCCCCTCCGAGCCGTGCGTCTCCAGGAAGTCCAGGTCGCGCCGGGCGACCTGGTGCATCAACTCCGCGTACGCTGCCATCTGTTCGCCGTCCCGGGCGTAGCCCAGCCGGATCAGCGTGGCCACCGCGGTCACCAGGGAGCGGTGTACGGGGGAGAGGCCGGCGAGCTCGCGCGAGGTCTCCCAGCCGAGCCGCCGCAGCAGCGCGTCCACCTCCTGCCGGGCGGCCGCCACCGCTGTGTCCTCCTCGTCCGGCCCGGGATCCTGCGGCAGAGCCCACAGGGCCGCGCCCAGCCGGATCGTCCGGCCGAGGGAGTCGTCGTCGACGTGCTGGAGGACCTCCTTGGCCCTCGCCACCGGAACCCGGCCCACCTGGATCAGCGCCCTCACGAGCCGCAGCCGGCGCAGATGACTCTCGTCGTACTCGGCGGTGGTCGCGTTCACCTGGCGCCCCGGTGCCAACAGGCCTTCGCGCAGGTAGTACTTGATCGTCGCCGTGGCGACCCCACTGCGCGCACTCAACTCCGCCAGCCGCACGGCACCTCTCCTCGGTTGGCACCACTATCCAACGCTGCCATTAGACAGCACGGCTGACCAGGACGAGCCCTGACCTTGGGGCGGCACGAACGCCGACCGCCTCCGGCGCGGTGACGCCCCTGTCGGGTGGGTTCCGGTGCGTTGCAGGGTGCGGCTGCGTGGGTGGCCTGTCACGCAGTTCCCCGCGCCCCTGAACGGCGCACTCCGCGCGCACCCACCGCGCGAGCGCAAGCCACGACGCGCCCGCAGGCGACGACGTGCGGGAGTGGGCGGACGGATAGGGGCGCGGGGCCCTGTCGATATGCGGCTCCGCCGCGTGGGCGCAAATCCCGCGACGCGCCTGCGGTCGACGACGTGCGGGTGTGGGCGATAGGGGCGCGGGGAACTGCGCAAAAAATCCCGCGACGCGCCCGCAGGCAACGACGTGCGGGTGCGGGCCGATGGACAGGGGCGCGGGGAACCGCGCATACACGGCTCGGCCCGGAGGCGTAAACGCAACGCCCCCGGGGGCTGGACAGCCCGGAGTTCCGCCGGAAGGGCAAGCCGCGGCGTTGAGGCCGCCCTCCCGTGAAACCCCGCTCAGCCGAGCGCAGCGCCCGGTCAGCCGCTACGCCGCAACGCCTCGGAGAGACGAGCCGCCGCGTCGATCACGGCCTGCGCGTGCATCCGCCCGGGATGCCGCGTCAGCCGCTCGATGGGCCCGGACACGGACACCGCCGCGACCACCCGGTTGGAGGGTCCACGCACGGGCGCGGAAACGGAGGCAACCCCCGGCTCGCGCTCCCCGATGGACTGGGCCCACCCCCGGCGCCGTACGCCCGACAGGGCCGTCGCCGTGAAGCGGGCGCCCTGAAGACCCCGGTGCAGCCGCTCGGGCTCCTCCCAGGCGAGCAGGATCTGCGCGGAGGATCCCGCCTTCATCGTGAGGGTCGAACCGACCGGGACCGTGTCCCGGAGTCCGGACAGGCGCTCCGCGGCGGCGACACAGATACGCATGTCCCCCTGGCGGCGGTAGAGCTGCGCGCTCTCGCCCGTCACGTCGCGCAGATGCGTGAGCACCGGGCCCGCCGTGGCCAGCAGGCGGTCCTCGCCCGCCGCAGCGGCCAGCTCGGACAGCCGGGGGCCGAGGATGAACCGCCCCTGCATGTCGCGCGCCACCATCCGGTGGTGTTCCAGTGCCACGGCCAGTCGATGGGCCGTGGGTCTTGCCAGTCCGGTGGCCCCGACCAGACCCGCGAGGGTGGCCGGACCGGACTCCAGAGCGCTCAGGACAAGGGCTGCCTTGTCCAGAACGCCGACGCCGCTACTGTTGTCCATGCAACGATACTCCCGTCTCACTCTGTGAAACGCAAGTTCAATTTTCTGTGGAACGCGCAACCCTGGATGTCATAGCGGGGCCTGTGGACAGTGGGCCCGGCGGCGGACGCCGGTGATCAGGGGGCGCGGGCGCCGCACCCCAGGATCTCTAGTAGGGCCGGCACTCCCGTGCGGGCCGAAGGGAAAGCGATGGGTAGGACACTCGCGGAGAAGGTCTGGGACGACCACGTCGTCCGGCGCGCCGAGGGCGAGCCCGACCTCCTCTACATCGATCTGCACCTGCTGCACGAGGTGACCAGCCCGCAGGCCTTCGACGGACTGCGCAAGAACGGCCGCCAGGTCCGCCGCCTCGACCTCACCATCGCCACCGAGGACCACAACACCCCCACCCTCGACATCGACAAGCCCATCGCGGACCCGGTCTCCCGCGCCCAGCTGGAGACGCTGCGCAAGAACTGCGCGGAGTTCGGCGTGCGGCTGCACCCGCTGGGAGACATCGAGCAGGGCGTCGTGCACGTCGTCGGCCCGCAGCTCGGTCTGACCCAGCCCGGCACGACCGTCGTGTGCGGCGACTCGCACACCTCCACGCACGGCGCCTTCGGCGCGCTCGCCTTCGGTATCGGCACCTCCCAGGTGGAGCATGTGCTGGCCACCCAGACGCTGCCGATGGCGCGCCCGAAGACCATGGCGATCACGGTCGACGGGGAGCTGCCCGAGGGCGTCACGGCCAAGGACCTCATCCTGGCGATCATCACCAGGATCGGCACCGGCGGCGGCCAGGGCTACGTCCTGGAGTACCGCGGCCCGGCCATCGAGAAGCTCTCGATGGAGGCCCGGATGACCATCTGCAACATGTCGATCGAGGCCGGCGCCCGCGCGGGCATGATCGCCCCCGACGAGACCACGTTCGCGTACCTCGAGGGCCGCCCGCACGCGCCCGAGGGCGCCGACTGGGACGCCGCGGTGGAGTACTGGAAGACCCTGCGTACCGACGACGACGCGGAATTCGACGCCGAGGTCCGCATCGACGCCGCTTCCCTCTCGCCGTTCGTCACCTGGGGCACCAACCCGGGGCAGGGCGCACCGCTTTCGGCGTCGGTCCCCGACCCCGCTTCGTACGAGGACGCCTCGGAGCGGTTCGCCGCGGAAAAGGCCCTGGAGTACATGGGGTTGGAGGCCGGGCAGCCGCTGCGCTCCATCAAGGTGGACACCGTCTTCGTAGGTTCCTGCACCAATGGCCGCATCGAGGACCTGCGCGCCGCGGCCGAGATCCTCAAGGACCGCAAAGTCGCCGACGGCGTACGGATGCTGGTCGTCCCGGGATCCGCGCGGGTGGGCCTCCAGGCCGTCTCCGAGGGCCTGGACGTGGTCTTCAAGGAGGCCGGCGCCGAATGGCGGCACGCGGGCTGCTCCATGTGCCTCGGCATGAACCCGGACCAGCTGGCCCCGGGCGAGCGCTCCGCGTCCACCTCCAACCGCAACTTCGAGGGCAGGCAGGGCAAGGGTGGTCGTACGCACCTGGTCTCGCCGCAGGTCGCCGCGGCCACCGCGGTCACCGGCCGCCTGGCCTCCCCGGCCGACCTGTCCGACGTCCCCGCGCCCGCTGGAGTCTGAGAGCCATGGAAGCATTCACCACCCACACCGGACGGGCCGTCCCGCTGCGCCGCAGCAACGTCGACACCGACCAGATCATCCCCGCCCACTGGCTCAAGAAGGTGACACGGGACGGGTTCGAGGACGGGCTGTTCGAGGCCTGGCGCAAAGACCCTGAGTTCGTGCTCAACCGCCCCGAGCGGCAGGGTGCGACCGTGCTGGTCGCCGGCCCCGACTTCGGCACCGGTTCCTCCCGTGAGCACGCCGTCTGGGCGCTGCAGAACTACGGCTTCAAGGCGGTCGTCTCCTCCCGCTTCGCCGATATCTTCCGTGGCAATTCACTCAAGAACGGCCTGCTCACGGTCGTCCTGGAGCAGAAGACCGTGGACGCCCTGTGGGAGCTGACCGAGCGCGACCCCCGGGCCGAAGTCACCGTCGACCTCGAGGCGCGCGAGGTGCGCGCCGAGGGTGTCACCGCCTCCTTCGAGCTGGACGAGAACTCTCGCTGGCGGCTGCTGAACGGCCTCGACGACATCTCCCTCACGCTTCAGAGGGAGGCCGACATCGCCGCGTACGAGTCGGGGCGGCCCTCCTACAAGCCGCGGACGCTCCAGGGCTGACCCGCGGCACCCGCAAGGGCTGATTTCAGCCACCGCAACACCCCTCTGTACCCCCAATCGTGGACGGTTGGGGGTACAGCTGTGTCCGCGGTCGAACAGCCCCGGCGCGCCGCCTGGAAGAACGGCAACTTGCCTGGTTACAAAGGGTGTTGCACGGGTACCCGGTTGTCTGTGCGGCGAGTTGGGGGGACGCCCGAGCGGCCCGCGAACAGCGGCAGTTACCCCCAGCGCGGGCGACAACTCGCCCCAGATGGCACAATCTGTGCATGGACGACGACGGCCAACTCGAGCTCTATACGGCGGTCGCGGCCAGGCTCAAGGAAGCGCACGCAAGGGTGCGCACACTGCAAGTCCCGGAGGGCGTACGGATGGCGCTGACCCGGAAGCTGCTGGTCATTACGGCCGCGGCCAAGCACGATCCCGCCGAAGCGGCCAGGCGTCTCGAGCGGTTCACCAGCGACCTCGACGTGGGCCGAATCCCCGAAGAGGAACTCTGAGACAGCCGAGTCTGTTGCGGCACAAGGGTGATTAGCCCGTTTCGTGTTTGATTTGCGGTATATATCTGCCTAACGTGCGAAATAGCTTGAACACTTTCGTTCTGGCGATGTCTCCGAAGGGGAAGACGTGAACAAGGCGCAGCTCGTAGAAGCGATTGCCGACAAGATGGGCGGCCGCCAGCAGGCCGCCGATGCTGTCGACGCGGTCCTGGACGCCATCGTCCGCGCGGTTGTCGGAGGCGACCGGGTCTCGGTCACCGGCTTCGGATCGTTCGAGAAGGTCGAGCGTCCGGCTCGTTATGCCCGGAACCCCCAGACGGGCGAGCGGGTTCGTGTCAAGAAGACCTCTGTGCCGCGCTTCCGCGCAGGCCAGGGCTTCAAGGACCTGGTCAGCGGCACGAAGAAGCTGCCCCGCGGTGGAGAGGTCGCCGTCAAGAAGGCGCCCAAGGGCAGCCTTACCGGTGGTGCCGCGGCAACGGTCAAGAAGGCCGCGGCCAAGAAGACGACGGCCAAGAAGGCGACCGCCGCCGCCAAGAAGACCGCGGCGAAGAAGACGGCTGTGAAGAAGACCACGGCGGCCGCCAAGAAGACCACGGCGAAGAAGACGACGGCCAAGAAGACCACGGCGGCCGCCAAGAAGGCCACGGCCAAGAAGACGACCGCGAAGAAGGCGGCTGCCAAGAAGGCCCCGGCGAAGAAGGCCCCCGCCAAGAAGTCGGCGGCGCGGAAGACCACCGCCAAGAAGGCCACCGCCCGCGGCTGACCGGGGCGGACAGACACTCACGCGACGGGCCGGGCTCCCTGGTGGAGCCCGGCCCGCGGTCTGTCCCGAATCCTTGGAGGAGCCCCTCGCAAGAGCCGCTCGCGAGAGGTGTTCAGAAGGTCCCCAGCGTGACCAGCGTGATGCGCCTGGCCGGGCCCTCGCCCTCCGTCTCGATCCGCACCCGCTGTCCCGGCCGCAGCAGCCTGAGCCCGCCCGCGTCGAATGCCTGTGCGTCGAAGGCCACGGGGGTGCCGTCGTCGAGCAGCACCTGACCGGTGCGCGTGTCGGGGTCGTAGGTGTACGCGGTCGCCTGCATGACGGCAGCCTATCCAGTGCCCGGCGCCCGCCCGCTCTCCCGTTCCTTCCCTCCGGATCAGCCTGCCGGCTGCCCCGGGATGAGCAGCCGGGCCGCTGCCGCCGCCGTGCGCGGCCCCACGCCGAGTGCCAGCGCCGCGCGCAGATCGTCGCCGGTGTCCACGTCCTGGCGTACCGACTCCACCGCGTCCAGAGCCAGCTCCACGGCGCCCGAGGCTCGGTGTGCCATGCGTGAATGCGCGCCGAAAGCGGGGCGCAATTCCCGCCGAGGAGCCGCGGCCAGCAGCGTCGTACCGATTCCGGCGGCATCCGGCAGAAAAGCCCGGGGGAATTCGGCGGCGGCATCCAGGACCCTGGCCAATTCGGGCGGGCGCAGCGCGGGGAGATCGGCGTTGAGCGCCGCCACGGCGCCACCGGGACGCAGCCGCCGTACGACCGCCGCCGCGTGCGCGAGCGCGGCGTTCAGCCCGCCTCCCGGCTCGTCCGCGACGATCCGGGCGCCCAGGGCCGCGAGCTCGCGCCCGGCGAGCGGATCGTCCGTGACGACCGCCACATCACGCACCGCGGCACTGGCCAGCGCCGCGGCCACCGTGTCCTGTGCGAAGGCGAGCGCGAGATGTGGACGCAGTCCGGCCGATGCGGTGTCCGAGAGCCTGCTCTTCGCCTGCGCCAAGGGTTTCAGGGGCACGACCACAGTCCACTGCACGAGCGCTCCGTCCTCGTCTTGTCGCGTCCATTGTCACCTGATCCGGCCGGAGACAGGTGATGGACCACCCGGCCACCGGCATGGCGAGGCGTACCGTGTTCTCGACAGACGGGCGGCCCGGGGCGACACTTGTGCGGCCCACAGCTCCCGGCCCCGGGCCCGGTGCCGGGTCCCTAGAGGAAGGTGTCCGCGTGCCCCGCCGCAGAATCGGCTTCTGGTACCGCTTCGCAGCGGTCCTGTGCAAACCGCCGCTGGTGGTTCTGCTCAAGCGGGACTGGCGCGGAACGGAGAATATTCCGGCCGACGGCGGATTTATCACCGTGGTGAACCACAATTCCCACGTGGATCCGTTCGCCTACGCGCACTATCAGTACAACACCGGGCGCGTTCCCCGTTTCCTCGCGAAGAGCGGACTTTTCAAGAAGGGATTCGTCGGCGCCATGATGCGTGGCACCGGCCAGATCCCCGTCTACCGCGAGAGCACGGACGCGCTCAGCGCGTTCCGCGCCGCGATCGACGCGGTGGACCGCGGTGAGTGCGTCGCCTTCTACCCCGAGGGCACCCTCACCCGTGATCCGGACGGCTGGCCGATGACCGGCAAGACCGGCGCGGCCCGGGTCGCCCTGCAGACCAAGTGCCCGGTGATCCCCGTCGCCCAGTGGGGCGCCAACGAGCTGCTGCCGCCGTACGCCAAGAAGCCCAACCTGCTGCCGCGCAAGACCCACCACGTCCTCGTGGGCCCGCCCGTGGACCTCACGCGCTTCTACGACCGGGAGATGACCCCCGAGCTGCTGAAGGAGGCGACGGACGCCATCATGGCCGCCATCACCCGCCAGCTCGAGAAGATCCGCGGCGAGAAGGCGCCCGAGAAGAGGTTCGACCCGCGTGAGGTGCGCATCGAGCAGCGCCGCCGCAGCGCCGCCCAGGTGAAGGTGCAGGAAGCTGCGAAGGAGAAGGCACGGCAGAAGGAGGGGCAGGGCAAGTGAGCAAGCCGGTCAAGGCGGCCGTGTTCGGAACGGGATCGTGGGGGACCGCCTTCGGCATGGTGCTCGCCGACGCGGGGTGCGAGGTCACCCTGTGGGCGCGCCGCGCCGAACTGGTCGAGGCGGTCAACTCCACCCGTACGAACCCCGACTACCTGCCGGGTGTCGAACTTCCGGAGAACCTGCGGGCCACCACGGATGCCGCCGAGGCCGCGCGGGACGCCGACTTCACGATACTCGCGGTCCCCTCGCAGACCCTGCGCGGGAACCTCGCCGACTGGACGCCTCTGCTCGCGCCCGGCACGATCCTCGTCTCCCTGATGAAGGGTGTCGAACTCGGCTCCGCCATGCGGATGAGCGAGGTCGTCATGGACGTGGCCAAGGTCGGTCCGGAGCGCGTCGCCGTGGTCACCGGGCCCAACCTGGCCCGGGAGATCGCCGCCCGTATGCCGGCCGCGGCGGTGGCTGCCTGCACCGACGAGGCCGTGGCGCGGCGGCTCCAGGCCGTCTGCCACACGCCCTACTTCCGGCCGTACACCAACACCGACGTCGTGGGCTGCGAACTCGGCGGCGCCGTCAAGAACGTCATCGGGCTGGCCGTCGGCATCGCGGACGGGATGGGCCTCGGCGACAACGCCAAGGGCTCGCTCATCACCCGCGGGCTCGCCGAGACCACCCGGCTCGGACTCGCCATGGGCGCCGACCCCCTGACCTTCTCGGGACTCGCGGGCCTGGGCGATCTGGTGGCCACCTGCTCATCCCCGCTGTCGCGCAACCACACGTTCGGCACCAACCTCGGCAAGGGCATGACCCTGGAGGAGACCATCGCGGTCACCAGCCAGACCGCCGAGGGCGTCAAGTCCTGTGAGTCCGTTCTGGATCTGGCCCGCAGGCACGGCGTCGACATGCCCATCACCGAAACGGTCGTCGGGATCGTGCACGAGGGCAAGCCGCCGGTGGTCGCGCTCAAGGAGCTGATGTCGCGCAGCGCGAAGCCCGAGCGACGCTGAGCTAACCCGCCGGTCATACGCTGTCTCAGGCCGCTACCACCGGGTACTCTCGACGCGATATGAGCACCGAGAACCTCCCCCAGAGCCCTGAGCAGCCGTCGCACCGCAAGCCGCGTGTCGCCGTCGTCTTCGGCGGCCGCAGCTCCGAACACGGGATCTCCATGGTCACCGCCGGAGCGGTCCTGCGCGCCATCGACCGGACGAAGTACGACGTCCTGCCGATCGGTATCACCCGGGAAGGCCGTTGGGCGCTCACTGCCGACGATCCGGAGCGGATGGCGATCGTCGACCGCCGTACGCCCAGCGTCGAGGACCTCGCCGAGGACCACGAGGGCGGTGTCGTCCTGCCGGTCGACCCCGCCAACCGCGAAGTCGTCTACAGCGAGCCCGGTTCGGTGCCCAAGGCGCTGGGTGAGGTCGACGTCGTCTTCCCGATGCTGCACGGCCCCTACGGCGAGGACGGCACGCTCCAGGGCCTCCTGGAGCTGTCCGGCGTCCCCTACGTAGGCTCCGGCGTGCTCGCCTCGGCCGTCGGCCAGGACAAGGACTACATGAAGCGGGTGTTCACCTCGTTCGGGCTCAAGGTCGGCCCGTACGTGGTGATCAGGCCGCGTGAGTGGCGGCAGGACGAGTCCGCCGCCCGCAAGAAGATCATCGACTTCGCGGGCGAGCACGGCTATCCGCTGTTCGTGAAGCCCGCGCGTGCCGGCTCCTCGATCGGCATCACCAAGATCGATGGCCTTGCGGAGCTCGACGAGGCGATCGCCGAGGCCCAGCGGCACGACCCGAAGATCCTCGTGGAGGCCGCCGTGCGGGGCCGCGAGATCGAGTGCGGTGTCCTGGAGTTCGAGGACGGCCCGCGTGCCTCGGTACCGGCCGAGATCCCGCCGCCGGACACGCACGCGTACTACGACTTCGAGGCGAAGTACATCGACTCGACGCCCGGCATCGTGCCCGCGCCGCTCACCGAGGAGCAGACCGCCGAGGTCCGGCGGCTGGCGGTGGAGGCGTTCGAGGCGGCGTCCTGCGAGGGGCTCGTGCGGGCGGACTTCTTCCTCGACGAGGAGGGGGAGTTCGTGATCAACGAGATCAACACGATGCCCGGGTTCACGCCGATCTCCATGTATCCGCAGATGTGGCAGGCGACCGGGGTCCCCTACGGGGAGTTGGTGGACCGGCTGATCCAGGCGGCGCTGAACCGGTCCACCGGGCTGCGATAGGGCTCCGCCGGGGGGCGTTGTGATCTGCGGGGGCGTGGGGGTTCCGCGCGGTTCCTCGCGCCCCTTGAAGAGCGCGCTGCGCGCCCTTCTCCCGCGTGGAGCCGCATATCGATGCGGGGGGTGCTCAGGAGGCGATTCCGTCGGGGATCGCCTTCTTGACCGCGGGGGCCAGGTCGGCCAGGGGAGCCAGGCCGTCGGCTGTGTGGGCCTTGGGGAGATCTACCTCGACGTATGCCGTACGCAGCGTCGTCGTGAAGCGGAACGAGCCGTCGTCCTGCTTCTGCAGCAGCCAGCCCACGTCGTCGGCCTCCACGCCGTCCGCCTCGGGGTCGTTCATCTGCGCGGGCCGGGGTACCCCGCAGCGCAGTATGATCGCCGGGCTTCCCCAGCCCGCCGTGAGCGCGGACCGGGGCTCGGGATCGTTCCGGTCGAGGCCGTCCACCGTCCGCGGCAGCACCTTGTCCAGGTTCTGGCAGAGTTTTGCGACCTTTGCGTCCGGGCTGGGAACCGCGGCTCGGGGCCCGTCGTCGCTTGAGGAGCAGCCCGCCGCCGCGATCAGCAGGGCGAGGGTGGGCAGAGTGAGGAGCCGGTGACGCGAAGAGTGCACCGGCCCAGCGTAGACGGGGGCTACAGGTGGACGACCGGGCAGGTCAGTGTGCGCGTGATCCCCTCCACTTGCTGGACTTTCGCGACCACCATACGGCCGAGTTCATCGACGGTGTCTGCCTGGGCGCGCACGATGACGTCATAGGGACCCGTCACGTCCTCGGCCTGGATGACCCCAGGGATCTTGCTGATCGTCTCGGCGACGGTCGACGCCTTGCCGACCTCCGTCTGGATCAGGATGTACGCCTGTACCACGGAACCTCCAGGGCGGCCACGAGGATCATGTGGGGAGAAGGACCGCCACGGTATCGCGTCGCCACTCGCCGCGGGGAGACCCACGGGGACTGTGGCGTGCGAGCGGGGTACCGCCGGCGACACAAGTTGACGGTCGACTCGACCGTATCGAGGACGATGACGGCTCGCGACCGGGCCCGGCAGGCAAGAGAAGGGGACGTACGACGATGAAGGGCACCGTGGGCGAGCTTGGCGAGTTCGGGCTCATCAGGGAGCTCACCTCCCGGCTCACCACCACCCCGGCGGTCAGGGTCGGCCCCGGCGACGACGCCGCGGTGGTCGCCGCGCCCGACCGCAGGGTGGTGGCGAGCACCGACATCCTGCTGGAGGGACGGCACTTCCGCCGCGACTGGTCGACCGCTTACGACGTCGGGCGCAAGGCGGCCGCGCAGAACCTCGCGGACATCGCGGCGATGGGCGCGGTGCCCACCGCGCTGCTGCTCGGCCTCGTCGTCCCCGCCGAGCTGCCCGCCTCCTGGCCCACGGAGCTGATGGACGGCCTGCGCGACGAGTGCCAGGTCGCGGGGGCGGCCGTGGTCGGCGGCGATGTCGTACGCGGCGACACGATCATGATCTCGATCAGCGCGCTCGGTGATCTGCGCAACCATGAGCCGGTCACCCGGGCCGGTGCCCAGCCCGGCGACGTGGTCGCGGTCACCGGCTGGCTGGGCTGGTCCGCGGCCGGGCACGCGGTGCTCTCCCGGGGCTTCCGCTCGCCGCGCGCGTTCGTAGAGGCGCACCGGCGCCCCGAGCCGCCGTATCACGCGGGACCGGCCGCGGCGGGGCTCGGTGCGACAGCCATGTGCGATGTCAGCGACGGGCTCATCGCCGACCTCGGGCATATCGCGGAGGCGAGCAAGGTGCGGATCGACATCCGCTCCGGCGCCATCGACATCCCGTCCCAGATGCACGACATCGGGCAGGCGGTGGGCGTCGATCCGATCCAGTGGGTGCTCACGGGCGGCGAGGACCATGCGATCGTGGCGACCTTCCCGCAGGACGTGAAGCTGCCGGCGCGCTGGAAGGTGATCGGCGAGGTGCTCAACCCGTCGGCGCTTCCCCAGGTGACGGTCGACGGAGCGCCGTGGACCAGCAAGGGCGGCTGGGACCACTTCGGGGACATCGAGTCTTAGGGCGGGCGCGCGTGGGCCCCGGGAAGCTGCCGGGGCCCTCACACCGGGTACAGCCGGCGAGAACCTCTTGCGCGCGGCGGTGTTCCGGCGGTCGTTGGCGAGTTGCCCGGACCGCAGGAAGGCCACGGCCGTGCGGGCACAGCAAAAAGCCGGTCCACATGTGTGGACCGGCTCTGTGCAGCGAACCAGCGGTGGCCGCGCGCTTAACAGTGACGTCAGCGCGAGACCTTGCCGGCCTTGATGCACGAGGTGCAAGCGTTCACGCGCTTCGGCGTCCCGCCCACCACGGTACGTACACGCTGGATGTTCGGGTTCCAGCGGCGGGACGTACGGCGGTGCGAGTGCGAGATGTTGTTGCCGAAGCCCGGCCCCTTGCCGCAGACGTCGCAGTTGGCAGCCACGGGTCACTCCAAAGACTTCAGATGCACTAACGGTTGAACCCGGCATGCCGGGATCGAGATCATAGGATCTGAGTGGCTCTGCCAGGGATGAGCCCGAAGGGATCGGGCAACCGGAGCAGCATACAACGCCTGCTCCCGTAGAACGAAACTACCACGGGCGCTCCGGACCCCGCCGCCTCCCGCCCTGGCCCCGTGGCCGCTCCCCGAGGCCCTGTCCCGCCGCTCTCCAAGGCCCCGCTCCGCCGGTCCGTGCGGGCCCTCTTCCGGGCGGGCAGCGCTCTGGGTCTACGCTGCGTCCCACGTCCAGCAGCTCAAGGAGGCGCAGGTGGCGCAGGTGCCGCAGCCATTGGATGCTCTCGCGGTGCGCACCTGGTGCGGTCTCGCGCTTCAGGCGCTGGGACGGGCGCGTGAGGAGATCGACGCGATCAACGTCTATCCCGTGGCCGACGGCGACACCGGCACGAACCTCTATCTGACGGTGGAGTCGGCCGCCGCGGCCGTCGAGGCGGTCTTCGCCGGATACGAGGCGGGCGGCGACCAGCGGCCCACGCTCGCCGACGCCGTGCGGGCCATGGCGCACGGGGCGCTGATCGGGGCCCGCGGGAACTCGGGCACGATCCTCGCGCAGCTGCTGCGCGGCATGGCGCAGGTGCTCGCCGCCGAAGGTGAGACCCCTCACAGCGGCGCCCGGGAACTGCGGCTCGCGCTCAGGCAGGCCGCCGACTCCGCGCGCGCGGCCGTCGAGCACCCCGTGGAGGGGACGGTCCTCAGCGTCGCCTCGGCCGCCGCGGACGCGGCCGGCGGAGCCGAGGGCGACTGCTCCGGTGTGGCGCGGGCGGCGTACGAGGGCGCGCGTGTCGCCCTGGAGGCGACGCCCGGGCAGCTGGCGGTCCTGGAGCAAGCCGGAGTGGTCGACGCGGGCGGCCGGGGGCTCGTGACGGTGCTCGCGGCCCTGGTGGAGACGTTCACGGGAGAGGCGCCCAGGGTCCCTGACGGGCCCGGACGCGCCCTCCACGCGCGCGTGGACGACGTCACCCGCCCCGCCGCCCAGGAGTGCGCCGACACCGCGGCGGACGGCGGCGGCCCCGGCCCCGCGTACGAGGTGATCTATCTCCTGGAAGCCGGTGACGAGGCCGTGGCGCGGCTGCGGGAGCGGCTCGACGCGCTGGGGGACTCCCTCGTCGTGGTCGGCGGGGACGGGCTGTGGAACGTCCATGTGCACGTCGACGACGCGGGCGCCGCCGTGGAGGCGGGGGTCGAGGCCGGGCGCCCGTACCGGATCCGGATCACGCACTTCGCCGCCGGCGACGTACACACCGGGGGCGGCGGACGGCCTGCGCCCGAGCCGATCCAGCGCGCGGTGGTGGCCGTCGTACCGGGGGAGGGCCTGGCCGGGCTGTACCAGGAGGCCGGCGCCACCACCGTGCTCGCCCGGGCCGGGGAGCCCCCCGCCAGCGGGGAACTGGTGGAGGCGGTACGCCGGGCGCACGCGCGCGAGGTGGTGCTGCTGCCGAACGACGCGGACCTGAGGCACACCGCTGCCGCCGCGGCGGAACAGGCGCGGACCGAGGGCGTCCGGGTGGCCCTGATCCCGACGCGCTCCGCCGTGCAGGGCATCGCGGCACTGGCCGTGCACGAGCCGGAACGGCGTTTCGACGAGGACGTCGTGGCGATGACGTCGGCGGCGGGCGCGACACGGTACGCCGAGGTCGTGATCGCGGAGCGGCAGTCCTGGACGATGGCCGGCATCTGCCAGGCGGGCGACGTCCTTGGACTGATCGACGGCGACGTGGCGGTCATCGGCTCGGATGTCACGGAGACAGCCGAGGCGGTCGTGGACCGCATGCTCGCGGCGGGCGGCGAAATGGTCACCCTGGTGCTGGGCGATGAGGCCCCGGAGCCGATCGCGGCACACCTGGAGGCCCGGGTACGCGAGTCGTACCTGGCGGTCGACACGGTGATCTACCGGGGCGGCCGCCAGGGCTCCCTGCTACTGATCGGCGTGGAGTAGCAGCCACAACCGAGCGAACCACGCCGGGACGCTCGCCAGAAACGCGGAGCCCTGCCCATACGCGGCACAGTCACACGCCCGCAAAACCCGCGCCGCCCCCGCAGCCGAAGACGTGCCGGTGCGGACCGGCCGGATAGGGGCGCG
>NZ_JBEYVV010000013.1:106100-118968 GCF_040644155.1 Streptomyces sp. NPDC047022 | reverse complement strand
GCGGGGAACTGCGCAAAAATCCGCAGCGCGCCCGCAGGTGAAGACGTGCCGGTGCGGACTGACTGGATAGGGGCGCGGGGAACTGCGCAAAAATCCGCAGCGCGCCCGCAGGTGAAGACGTGCCGGTGCGGACTGACTGGATAGGGGCGCGGGGAACTGCGCAAAAATCCACGACGTGCCCGCAGGCGAAGACGTGCCGGTGCGGACCGACCGGACAGGGGCACGGGGCCCCGCCCCCGTGAGGCGACGCCCCGCAGGCGCAAAACCCACAGCCCAGCCGCAGGCGCCGCCGTGCCGAAAGTCCGCGTACCCGCCCCGCAAAGCGCAAAGAGACCGGGCACCCGGAGCGGAGCTCACCGGTCCTGGTGCGCCGCCATCAGCTCCAGCATCCGCTCCGCTTCCGCCCGCCGCGCCCGAGAGGGCCCCGCGTCGGCGTCCAGACCCTCGTACGCCGACAGCACCGCCCGCGCGCGTGCCGACGCCGCGTCCGGGCGGCGCAGGTCGGCCTCCAGCCGCCCCGCTGCCAGTTCCGCGCCGGTGCGGAAGTCGACGGCGGACGCGCCGAGGGACTCGAAGACCGCGATGGCCTCCTCGAGATGCGTGAGCGCCTCCTCGAACGCGGGCCGCAGTGCCTCCTCGTCCTCGCCGTCCCCGGCCGACCGGGCGATGAGATCGCCGAACTGCCGGTGGGTGTGCCCGAGTTCCGCGACCAGGCGGCCCCGTGCGTCGTCGTCCTCCCGTTCCTGGGAGGCCGCCGACGCGCACTCCCGCGCCGCCTGCCCCATAAGTTCCCGCGCCGCGTCCAGGCCCTCTTCCTGGCGCGCCGCAAGCCATGCGCGGGCCCGCAGGGCGCGTACCAGGCCGTGGGTGTTGCCCAGTTCCCGCCACAGCCCGGCGGCCCGCCCGTACGCGAGGTCCGCCTCCGACGGCAGGTCCGCGCGGCCCAGCGCCTCGGCGGCCAGGTGCGCGAGCATCGCGTGGTCCCGTTGCTCCGGCCACTCCCGGGCGATCTCCGCGGCCCGCAGCCACTGTTCGGCCGCCGCGCGGTGCTCGCCCAGCTCCGTGTGGCAGTCGCCGAGCCACCACTGCGTCTGCACGATCGCCCCGTCGCCGTGCGCCTCGGAGGTCAGGTCGGGAAGCGCCGACTCCAGGATCTCGGCCGCCTCCGCGAAGCGTCCCTGGCGCAGCAGGAGGCCGCCCAGCTGGTGCCGGGCCCACGCGCCGAGCGTCGGCCCCTCGCCCGCCTCGTCGGCCCAGTGCGCCGCTTCCAGGGCGTGCTCGGCGGCCTCAGTGAGCTCCTCCGACGCGCTCAGCGCCTCCGCCAGCCGGAGATGCAGCTGAGCCCGTCCGAACGGCTCCAGAATCCCCTGGCCGTGCTCCAGCGCCCCGCGGGCCGCCCGCCCCGCCGCCTCCGCGTCCCCCAGCTGCCGCGCGATCTGCGTCAGCCGCACCTCGTGCTCCACCGCGAACCACGGCAGACCCGCCGACACGAACTCCTCGGCCGCCCGCTCCAGCAGCCGCGCCGCGGACTCCATGTCACCCGCGCGCCCGGCCAGCTCCCCGAGCATGCCCTGGGCCTCGGCATGCCGGGAGGCGAGCCGCAACCCGGCCGTGTGCGGCCCGGCGAACGCCACCAGCTCCCGCACCGCCTCCTCCGCGGCGGGCGCGGCCTCAAGGTCCTCCCGCAGCAGGTGCATCAGGACACGGGCCCGTCCGACGAGCACGGACGCCGTCTGGCGCTCCCCCGTGCCGTCCTCCCCGAAGAGGGCGAGCACCTGTGCGCGCAGCTCGGTGACCGTCTCCAGCGCCTCGTCCGTGTGTCCGGTCAGGGCGCGTACGTATGCCGCACGCGCGCGTGCCGCCAGCGCCTCACCGGGGTCGTCCGCCGCCGCGTACAGCTCGGCCGCCCGTTCGAAGAGCACGGCGCCCTCCGGGCCGCGGCTCATCGCCTCGTGGTCGATGAGTTCGGCCTGGTCCCGAGGATCCAGCTCGCGGCCCTCGGCCGCGCGCGCCACCGCCGCCCACGCGTCCACGGCGTCCGGGTGCAGGGAGTCCGACAGACGCCATGCCTCGGCGAGCAGGTCCGCGAGGTCCCGCTCCTGAGCCCCGACGGCCGGCGGCGGGGCCGCCGCGGGTGCCGGACGGGCCGTGCGCGTCGCGCGCACGCCGAGCGGCAGCCGGTCCACCAGCGGCCGCTGCTCCATCCGCTCCCGGGTGCGCTCGCTGACGTAGGCGGTGCCGTTGCGCGCGTCGAAACGGGCGGCGAGCTCCAGCGCCTGTGCGCGTGCGTGGGCGGCGAGTTCCCGCGCGGTCCACGACCGGTTCGCGGGACCCGGCACCACCTGGTCGCCGAACCCTCGTTCGACCAGGCGGTCCATCAGCAGCGCCGTCACGGCCAGATAGTCCAGCTTGCTGCGCGGCTCCCCGGAGTCCGTGAAGTACGCCGGCCGCTCGGCCAGGAGCTCGAGGCCGCGTGCCTCGTTGCCGGTGAGCGCGCAGAACTCCACATGGTCCGCGTAGGCGCCTCGCATGCTCTCCATGGACCGTACGAGGCGGAAGCCGCGCAGATGGTGCGCCCGGGCCTCGTCCAGCCGTCCCAGGCGCATCAGCGGAACCAGGGACGAGGCCAGCACGGTGTGCGGCTCGTGCGCGCAGGTGTACTGGCCCTCCAGCACCGGCCGCCACAGTTCCAGCGCCTGTTCGTCCGCGCCTCGCAGCACCTGCCACCACCCCTGTTCGTGCAGCTCGCACGCGTGGCAGTCGGCCATCGCATCGCGGTCGGCGGCCAGCCACGCCGCGTACGCGCGCTCGGCCCGCTCCAGGTCCCCGATGTGCGCGGCGATACTGAACTCGGCGCAGCGCACCGCCCGTTCGGAGTGCCCGGCCAGCCGGTAGCGGTGCTCCATCTCGCCGAGCCACTTCTCCATGGAGGCCAGCGGGATGTGCGGCTGGCCCAGCATGCCCGTCGACATCCACTTGAAGACCCAGTGCAGCGAATGTGTCTCGTACTCGTCGAAGTCCTCGGGGCGCTCGTCCCACATGCGCAGCAGACGCGCGAAGGGGACGAACATCTTGTCCTTCTCGGAGCTGTAGTTGTAGACCTGCAGCTGGTGCCCGAGCGCCTCGATCACGGCCAGCGGGATGTTCAGCCGCTCCGCCTCCACGAGCAGTTGCTCCGCGCGGGCGTTGCGCGCCGGGCCCTCCGGCTGCGCGTGGTTGTCCGCCATCGCCTGGCGCAGCGAATCGAAGTCCATGACCTCGCTCATCGGGAACCGCCCTCCGGGAAGTCGGTGTGGGTGGCCCATTCGAGGAGGCCGATGAAGGCGCGGTTCAGCAGCGCAGAGTCGGCCGGCCGCAGGGGACGCTGGGCCATCAGCAGCGCCTGCCCGTAGAGGGACTCCGTGGCGGTGCCGATCAGCTCCGGGTCCTGAAGCGCGCTGATCCTGCGGATGAGCGGATTGAGGTGGTTGAGGACCAGACGCGCGCGTGGAGCGCTGCCCCGCAGCGAGCCCAGGATGCCCGCCCACAGGTCGTCGGACTGCTCCTCGGCCTCCGCGCGCGCCTGCTCATGGCGCGCGGCCCGGTCGTCCAGGTGCAGCGCGGGCAAGGACAGCGGATGGAACGCCCGCAGGACGACATCGCAGCCCAGGGGGTCGAGTCTGGTCCGGGCGGCACCCAGGAAGCCCGACAGGGCGAGTTCCTCGGCCGGGTCGACGGAGTCCAGATGCGCGGTGACGGTGTCCGCGTCCAGCTCCGCGACCACCGTGCCCGGGCGCACCGAGGGCAGCGCCTCCACCAGCTCGCTGTCGTAGGTGTAGCCGCCGTTGACGACCCCTACGCCCTGCGCGGAGGCGATCGGCGCGACCTGCCGGTACTCCTCCACGGTCCTGGTGAAGTGCACGATGGGGTGGCGCCGGGCGAACTCCTCCAGGGACAGCCGCCCGTCCGTGGTCTCGAAGGGGAGCCACGGCAGCATCGTGCGCAGCATCTCCTTGTCGTGCCGCGCGAGCGACTTCACGCCCAGGTGGTGCACGGACAGGAACGCGGCCAGGCGCTCGGGATCACCGGCCGCGAGCCCCGTGAGCCAGGACCGGATGCGCTCGCCCAGGGCCTCGCGCACGGCCGCCAGGGTCTCGTCCTCGTACAGCGACTCGCGCGACGCCGTGGGCCGAAGGCTGTCCGTGTCGAGCACACAGCGCACGAAGAACGCCCAGTCGGGCAGCAGCTGTTCGGCCCGCTCGGTCAGCAGCATGCCCTTCAGGTGCACCCGGTGGGTGGCGCGCTGGGCCGGGCTGACCGCGGTCGGCAGCACATACGCCATGCCCCGGACGCCTGCGAGCGGCACGTCCAGGTCGATCGCGTCCAGCGGGGTGAAGCCGAACAGGTCGTGGCAGTGGCGGGCCAGGGCGACCCGACGGGTGGCGGGGGAGGGATATGCGCGGTCCCAGGGCGCGGGAAGGTCCGTGACCGCCTCGTCGCCTACCCGGACGTCGTACGGCAGCAGCGACCCGAAGTCGCGTGCGAGGGACCGCACCCGCTCCGGCGAGAGCCAGTCGGCGGCGCCCGGACGCGCCACCAGATGCACCGTCGTCCCGGGTTCGGGCCGTGCGTCGTCCGGCAGCGTCCGTACGACGTACGAGCCGTCGTCGGTGGCCGTCCACTCCACCGGCGCCGCGTCCGGGGTACGGGCGCTGCGGCTGACGACCCGGATGCGCTCGGCGACGACGAAGCACGCCAGCAGCCCGATGCCGAACTGCCCGAGGAAGTCGCCGCGGACCTCCTGGAGCCCCTCGGCCCGCTTCGAGCTGCGCCCGATGGTGGCGAGCAGGCTGTGCACATCCGACTCGGTGAGCCCGACGCCCGAGTCCTCGACACGCAGGCCGCCGCCGTCGGCGTGGAGCCGGATCGTGGCGGGCGCGTCCGGCTGCTCGGCGCGGCGGGCGGTGATGGCGTCGACCGCGTTCTGCAGCAGTTCGCGCAGGTAGACCTTGGGGCTCGAGTAGAGGTGGTGGGAGAGCAGGTCCACGAGACCGCGCAGATCCACCTGGAACGTATGAGGCGACTGAGGCGGCTGAGACGATTGAGGTTGTTGAGGTGACTGTGGTGCCGGGGATGACTGCGAGGTCTGGGAGTCCATCGTCACGGCGCCGCGGGTGAGGGTGTCGGCCGACGGCGCGGGGTCGGGCGGTCCGGTGGGGCGGTGACCGCGGAACGAGCCGGGAGTTGGCCATCGTAGGCCCCAAGCCATCCGGCTGAACAGCGGGTTCCGCGGGCGTCCGCGGAGACCTGTCCGGGGGTGTGTCCGGCGGGGCCGGCGCCGACGTCGATGCCGATGTCAGTGCCGTGGTGTGGAATGGATCCCGTGCCCGCACTGGAACAACCGCTCAAGAGCGTGCTCGGCCCCGCCACCGCGAAGGTGATGGCCGAGCATCTCGGCCTGCTCACCGTCGGAGACCTGCTCCACCACTACCCGCGCAGATACGAGGAGCGCGGCCGGCTCACCGAACTCGCCGACCTTCCCATGGACGAGCATGTGACGGTGGTCGCCCAGGTCGCCGACGCCCGGCTGCACACCTTCGCCTCGTCCAAGGCCCCCCGCGGCAAGGGCCAGCGTCTCGAGGTCACGATCACCGACGGCAGTGGCCGCCTCCAACTGGTCTTCTTCGGCAACGGCGTGCACAAGCCCCACAAGGAACTGCTGCCGGGCACCCGCGCGCTGTTCGCGGGCAAAGTCTCCGTCTTCAACCGCAAACTCCAACTGGCCCACCCGGCATACGAGTTGCTGCAGGGCGACGATGTGGCCGAGACGGTCGACAGCTGGGCCGGGGCCCTGATCCCCATCTACCCGGCCACGGCCAAGCTGGAGTCCTGGAAGATCGCCAAGGCGGTGCAGACGGTACTGCCGAGCGCCCCGGAGGCGATCGACCCCCTGCCGGACTCCCTTCGCGACGGCAGGGGACTGGTCCCCCTGCCCGAGGCCCTTCTAAAGATCCACCGCCCGCACACCAAGGCGGACATCGCCGACGCGCGCTCCCGGCTGAAGTGGGACGAGGCCTTCGTCCTGCAGGTCGCCCTGGCCCGCCGCCGTCACGCGGACAGCCAGCTCCCGGCGGTGCCCCGCGTTCCCGGCCCCGACGGGCTGCTCGCGGCCTTCGACGCCAGGCTTCCGTTCACCCTCACCGAGGGCCAGCGCAAGGTCTCGGAGGAGATCTTCCACGACCTGGCGACCGAGCACCCGATGCACCGGCTGCTCCAGGGCGAGGTCGGCTCCGGCAAGACCCTGGTGGCCCTGCGCGCCATGCTCGCCGTCGTCGACGCGGGCGGCCAGGCCGCCATGCTCGCGCCCACCGAGGTGCTCGCCCAGCAGCATCACCGCTCCGTCGTCGAGATGCTGGGCGAGCTGGCCGAGGGCGGCATGCTGGGCGGGGCCGAGAACGCCACCAAGGTGGTGCTGCTCACCGGCTCCATGGGGGCGGCGGCGCGGCGACAGGCGCTGCTCGACCTCGTCACCGGTGAGGCCGGGATCGTGATCGGCACCCATGCGCTGATCGAGGACAAGGTGCAGTTCCACGACCTGGGCCTGGTCGTCGTGGACGAACAGCACCGCTTCGGCGTCGAGCAGCGGGACGCACTGCGCGGCAAGGGCAAGCAGCCGCCGCATCTGCTGGTCATGACCGCCACGCCGATCCCCCGGACCGTCGCCATGACCGTCTTCGGCGATCTGGAGACCTCCGTCCTCGACCAGCTCCCGGCAGGGCGCTCGCCCATCGCCAGCCATGTGGTCCCGGCGGCCGACAAACCACACTTCCTGACGCGCGCCTGGGAGCGCGTGAGCGAGGAGGTGGCGGGCGGCCACCAGGCGTACGTGGTCTGCCCCCGCATCGGCGACGAGGAGGACGACCCGAAGAAGGCCGGAAAGAAATCGCCCGAGGACGAGGCGGAGAAGCGGCCACCGCTCGCCGTCCTCGACGTGGCCGGACAACTGGCCGAGGGGCCCCTGCGGGGCTTGCGGGTCGAGGTGCTGCACGGACGCATGCAGCCCGACGACAAGGACGCGGTGATGCGCGCGTTCGCCGCAGGGGAGACGGACGTCCTGGTCGCGACGACGGTCATCGAGGTCGGCGTCAACGTCCCGAACGCCACCGCGATGGTGATCATGGACGCCGACCGCTTCGGTGTCTCACAGCTCCACCAGTTGCGCGGCCGAGTCGGCCGCGGCTCGGCGCCCGGCCTGTGCCTCCTGGTCACCGAGATGCCCGAGGCGAGCGCGGCACGCCAGCGGCTGAACGCGGTCGCCGCCACCCTCGACGGCTTCGAGCTCTCCCGCATCGACCTCGAACAGCGCCGCGAGGGCGATGTCCTCGGCCAGGCCCAGTCCGGCGCCCGCTCCTCGCTGCGGGTGCTCGCCGTCATCGAGGACGAGGAGATCATCGCCGCGGCCCGGGACGAGGCCGCCGCCGTGGTCGCCGCCGACCCCGAACTCGAATGCCTGCCGGGACTGCGTACGGCCCTGGAGGCCCTGCTGGACGACGAGAGAGAGCAGTACCTCGAAAAGGGGTGACCGAGCGCGGACGGCGCCGGGGCTGCGAGACTGGAACAGCACATCGGCCCCGTGGCACTGGGGGGTTTACGAAAGCCCTGGTCCAGACCACACACCGACAAGGACCCACGAGATGACCCGCGTGATCGCCGGCCGGGCCGGCGGACGCCGCCTGGCCGTTCCGCCGGGGAACGGCACCCGCCCCACCTCCGACCGCGCACGCGAGGGCCTCTTCTCCACCTGGCAGTCGCTGCTCGGCGGTCCGCTCGACGGCGAGCGCGTCCTCGACCTGTACGCGGGTTCGGGCGCCGTCGGCCTCGAGGCGCTGTCCCGCGGAGCGGGCCACGTCCTCCTCGTCGAGGCCGACGCCCGCGCCGTGCGCACCGTCCGCGACAACGTCGGTGCGCTCGGACTCCCCGGCGCCGAGGTCAGGGCGGGCAAAGCAGAACAGATCATCCACACCGCGGCGCCGCAGCAGCCGTACGACATCGTCTTCCTCGACCCCCCGTACGCGGTCTCCGACGACGATCTCCGGGAGATTCTCCTCACACTCCGCTCGAGGGGCTGGCTCGCGACCGGCGCTCTCGTCACCGTGGAGCGCAGCACCAGAGGCGGGGAATTCCGGTGGCCGGACGGCTTCGACGCGATCCGGGCCCGTCGCTACGGCGAGGGGACGTTTTGGTACGGTCGCGCCGCCTCTACGTGCGAAGACGCACGATGACCGGACCGGAGAGCGAGGGAACTCAAGTGCGCCGCGCCGTCTGTCCCGGGTCGTTCGACCCGATCACCAACGGACACCTCGACATCATCGCCCGTGCCTCCAGGCTCTACGACGAGGTCTACGTCGCGGTGATGATCAACCAGTCGAAGAAGGGCCTGTTCGAGATCGAGGAGCGGATCGACCTGATCCGCCAGGTCACCGCCGAGTTCGGCAACGTCCAGGTCGAGGCCTTCCACGGCCTCCTGGTCGACTTCTGCAAGCAGCGCGACATCCCCGCCATCGTGAAGGGCCTGCGCGCCGTCAGTGACTTCGACTACGAGCTGCAGATGGCCCAGATGAACAACGGCCTCTCCGGCGTGGAGACCCTCTTCGTCCCCACCAACCCCACCTACAGCTTCCTCTCCTCCTCGCTCGTCAAGGAGGTCGCCGCCTGGGGCGGGGACATCGCCCACCTGGTGCCCCCGGCCGTCCTGGAGGCCCTCAGCGGGCGCCTGGGCAAGAGCTGAGCACCCGAGCCACGGGCTCGGGAAGCCTGACAGGACGTCACTCGGTGTCGGACGGGGCAGCAGTGGCCGTACAGTCGACCCGTCCGTCTCCATCACAGCTGTAGAGAGTGGCGAGCACACGGTGGACGTGCAGAAGAAGCTCGACGAAATCGTCGCACTGGTCAGCAGCGCCCGGTCGATGCCCATGTCGGCCTCGTGCGTGGTCAACCGCGCCGAGCTGCTCTCGATGCTGGAGGAGGTGCGCGCGGCGCTGCCCGGCTCCCTGGCCGAGGCTCAGGAGCTGATCGGCGACCGTGAGCACATGGTCGAGCGGGCCCGCCAGGAGGCCGAGCGGATCATCGAGACCGCGCACGCCGAGCGCGGCTCGCTGATCTCCGGCACGGAGGTCGCCCGCAGCTCCCAGAACGAGGCCGACCGCATCCTCGCCGAGGCCCGCCAGGAGGCCGAGGAGGTCCGTGCAGAGGCCGACGACTACGTCGACTCCAAGCTCGCCAACTTCGAGGTGGTCCTCACCAAGACCCTCGGCTCGGTGGGCCGGGGCCGCGAGAAGCTCCTCGGCACCGGCCCCGGCCTGGACGAGCAGGGCTACGAGGACGAGGACGCCCCCGAGCGCAGTCATGACCCGGAGACCCTGCGCCGGGACGCCGACGCCTACGTGGACGTCAAGCTCGGGGCGTTCGAGGCGGTCCTCGCCAAGACCCTGGAGGCCGTCGGGAAGGGCCGCCAGAAGCTGCACGGGCGGATCGCGAGCGACGACCTCGGGGCCCTCGCCGAGGACATGACCACCATCCAGCACTCCAGCGACGCCGACTACCTCGCCGACCTCGCGGCCCTGGACGACAACGCGGCCCCCGCGCAGGCTCCCGCGGCCCCCGTCGTCCCGGCCCAGCAGAACGAGCCGGTCTATGCGCAGCAGCAGGACCCGTACGGGTACCAGCAGCAGGCCGACCAGTACGGCTACCAGCAGGCGTACGCCCAGCAGGACGCGTACGGCTACCAGCAGGCCGATCCGTACGCCGCCTACCCGCAGCAGACGTACGAACAGCAGGGCGTCTACGGCCACGGGCAGGTACAGGGCCAGGTCCACAGCCACCAGGATCTCGGCGGCCAGGATCTCGGCCAGGCACAGGGCTATGTCCAGGGCGCCGCCCTGGACGAGACCAGCCTCTTCGACACCAGCATGATCAGCGCCGAGCAGCTGCGCGCCTACGAACAGGGTCGCGGGGGTCACTGAGCGCCCCGAACGCGGGGGACCGGGGCGGTCCGCACGCACCGGATTGGGCCAAGAGCGAAAGGTCCAGTATCCTGGCTCTTCGGTCGCGCATACGCGCCGCGATCCGAGCTGCCCGGACATCATGGGCGGCACCCTCCCCGAGCATCGAAGATCTGAAAGCAGGAATGGCCCTGAACGCCCGCCTCGACCACCGCAACCCCCTCGTGTTCGACACACACGGGCTGGGGCGGCGTCCGGGTGCGCTCCAGCGCCTGACCCGCATGGTCGACGCGCCGAAGGACTTCGGTATCCAGGGAGTCATCGGAGTGCCGGAAGGCGCCCCGTTGGAGCTCGAACTCCGACTCGAGTCGGTCATGGACGGGGTGCTCGTCACAGGCACCGCCCGTGCATCGGCCGAGGGGGATTGCGTAAGGTGTCTGGAGCCGCTGGAGCTGGAGCTCGAAGCGGACTTCCAGGAGATGTTCTCGTACCCTGACGCCGACGACCGGGGCCGTGTCAAGACGGAGCCGGCCGACGACGCCGAGGAAGACGAGGACAGGCTCTTTCTCGAGGACGGCCTGTTCGACCTCGAACCCGTGCTGCGTGATGCGGTGGTGCTCGCACTGCCGATGCAGCCGGTGTGCCGGGAAGACTGTCCGGGACTGTGCTCCGAGTGCGGAGCGTCGCTCGCGGACGACCCGGACCACCACCATGACGCCGTCGACATCCGTTGGGCGGCACTGCAGGGACTCGCCGGTTCACTCGAAGACGGCGAGAAGGACGAGATGAGCGGCGCCGAAGCGGGCGTCGACGAGAAGCAGGAGAAGTAGCCGTGGCTGTTCCGAAGCGGAAGATGTCGCGCAGCAACACGCGCCACCGCCGGTCGCAGTGGAAGGCTGCGGTCCCCACCCTGGTTGCGTGCGAGCGCTGCCACGAGCCCAAGCTGCAGCACATCGCGTGCCCGTCGTGCGGCACCTACAACAAGCGCCAGGTCCTCGAGGTCTGATCGGCTGGTGACAGGTCTGATGTCAGACGCCCAAAACAGTCCCCGCAAGGGTGGGGGAATTTCGGCGGACAACACAGCCTCGTCCCACACGCTTCTGGAAGGGCGGCTCGGCTACAAGGTCGAGTCCGCCCTTCTGGTACGTGCGCTGACCCACCGTTCGTACGCGTACGAGAACGGCGGTCTGCCGACGAACGAGCGTCTGGAGTTCCTCGGGGACTCCGTGCTCGGTCTCGTCGTCACGGACACGCTGTACCGCACCCACCCCGACCTGCCCGAAGGCCAGCTGGCCAAGCTGCGGGCCGCGGTGGTCAACTCGCGCGCACTGGCGGAGGTGGGCCGCGGGCTCGAACTCGGCTCCTTCATCCGGCTCGGCCGGGGCGAGGAAGGCACGGGCGGCCGGGACAAGGCATCCATCCTCGCCGACACCCTGGAAGCGGTGATCGGCGCGGTCTATCTCGACCAGGGTCTGGACTCGGCGGCGGAGCTGGTGCACCGCCTGTTCGACCCGCTGATCGAGAAGTCCTCGAATCTCGGTGCCGGCCTGGACTGGAAGACCAGCCTCCAGGAGCTGACCGCGACCGAGGGGCTCGGCGTGCCCGAGTACCTGGTCACGGAGACCGGCCCGGACCACGAGAAGACCTTTACTGCTGCTGCCCGCGTCGGAGGCGTCTCGTACGGCACCGGCACCGGCCGCAGCAAGAAGGAGGCGGAGCAGCAGGCCGCGGAGTCGGCGTGGCGCTCCATTCGCGCCGCCGCGGACGAACGCGCGAAAGCCGCCGCCGCACAGGCGGCCGCCGAAGGGGGCACCGGCCCCGATTCTGCGGCGCCGGCGAGCGACCCGGCCACGGCCTGAATCCTTCACGACACGGACCTGGCCGTGGCGCGCAAACGCCACGGCCAGGTCCGTTCTCCTTCCCTGTTCACCCTCCGGAGGAACCGTGCCCGAGCTGCCCGAGGTGGAGGTCGTGCGGCGTGGCCTGGAACGCTGGGTCGCCCACCGGACCGTCGCCGAGGCCGAGGTGCTGCATCCGCGCGCCGTCCGCCGGCACATCGCGGGCGGTGAGGACTTCGCGCACCGTCTGGGGGGCCGGCGACTCGGCACGCCCAGCCGCCGCGGCAAATACCTCTGGATCCCCGTGGAGAGCGCCGACACGGCGATCCTGGCCCACCTCGGCATGAGCGGCCAGCTCCTGGTCCAGCCGCACGACACCCCGGACGAGAAACACCTCCGTGTCCGCCTCCGCTTCGACGACGACCTCGGCACCGAACTCCGCTTCGTCGACCAGCGCACCTTCGGCGGGCTCTCGCTCCACGACACCACCCCAGACGGACTGCCCGACGTCATCGCACATATCGCCCGTGACCCCCTCGACCCGCTCTTCGAGGACGAGGCCTTCCACCAGGCGCTGCGCCGCAAGCGCACGACCATAAAGCGGGCGCTGCTCGACCAGTCGCTGATCAGCGGCGTCGGCAACATCTACGCGGACGAGTCCCTGTGGCGCTCCCGCATCCACTACGAGCGCCCCACCGCGAACTTCACCCGCCCCCGCACGGCGGAACTCCTCGGCCATGTACGGGACGTCATGAACGCCGCGCTCGCCGTGGGCGGCACCAGCTTCGACAGCCTCTACGTCAACGTCAACGGAGAGTCGGGCTACTTCGACCGCTCCCTGGACGCCTACGGCCGCGAAAACCTCCCCTGCCGCCGCTGCTCCACCCCCATCCGCCGCCACCCCTGGATGAACCGCAGCAGCTACTTCTGCCCAACCTGCCAACGCCCCCCAAGACCCCTGAGCTAGTGCCTCTCGTTTGGATCAGGCCGGATCAGAGACGCGGGCGCAAATCCCCCAACGTACGGGCAGCCGACGACGCACGGATCAGT
>NZ_JBEYVV010000013.1:0-106003 GCF_040644155.1 Streptomyces sp. NPDC047022 | reverse complement strand
CGGGGCGCGGGGAACTGCGCAAATCCCCCAACGTACGGGCAGCCGACGACGCACGTGATCAGGGGCGCGGGGAACTGCGCAAAACCCCCAACGCACGGGCAGCCGACGACGCACGGATCAGGGGCGCGGGGAACTGCGCAAATCCCCCAACGTACGGGCAGCCGACGACGCACGTGATCAGGGGCGCGGGGAACTGCGCAAAACCCCCAACGCACCCGCAGGGACAACGCACTGCTCAGCCCGCACGAACCTCGTCATACCGCCGCCGAGCGCACAGCACCTCATCCATCCGCCCCTCCACCGCGTGGATAAGCTCGAGCAGCCGCTCAGCAACCTCCCGCCCGAGCGGCGTCAGCTCATAATCCACGCGCGGCGGATTGGTCAGCTGCGCCTCACGCCGCACAAGCCCGTCTCGCTCCAGCGCATGCAACGTCTGCGACAGCATCTTCTCGCTGACGCCATCGACCCGCCGACGCAGAGCATTGAAGCGCAACGATCCTTCGTACAGCGCTCCGAGCGTGAGCGACCCCCACCGTCCGGTGACGTGTTCCAGCGTGCCCCGCGACGGGCAGGCCTTGGAGAACACGTCGTACGGAAGGTCGTTCTCCTCAGGCTCCTGTGCGGCGTCCATACCCGAAGCCTACGCGAACACAGCGCTCACCATCAGGCAGCGCTGCCCCACGGCAAGCGCCGCGAATCAGTACCCGAAGTCCTGCGTCCACCAGGGACCGCCGTCCCCGAAGTGCACCCCGACGCCGAGCGTCTGGAAGTCGCAGTTCAGTATGTTCGCGCGGTGACCGGGGCTGGCCATCCAGGCGTCCATCACGTCCTGCGGGGTCGTCTGGCCCCGGGCTATGTTCTCGCCGCCCAGGTCCGTTATGCCGAGCCCGGCCGCACGGTCCCAGGGGTCCTTGCCATCGGGGTCGGTGTGGTCGAAGAAGTCCAGGGTGGCCATTTCCGCGCTGAACGCCTCCGCCAGCTTCCGCAGCGGACCGTTCGGGGTCACGGGGCTGCAGCCCACCTTGGCCCGCTCGTCGTTCACCAGCTTGAGCACCTCATTGGCGGCAGCGGAGTCGCTCGTCACCTTCGCGGGCGAGGTGGACTGCCCCTGCCCCTTCTGCTTGCCCTTCTGGGCCGGCGGCGCGACCGTCGCGGGCTTCGTCGCCGCGGGCGACGGTGTGTGCGCGGGCTTCTGCGAGGGCACCGAAGCCGGCGGGGCGGCAGGCGCGGACGGCGCGGCGGTGGGCGTGCCCGCGCGGTCGGAGTTCCGGCTGGTGGAGGTGGACCCGCGGCCGTCGGCGGCGGTACCGTTCGTGCCGCCCTGCTGGGTGGCGAAGCCCGACGGGGCGGTGCCCCCGGCCTGCGCGTCGTTCGAGTCGCCGCTCACCGTGAAGTTCTTGCCGCCGGGCAGTACGCCGGCGGCGACGGCGACCGTGCCCAGCGCGACGGCCGCCGAGACGCCCAGCAGCCCGGTGCGCACGGGGGTCGCGGCCTTCTTCTTGCGATGAGAGCGGGTCGCGGCCCGTTCAGCCTCCAGGACCGCGGCGAAGCCGTAGAGGTTTTCCGGTCCGTAACGCTCCGCGGGGGGCTCGGTCTTCTGAGTCACCCCGTTCGCGCGGCCGAGGGCGGCGCGTCCGGCGTCGGAGCGTCGGTGGCGTCCCATCTGCTGGCCTTCCTGGTCTTGCAGTCAGCGCCACTCACTCGATCGAGTGAGTTTCACATGAGCTTCATATGGGTGGGGACGCTACCGCATGGCGCAAGGGGAGGAAGTGCCCAGTGGGACTTTGTCCGGTTAGCGTGCACCCATGCATGACGAAGAGACTCGGCTTGTCGCATGGGTGCGCGGACGGGTGCAAGGTGTGGGTTTCCGCTGGTTCACCCGGGCCAAGGCACTGGAGATCGGCGGGCTCAGCGGCTTCGCCCTGAATCTGGACGACGGCCGGGTCCAGGTGGTAGCCGAGGGCTCCAGGCGGGGGTGTGAGGGCCTGCTGGACTGGCTCAGGGGCGACGACACACCCGGGCGGGTGGACGGAGTCACTGAGATTTGGGACACCCCTCGGGGCGGCTACGAGGGCTTCGCGGTCCGCTGAGGGCGTGCCCGAAAACCCGCCCGTGAAAGCGGAGGGACATGCCACCGGCACCTGCCCGAAGCAGAAAGGGCCTGGTGGTTGCCAAGAATCGCTTGTCATGGCAGGCTCCGCGGATAAGGATGATCTCCATACCCGCCGACGCCCGCAGGAGTCGCGGCGCGGCCCGTCAAGGGCCGCGTGCCCCCGGGCCGCCCGCCATTGCGCGGTGTGATCGTGTTGACCGTCAAACTTTTTGGTGAGACGCTGAAAGCCCCGCGCACCTTAGCTGTTTGGCATGTAAGAACGGCGCAAGAACTGAAGAGTGCCAAGCACCGCGGGTGCGATTCCCTCACGACCCACACCGATTCGGTCGGTCACTCAGTGTGGAGGACCATCCATCATGGCAAAGGCGCTTCTCGGTTACGTCGGCGGCTCTGACCCGCGACTCCTCGCCGAGATGCGACGGCTGCAGCAGCGCGTCCAGGAACTCGAATCCGAGCTCGGACGTATCCAGGCGGAGAACGACGCGCTGACGGCTGCCGCTTCTCACGACAGGATCATGGAGAGCGTCGATGCACACCAGGCGGAGCCTGCGCTCACCTGACCGCTGCGTCGCTCCACGACAGTACACGCAGTAGCACACGCAGTGGTTGGGCCGCCCGTATCAACCGCTAAGTTGTCAGAGTTGCAAGGGACGCCTCGGCGTCCCTTCTTTCTTTCCTGTCTGACCCTTGAATGACCCTGCGATGCCCCCGCGCACCCTTCCAGTCTCTTTAACGGATGGTGTGCCCTGCGCGTTCAGAGGTGAAACCGCGGGTTCATGGAGTGGGAAACCGGCGGAAGGTAGAGTCCAGCGGCGTGCACCTCAAGGCCCTGACCCTTCGCGGGTTCAAATCGTTCGCCTCGGCGACCACACTCCGGTTCGAACCGGGGATCACGTGTGTCGTGGGCCCGAACGGTTCGGGCAAGTCCAATGTCGTGGACGCGCTCAGCTGGGTCATGGGCGAGCAGGGCGCCAAATCCCTGCGTGGCGGCAAGATGGAGGACGTCATCTTCGCCGGCACCACCGGCCGCCCGCCGCTCGGCCGCGCCGAGGTGTCCCTGACCATCGACAACACCGATGGCGCCCTCCCGATCGAGTACTCCGAGGTCACCATCACGCGGATCATGTTCCGCAACGGAGGCAGCGAGTACCAGATCAACGGCGACACCTGCCGGCTGCTCGACATCCAGGACCTGCTCTCCGACTCCGGCATCGGACGCGAGATGCACGTGATCGTCGGCCAGGGCCAGCTCGACTCCGTGCTGCATGCCGACCCGATGGGCCGCCGCGCCTTCATCGAAGAGGCCGCGGGTGTGCTCAAGCATCGCAAGCGCAAGGAGAAGGCGCTGCGCAAGCTGGACGCGATGCAGGCGAACCTCGCCCGCGTCCAGGACCTCACCGACGAACTGCGCCGTCAGCTCAAGCCGCTGGGACGGCAGGCCGCCGTCGCGCGCCGGGCCGCCGTCATCCAGGCCGACCTGCGCGACGCCCGGCTGCGCCTGCTCGCCGACGACCTCGTACGGCTGCGGGAGGCGCTCAAGGCCGAGGTCGCGGACGAGGCCGCGCTCAAGGAGCGCAAGGAAACCGCCGAGACCGAACTGAAGAAGGCACTCCAGCGCGAGGCGCTCCTGGAGGACGAGGTACGGCAGCTGACGCCCCGTCTTCAGCGTGCCCAGCAGACCTGGTACGAGCTGTCCCGGCTCGCGGAGCGGGTACGCGGCACCATCTCGCTCGCCGACGCGCGCGTGAAGAGCGCGACCTCGGCGCCGCCCGAGGAACGCCGCGGACGTGACCCCGAGGACATGGAGCGCGAGGCCGCCCGCATCCGCGAGCAGGAGGCCGAGCTGGAGGCCGCGCTGGAAGCGGCCGAGCGCGCCCTGGACGACACCGTCGCGCACCGGGCCGAACTGGAACGCGAACTGGCGATCGAGGAACGGCGGCTGAAGGACGTGGCCCGGGCCATCGCGGACCGCCGTGAGGGGCTCGCCCGGCTGAACGGGCAGGTGGGCGCGGCACGTTCGCGCGCCGCCTCCGCCCAGGCCGAGATCGACCGCCTCGCCGCCGCCCGCGACGAGGCGCAGGAGCGTGCCGTCGCAGCCCAGGAAGAGTACGAGGCGCTCAAGGCCGAGGTCGACGGGCTCGACGCAGGTGACGCCCACCTGGCCGAGCAGCACGAGGCGGCGAAGCGGACCCTCGCCGAGGCCGAGGCGGCCCTGACGGCGGCCCGTGAGGCGGCCACCGCGGCGGAGCGCCGTCGCGCGGCACTCGTGGCCCGGCACGAGGCCCTCGCCCTGGGCCTGCGCCGCAAGGACGGCACGGGCGCCCTGCTGAGCGCGCGGGACCATCTGACAGGACTGCTGGGCCCGGCGGCCGAACTGCTCTCGGTCACCCCCGGCTACGAGGCCCCCCTCGCCGCCGCCTTCGGTGCGGCGGCGGACGCGATCGCGGTCGACACCCCGGCATCGGCGGCAGAGGCGATCCGGCTGCTGCGCAAGCAGGACGCGGGCCGCGCGGCGCTGCTGCTGAGCGGCGCCCCGCAGGACGTACCGGAGCAGCCGCCCGCCGCCGGGGCACCGTACGCCGCCGATCTCGTGCGCGGTCCCGGCGAGCTGATGCCCTCCGTACGTCGGCTGCTGCGCGGCATCGTCGTGGTGGACACCCTGGAGGAGGCCGAGGAACTCGTCTACTCGCGCCCCGATCTGACCGCTGTCACCGCCGAGGGCGACCTGCTCGGGGCGCACTTCGCGCACGGCGGTTCCGCCGGTGCGCCGAGCCTCCTGGAGGTGCAGGCGTCCGTGGACGAGGCCGCCGCCGAGCTGGAGGAACTCGCCGTCCGGTGCGAGGAACTGGCCGGGGAGCAGCAGCTCGCCGTGGAGCGCCGCAAGGAGTGCGCCGTCCTGGTCGAGGAACTGGGGGAGCGGCGCAGGGCCGCCGACCGGGAGAAGTCCTCCGTCGCCCAGCAGCTGGGCCGGCTGGCCGGGCAGGCGCGGGGCGCCGCCGGGGAGGCCGAGCGTTCCACCGCCGCCGCGGCCCGCGCGCAGGAGGCCCTGGAGAAGGCCCTGGGAGAGGTCGAGGAACTCGCCGAGCGGCTCGCCGTCGCCGAGGAGATGCCGGTGGAGGAGGAGCCCGACACCTCCGCACGCGACCGGCTCGCCGCCGACGGGGCGAACGCACGGCAGACCGAGATGGAGGCCCGCCTCCAGGTCCGTACCCACGAGGAGCGGGTCAAGGGGCTGGCCGGACGCGCCGACTCCCTCGACCGGGGTGCGCGCGCCGAACGCGAGGCACGCGCGCGTGCCGAGCAGCGGCAGGCCCGGCTGCGGCACGAGGCCGCCGTCGCGGAGGCAGTCGCCTCCGGCGCCCGGCAGCTCCTCGCCCATGTCGAGGTCTCCCTGCACCGCGCCGAGGCGGAGCGCACCGCCGCCGACGCGGCCAAGGCCCGCCGTGAGCAGCAGCTCGCCGCCGCCCGCACGGAGGGCCGCGACCTCAAGGCGGAGCTCGACAAACTCACAGACTCCGTCCACCGCGGTGAGGTGCTCGGCGCCGAGAAGCGGCTGCGGATCGAGCAGCTGGAGACCAAGGCGCTGGAGGAACTCGGCGTCGAGCCGACCGGGCTGATCAGCGAGTACGGTCCCCACCAGCCGGTGCCGCCCTCGCCGCCGGCCGAGGGCGAGGAGCTTCCCGAGGACCCCGAGCACCCCCGCAACCAGCCACGCCGCTTTGTGCGCGGCGAGCAGGAGAAGCGCCTCAGGGCCGCCGAACGCTCCTACCAGCAGCTCGGCAAGGTCAACCCGCTGGCCCTGGAGGAGTTCGCGGCGCTGGAGGAACGCCATAAGTTCCTCAGCGAGCAGTTGGAGGACCTCAAGAAGACGCGAGCCGACCTGCTTCAGGTGGTGAAGGAGGTGGACGAGCGCGTCGAGCAGGTCTTCACCGAGGCATACCGGGACACCGCGCGCGAGTTCGAGGGCGTCTTCAGCCGCCTGTTCCCGGGCGGCGACGGGCGCCTCGTGCTGACCGATCCCGACAACATGCTCACCACGGGCGTGGACGTAGAGGCGCGCCCGCCGGGCAAGAAGGTCAAGCGGCTCTCCCTGCTCTCCGGCGGCGAGCGCTCGCTGACCGCCGTGGCCCTGCTCGTGTCCATCTTCAAGGCCCGGCCCAGCCCGTTCTACGTCATGGACGAGGTCGAGGCGGCTCTCGACGACACCAACCTGCAGCGGCTGATCCGGATCATGCAGGAGCTGCAGGAGGCCTCGCAGCTGATCGTGATCACGCACCAGAAGCGGACCATGGAGGTCGCCGACGCGCTGTACGGCGTCTCCATGCAGGGCGACGGTGTGTCGAAGGTCATCTCGCAGCGGCTGCGCTAGCTGCCCCACCGGGTAGGTGCGCCCTACACCATCATGACCTGCACCAGCAGGCGCCTTCAACTAATGAACGCATCCGTTGCGTCACCCCCGTGAGTTCTCCGCTGAACCTTCACGCCACCCGGGGTATTGACTTCGAAACTTGAAGGCATAGTCTTCGCAACGTTGCTTTTACCTTCAGGTGTCGCCGCATTCGTGTAGTCGTATCCGTCGACACCCGAGAGGGCCCACCCCCACCCCGGCAGCGTTGCCGGGGGCCCGAGGAGTTGTTTCCGTGACCAGCACAGCGCAGGCACCCCAGCCAGGAGCCAGGACGGCGCCTCCCGAAAACCTGGGACATGTCATCTTCATCGCGGCGGCGGCCGCGATGGGAGGCTTCCTCTTCGGCTACGACAGCTCCGTGATCAACGGCGCCGTCGAGGCCATCCGGGACCGCTACGACATCGGCTCCGCGGCGCTCGCCCAGGTCATCGCCATCGCCCTGATCGGCTGCGCCATCGGCGCCGCCACCGCCGGCCGCATAGCCGACCGCATCGGCCGCATCCGGTGCATGCAGATCGCCGCGGTCCTCTTCATCATCAGCGCCGTCGGCTCCGCCCTGCCCTTCGCCCTGTGGGACCTCGCCCTGTGGCGCATCATCGGCGGCTTCGCCATCGGCATGGCCTCCGTGATCGGCCCCGCCTACATCGCCGAGGTCGCCCCGCCCGCCTACCGCGGCCGGCTCGGCTCCTTCCAGCAGGCGGCGATCGTCGTCGGCATCGCCATCTCGCAGCTGGTCAACTGGGGTCTGCTGAACGCCGCCGGCGGCGACCAGCGCGGCAAGCTGATGGGCCTGGAAGCCTGGCAGGTCATGCTCGGCGTGATGGTCGTGCCGGCCGTCCTGTACGGCCTGCTCTCCCTCGCCATCCCCGAGTCCCCGCGCTTCCTGCTCTCCGTCGGCAAGCGTGACCGCGCCCGCGCGATCCTCGCCGAGGTCGAAGGCGAGCGTTCCGACCTCGACGCCCGCGTCGCCGAGATCGAGCACGCCATGAAGAGCGAGCACAGGTCCACGTTCAAGGACCTGCTCGGCGGCGGCTTCTTCTTCAAGCCGATCGTCTGGGTCGGCATCGGACTGTCGGTGTTCCAGCAGTTCGTGGGCATCAACGTCGCGTTCTACTACTCCTCGACGCTGTGGCAGTCGGTCGGTGTCGACCCCTCGGACTCGTTCTTCTACTCGTTCACGACGTCGATCATCAACATCATCGGCACCGTGATCGCGATGATCTTCGTGGACCGTGTCGGCCGCAAGCCGCTGGCCGTCATCGGCTCCGTCGGCATGGCGGTCGGCCTCGCCCTGGAGGCATGGGCCTTCTCCTCGCACCTGGTCGACGGCAGGCTGCCGGGCACCCAGGGCTGGGTCGCCCTCGTCGCGGCCCATGTGTTCGTGCTCTTCTTCGCCCTGTCCTGGGGCGTGGTCGTCTGGGTCATGCTCGGTGAGATGTTCCCGAACAAGATCCGCGCCGCCGCCCTGGGAGTGGCCGCGGCAGCGCAGTGGGTCGCCAACTGGGCCATCACCGCGAGCTTCCCCTCGCTGGCCGACTGGAACCTGTCCGTGACCTACGTGATCTACGCGGTCTTCGCCGCGCTCTCCATCCCCTTCGTCCTGAAGTTCGTGAAGGAGACGAAGGGCAAGTCACTGGAGGAGATGGGCTGACCCGCCCCACTGAGCTCGAGGAGAAGGGCTCAAGTCCCCGCTGCCCCTCTCCTCGTACCCTTCCGCCGCCCCCGCCCGGTCACTGCCCGGGCGGGGGCGGCGGCATTCCGGGCGTCAGTCACCCAGGCCCGGCAGGACTTCCTCCGCGAACAGCCGCAGGCTCCGCCGGCCCTCCTCCAGCGGCATCCCGCCCGCCAGCGGATGCAGCACGAGACTGTCCAGGCCCTGCGTCCGGCACTCGTCCGGGGTGAGGATCCGGTAGACGCCCTCCGCGCGCAGCTCGTCCACCGTCGTCGCGGCCGACTTCACCGCCGAGCGGATGTCCCCGGACTGCCAGGAGGCGTACGTCCGCGCCTCGTGCAGGAAGTGGTGCCCGTACTCGGCCCATGCCCGGTCCGGGTCCTCGGCGATGTGCAGCAGCGGGGTCTCGGCCGCGGGCATCATCGTCCAGCCCTCCGTCCCGTACTCGGCGAGCCGCTCCTTGTAGTACGCCTCCAGCTCGGGCATGTGGGCGCTCGGGAAGAACGGCAGCCCGAGGCGGGCGGCACGGCGGGCCGCGGCCTTCGAGGAGCCGCCGACCAGCAGCAGGGGGTGCGGCTGGGTGTACGGGCGCGGCGTGACGCGTACGGTACGGCCGCGATGGATGAACTCCTCGCCGGTCCACGCTTTCAGCAGAGTCTCCAGCAGCTCGTCCTGAAGCCTTCCGCGCCGCTTCCACTCCACGTCGAAGAGGGCGTACTCCTCCGGCCGGTACCCGATGCCCGCGACCGTGACCAGACGGCCGCCGCTGAGCAGGTCCAGAACGGCGATCTCCTCGGCCAGGCGCAGCGGGTCGTGCAGCGGGCCGATGATCGCGGAGACGGTGACCGCGATGTTCCGGGTGGCGCCGAAGACGGCTGCCGCGAAGGCGAACGGCGAGGGCAGCCAGTTGTTAGCGGCGCCGTGGTGCTCCTCCGTCTGCACGGTGGTGATCCCGTGCTCGTCGGCGTACGCGGCCATCTCCACGGCGGCCCGGTAGCGGGCGTGGAGCGAGGCGGGGGTCGCGCCGGGCTCCACGAGGTTGAAACGTACGACCGTGACGGGCATGGCGGGGTCCCCTTCGCCTTGGCCGGGCGGGTGTGCGGTGGGACGTTAGCTGACGGAACGTCAGACATCCAGGGCCGTGAAACCCCGGAGCCGCCGCCGAACCGCCCGGGGGCCGGTCACGCATACTGGACGCGTTATGGAAACCGTCATCCTTGCTGTAGTCATCGCCGTGGTCGTGATCGGCGCGCTCGGCGGGCTGATCGTCAGCAGCCGGCGCAGAAAGCCGCTGCCTCCGGCGCCCCCGACGACGCCCGACATCACCGCCCCTCCGGCCGAGCCGCACGTCGGCGAAGAAGCCGAGACACCGAGCGACGAAGAACGCCGGACGATCGAGGAGGTGGGTCTTCCCGGCGGTTCCGCTCCTGTCGCCGTCGAGGAGCCGCCGTCCGTCGAAGCGCCCGAAGCGCCGCCGATCGAGATCCCCGAACCGGCCGCCGGGCGCCTGGTGCGCCTGCGTGCCCGACTGTCCCGCTCGCAGAACGCGCTCGGCAAGGGGCTGCTCACGCTCCTGTCCCGCGAGCACCTCGACGACGAGACCTGGGAGGAGATCGAGGACACGCTGCTGACCGCGGACGTCGGCGTGCAGCCCACCCAGGAACTGGTCGAACGGCTGCGCGAGCGCGTCAAGGTGCTCGGCACCCGTACGCCCCAGGAACTGCGGACGCTCCTGCGTGAGGAACTGCTCACGCTGGTCGGCACCGACATGGACCGCACGGTCCGCACCGAACCGGAGTCCACCAAGCCCGGCATCGTGATGGTCGTCGGCGTCAACGGCACCGGCAAGACCACCACCACCGGCAAGCTCGCCCGCGTCCTGGTGGCCGACGGCCGCAGCGTCGTCCTCGGCGCCGCCGACACCTTCCGTGCCGCCGCCGCCGACCAGCTCCAGACCTGGGGCGAGCGCGTCGGCGCCCACACCGTGCGCGGGCCGGAGGCCGGTGACCCCGCCTCCGTCGCCTTCGACGCGGTCAAGGAGGGCAAGGAGATCGCCGCCGACGTCGTGCTCATCGACACGGCCGGCCGCCTGCACACCAAGACCGGCCTCATGGACGAGCTCGGCAAGGTCAAGCGCGTCGTGGAGAAGCACGCCCCGATCGACGAGGTGCTGCTCGTGCTCGACGCCACGACCGGGCAGAACGGTCTCGTGCAGGCCCGTGTCTTCGCCGAGGTGGTCGACATCACCGGAATCGTGCTCACCAAGCTCGACGGCACGGCCAAGGGCGGCATCGTGGTCGCGGTCCAGCGTGATCTGGGTGTACCGGTGAAGTTGGTGGGCCTCGGCGAGGGCGCCGACGACCTGGCACCCTTCGAACCGGAAGCGTTCGTGGACGCGCTGATCGGCGACTGACGGCTCGAGTCACAGGTCCCGTACCCGAGGGCCCCACTCCCAGCTGAGAAGGGAGTGGGGCCCGGTCACGTTCGCCACCCAGGGGTGCGGGGGACTGCGCAAGAACGCCCGACGCACGGGCAGCCGACGGCGCGCCGCGGGACAGGGGCGCGGGGAACTGCGCAAAAACGGCCAAGCAGCCGCAGGCGAGGCGCAGAGACGCGAGCCCCCAGCGACGTCAGACCCGCGACCGATGCGCCACGTACGCCAACGTGCCGATCAGCAGCCGCGCAGCGGGCGGCTTCGTCGCCGAGTCGAGCGCGGGCGAGCGCAGCCACCGCACGGGACCCAGGCCGCCACGGTCCGAGGGCGGGGCGGTGATGTACGCGCCCGGACCCAGGGCGTGGAGGTCGAGGGAGGTGTCGTCCCACGCCATCCGGTACAGCAGATCGGGCAGCTCGGCGGCCGATCCGGGAGCGACGAAGAAGTGGGCGCGGCCCTCGGGCGTCGCGATCACCGGCCCGAGAGGCAGGCCCATGCGCTCCAGCCGGACCAGCGCACGCCGCCCCGCCGCCTCGGCGACCTCGATCACATCGAACGCGTGGCCGACCGGCAGCATCACGGCCGCCCCCGGGACCTCGGCCCAGGCATCCGTCGCCTCGTCGAGTGTCGCCCCCGCACGTACGACAGGGGTGGAGTCCAGCGGATGCGCGCCAGGCGCGGGGCAGTCCCGTCTGCCGCAGGAACAGGCACCCGCGACCGCCCTGGCGCCGGGCACCACGTCCCAGCCCCACAGTCCGGCGTACTCGGCCACGGCCGTGCACTCCGAGGAGCGGCCCCGGCGTCGTGCGCCGGGCCGGATCTCGCGGATCACCCGCGTGCCGCCGATCGTGAAGCCCATGCCCCCTCCAACGGGTCCAGCGCACCGATGGTTACGCGACGGAAGCAATTCGTGACGTTGTGTGATCAATTCGGCAGCGGACGCCGCGAGTTCCGGGTTGCGTCCCGGCGCACCTTGGGTAGTGCGTCTGGTGGCGCGCGCCGGTCAATGCCACGCTCCATCCGCTTTCGGCCGTCATGTGTCAAGTGAATCGCGCGAAGGCCGCAGTGGGTTCATTCGAAGGGGTGGCGAATGGTGGCGCTTCTGGAATCGCCATGGCTGTGCCCGTGATCGTGGGACTACGGTGAGTGCGCAAGTCCAAGGGATGCATGCACTCGTGGGTATGCCGGAGGCAACCCGGGCCCCGTCCGAACGGGTGAGAACCGCCGGACGCGGAACCCTGGCCACCGGCATTCTGGTAGGGCTTGGCGCACACAGCGCACAAGTGGTTTCAGGGATGGGGGCGTTCCAGTGGGCGGCAACGGCGGCGGCAACGACGGCGGCGGTACTGGTAGCGGTACCAACGCTGACAAGCGCCCGAACGAGCTGCTCGGCTCGTGGTTCGCGCGCAGCGGCTGGTCCAAGGGAGAGCTGGCGCGCCAGGTCAACCGCAGAGCCCGCCAGATGGGGGCCGCCCATATCTCCACGGACACCTCCAGGGTGCGCCGCTGGCTCGACGGGGAGAACCCGCGCGAGCCGATCCCGCGCATCCTCTCGGAGCTGTTCTCGGAGCGCTTCGGCTGTGTGGTCGCCGTCGAGGACCTCGGGCTGCGCGCCGCTCACCAGTCACCCTCCGTGTCCGGCATCGACCTGCCCTGGACGGGGCCGCAGACGGTCGCGCTGATCAGCGAGTTCTCCCGCAGCGACCTGATGCTCGCCCGGCGAGGCTTCCTCGGAAGCTCGCTCGCCCTGTCCGCGGGCCCCACGCTCATCGAGCCCATGCAGCGCTGGCTCGTGCCCGGACCCACCACCTCGCGCGAGGAACTCGACACGGCCCCCTCGGGGCGAGGCCGGGGCCGGCTGTCCCAGCCCGAGCTCGATCTCCTCGAGGTCACCACCGTGATGTTCCGCAAGTGGGACGCCCAGTGCGGCGGCGGGCTGCGACGCAAGGCCGTCGTCGGCCAGCTGCACGAGGTGACCGACCTCCTCCAGGAGACCCAGACCGAGTCCACCGCAAGGCGGCTGTTCAAGGTGGCCGCCGAGCTTGCCGAGCTGGCCGGCTGGATGAGCTACGACGTCGGGCTGCAGCCCACCGCGCAGAAGTACTTCGTCCTCGCCCTGCACGCCGCGAAGGAGGCGGGCGACAAGCCGCTCGGCTCGTACGTCCTCTCCAGCATGAGCCGTCAGATGATCCACCTCGGGCGGCCCGACGACGCCCTGGAACTCATCCACCTCGCCCAGTACGGCAGCCGTGACTGCGCCGGCCCGCGCACCCAGGCCATGCTGTATGCGATGGAGGCCCGCGCGTACGCGAACATGGGCCAGCCCGGCAAGTGCAAGCGGGCCGTCCGTATGGCCGAGGCCACCTTCGGTGACGCGGCCGAGTTCGACGAGCCCGAACCCGACTGGATCCGCTTCTTCTCCGAAGCCGAGCTGTACGCGGAGAACGCCCACTCCTACCGCGACCTCGCCTATGTCGCGGGCCGCAGCCCCGCATACGCCTCCATGGCCGAGCCTCTGATGCAGCGGGCCGTAGACCTTTTCGCCACGGACACCGTGCACCAGCGGTCGTACGCACTCAACCTCATCGGCATGGCCACCGTGCACCTCCTCCAGCGTGAACCCGAGCAGGGCGCGGTGATGGCAAGGCGGTCCATGGAAATCGCCAGAAAGGTGCGGTCCGAACGGGTGAACACGCGTATTCGCAAAACCGTCGACACGGCCGTGCGCGATTTCGGTGATCTTTCAGAGGTCGCCGAATTGACCGATCATCTCGCCACCCATCTCCCCGAGACCGCAGAAGCTGTCTGACCCCTCCGGGCCCACCAGACCCCCTGGGCCCCCTGAGACCCCGGCCGCGGCCGCCATCCCGAACCGCCCGACTCGGCTCCCCCATGCCAGGTCATCGGATGGCGTCGCGGTCGGTCCGCATTCCGTGCCCTGAGCAATGGGCACGACCTGAAACAACGGGCATGCCCTGGACAAAGGGCAGGACCTGAGCGATGCGCACGACCTGGCCGACCCGCACGGCCTGAATAGGCGCGGGTAAGCGCGCGCCCTGCGAGAGGTTGCGCCACGATAACGATCAGCACCACCGGCATCCGGCAGTTCACCCGCGCGTAACACGTTCGGCGCCTTCGTCACTGCGGCGAAACATCGAGGGGCAACGACCGAAACCGCACTGCGTCAATCTCATGGCGCATAACCGGCCCACCCCTCATGACCGCATCGCTCCCAGGCTTCGCCCCCACGGGGCCGCACCAACCGACGAGGAGACGCCGATGGCACCAGCCGCCATCATGCTTGCGGCGGACGCACCCAAGCTGTCGTCCGCCAACACAGGCTTCATGCTGATCTGTTCCGCCCTGGTGATGCTGATGACCCCGGGCCTGGCCTTCTTCTACGGAGGCATGGTCCGTGTCAAAAGCACCCTGAACATGCTGATGATGAGCTTCATCAGCCTGGGGATCGTCACCATCCTGTGGGTGCTCTACGGCTTCTCCCTGTCCTTCGGAACCGACAAGGGCTCCCTCATCGGCTGGACCTCCGACTGGGTCGGCTTCAGCGGCATCGGCAAGACGGACCTCTGGCCCGGCTACACCATCCCCGTCTTCGTCTTCGCCGTCTTCCAGCTGATGTTCGCCATCATCACGCCGGCCCTGATAAGTGGTGCCCTGGCGGACCGCGTGAAGTTCTCCGCCTGGTCGCTCTTCCTGGTGCTGTGGGTCACGATCGTCTACTTCCCCGTCGCCCACTGGGTCTGGGGCACCGGCGGCTGGGCCTTCAAACTCGGTGTGATCGACTTCGCCGGCGGTACCGCGGTGCACATCAACGCCGGTGCGGCGGCACTCGGCGTGATCCTCGTCATCGGCAAGCGCGTCGGCTTCAAGAAGGACCCGATGCGCCCGCACAGCCTCCCGCTGGTCATGCTCGGCGCCGGTCTCCTGTGGTTCGGCTGGTTCGGCTTCAACGCCGGCTCATGGCTCGGCAACGACGACGGCGTCGGCCCGCTGATGTTCGTCAACACGCAGGTCGCCACCGGCGCCGCCATGCTGGCCTGGCTCGCCTACGAGAAGATCCGCCACGGCGCGTTCACCACGCTGGGCGCCGCCTCCGGCGCGGTCGCCGGCCTCGTCGCGATCACCCCGTCCGGCGGCGCGGTCTCCCCGCTCGGCGCCATCGCCGTCGGTGCCATCGCAGGTGTCCTGTGTGCCATGGCCGTAGGCCTCAAGTACAGGTTCGGCTTCGACGACTCGCTCGACGTCGTCGGCGTCCACATGGTCGGCGGTGTGCTCGGCTCGCTGCTCATCGGGTTCTTCGCCAGCGGCGAGGGTCAGTCCTCCGTCAAGGGCCTCTTCTACGGCGGCGGCATGACCCAGTTCTGGAAGCAGTGCGCCGGTGTCTTCGCGGTCCTCGCCTACTCCCTGATCGTCTCCGCCGTCCTCGCCTTCCTCCTCGACAAGACGATCGGGATGCGCGTCACCGAGGACGAGGAGATCTCCGGCATCGACCAGGCCGAGCACGCTGAGACCGCGTACGAATTCAGCGGCGCGGGTGGCGGTGTCATCGGGTCGGCGCTCTCGGCCCTGGCCGCCACGGAGAGCAAGAGGCCGGCCAAGGAGAGCGAGAAGGCCGCCAAGGGCGAGACGGCTTCGGAGACCAAGAAGGTGGACGCATGAAGCTCATCACCGCCGTCGTCAAACCCCACCGGCTCGACGAGATCAAGGAGGCCCTCCAGGCCTTCGGCGTCCACGGCCTGACCGTCACCGAAGCAAGCGGTTACGGTCGTCAGCGAGGACACACCGAGGTCTACCGCGGTGCCGAGTACACCGTCGACCTGGTACCCAAGATCCGTATAGAGGTACTGGCCGAGGACGACGACGCCGAACAAATCGTCGAGGTGATCGTCAAGGCCGCCCGCACCGGCAAGATCGGAGACGGCAAGGTCTGGTCCGTCCCCGTCGAGACGGCCGTCCGGGTCAGGACCGGCGAGCGCGGCCCCGACGCGCTGTAGAGCTCCGGCTCTGCAAAGGACCGAGGAACAGGAGTCGCTGGGTGACGAGCACGGACGTACGCACGGAAGCAGAAGGCTCGGGACCCAGCGGCTACGCGGCGGCCCGGCTGCGCCTCCTCCAGGAGGAGGCGCAGTCCGGGCCGCCGCGCCGTTCCGCCCTGGCGGGGCTCACGGACGACTGGCTCGCCGAACTGTTCACCGCCGGTGCCGAAGCCGAAGGACTGCGCGGCGTCTCCCTCGTCGCCACCGGCGGCTACGGCCGAGGCGAACTGTCCCCCCGCAGCGACCTCGACCTCCTGCTGCTCCACGACGGCGGGGACGGCAAAGCCGTCGCCGCCCTCGCCGACCGCCTCTGGTACCCCATCTGGGACCTCGGCCTCGCCCTGGACCACTCCGTACGCACCCCCGCCGAAGCCCGCAAGACCGCCACCGAGGACATCAAGGCCCAGCTCGGCCTCCTCGACGCACGCCACCTCGCGGGCGACCCCGGCCTCACCGCCGGAATGCGCACCGCCGTCCTCGCCGACTGGCGCAACCAAGCCCCCAAACGCCTGCCCGAACTCCGGGAACTGTGCGCCGAACGCGCCGAACGCCAAGGCGAGCTCCAATACCTCCTGGAGCCCGACCTCAAGGAGGCGCGGGGCGGACTGCGCGACACCACCGCCCTGCGCGCGGTCGCCGCCTCCTGGCTCGCCGACGCTCCCCGCGAGGGCCTCGCCGACGCCCGACGCCGGCTCCTGGACGTACGGGACGCCCTCCACCTCGCCACCGGCCGCGCCACCGACCGGCTCGCGCTCCAGGAACAGGACCAGGTCGCCGCAGAACTCGGCCTCCTGGACGCCGACACCCTGCTGCGCCAGGTGTACGAGGCCGCCCGCGTCATCTCCTACGCCAGCGACGTGACCTGGCGCGAAGTGGGACGCGTCCTGCGCTCCCGTGCCGTACGGCCACGACTGCGCGCCATGCTGGGCGGCACCAAACCGGTCACCGAGCGCTCCCCGCTCGCCGAGGGCGTCGTGGAGCAGGACGGAGAAGTCGTCCTCGCCCGGACCGCCCGGCCCGAACGCGACCCCGTACTGCCCCTGCGTGCCGCCGCTGCCGCCGCCCAGGCAGGCATTCCGCTCTCGCTGCACGCGGTCCGGCGCATGGCCGCGGGCCTCCGCCCCCTGCCCACCCCCTGGCCCGCCGAAGCCAGGGAACAGCTCGTGACCCTCCTCGGCTCCGGCCGCCCGACCGTGGAGGTCTGGGAGGCGCTCGAAGCCGAAGGACTCATCACCTGCCTGCTGCCCGACTGGGAACGCGTCCGCTGCCGCCCGCAGCGCAACGCCGTCCACCTGTGGACCGTCGACCGGCACCTGATCGAGACAGCCGTACGCGCCTCCGAAATGACCCGGCGCGTCGGCAGGCCCGACCTCCTCCTCGTCGCCGCACTCCTGCACGACATCGGAAAGGGCTGGCCCGGCGACCACTCCGTGGCCGGCGAGATCATCGCGCGCGATGTGGCGGCCCGTATCGGCTTCGACCGCGACGACGCGACCGTCCTCGCCACCCTCGTACGCCACCATCTGCTGCTCGTGGAGACGGCGACCCGACGCGACCTGGACGACCCCGCCACCGTCCGCTCGGTCGCCGACGCCGTCGGCACCCAGAGCACCCTCGAACTGCTGCATGCCCTGACCGAGGCGGATGCCCTGGCCACCGGCCCGGCCGCCTGGTCCGCCTGGCGCGCCTCCCTCGTCGCCGACCTGGTCACCCGCGTCGCCGCCGTTCTCGCCGGGAACACCCCCGCCGAACCCGAGCCCGCCGCGCCCAGCGCCGAACAGGAACGGCTCACCATCGAGGCGTTCCGCACGGGCGGCCCGGTACTGGCCCTGCGCGCCCAGACCGAGCCCACGGCCGATGCGGAGCCGACCGGGGAACCCGAACCGCTCGGCGTGGAACTCGTGATCGCCGTACCGGACCAGCCGGGCGTGCTCCCGGCGGTCTCCGGAGTCCTGGCCATGCACCGTCTGACCGTCCGCACCGCCGAACTCAGCAGCCTGGGCCTTCCGGCCGACGTGGACGAGGGCTCCGTACTGCTTCTGAACTGGCGCGTCGCGGCGGAGTACGGCTCGCTGCCGCAGGCCGCCCGCCTGCGCGCCGACCTCGTACGCGCCCTGGACGGCTCCCTGGACATCGAGGCACGCCTGGCGGAGCGGGACGCGGCCTACCCGCGCCGCAGGGGCGTCCTCGCGCCGCCACCCCGGGTGACGGTCGCGTCGGCGGCCTCCCGGCACGCGACGGTGATCGAGGTACGGGCACAGGACGCTCCGGGGTTGCTGTTCCGGATCGGGGCGGCACTGGAGAAGGCGAGGGTGCGGGTGCGGAGCATGCATGTGTCGACGTTGGGGGCCAACGCCGTGGACGCCTTCTACGTGACGTCGGCTGTGGGCGAGCCTCTGGGGGAGGAGGAGGCCGCCTCGGCGGCGAGGGTGCTGGAGGAGACCTTGCGGGGGTGACCTGGGGCCGGGCTCGTGGGAGCGTCCGTCCCCACCACCCGATCACAGTGGGTGGGGACGATTTGCTTGCGGGGCCGGATACCCTGGAGGGCAGCCCGAATGACCCCGACTCCCGAGGACCGACGTCGCCGTGTTCGATACCCTCTCCGACCGCCTCAGCGCGACTTTCAAGAGCCTCCGCGGGAAAGGCAGGCTTTCCGAGGCGGACATCGACGCCACGGCGCGCGAGATCCGTATCGCACTCCTCGAAGCCGACGTGGCCCTCCCGGTCGTCCGGGCGTTCATCAAGAACGTCAAGGAAAGGTGCCTCGGCGCTGAGGTCTCCAAGGCACTGAACCCCGCGCAGCAGGTTCTCAAGATCGTCAACGACGAGCTGGTGACGGTGCTCGGCGGCGAGACCCGCCGCCTGCGCTTCGCCAAGCAGCCTCCGACGGTCATCATGCTCGCCGGTCTCCAGGGTGCCGGTAAGACGACCCTCGCCGGAAAGCTCGCCAAGTGGCTCAAGGAACAGGGCCACTCCCCGCTGCTGGTCGCCTGTGACCTCCAGCGCCCCAACGCCGTCAACCAGCTGAGCGTCGTCGCCGAGCGCGCGGGCGTGGCGGTCTACGCGCCCGAGCCGGGCAACGGCGTCGGCGATCCGGTCAAGGTCGCCAAGGACTCCATCGACTTCGCGAAGACGAAGGTCCACGACATCGTGATCGTGGACACCGCCGGCCGCCTCGGCATCGACCAGGAGATGATGCAGCAGGCCGCTGACATCAGGGATGCCGTCAGCCCCGACGAGATCCTGTTCGTCGTCGACGCCATGATCGGTCAGGACGCCGTCAACACGGCCGAGGCCTTCCGGGACGGCGTCGGCTTCGACGGTGTGGTGCTCTCCAAGCTCGACGGTGACGCGCGCGGTGGTGCGGCCCTGTCCATCCGCCACATGACCGGCAAGCCGATCATGTTCGCGTCGAACGGCGAGAAGCTCGATGACTTCGACGCCTTCCACCCGGACCGGATGGCCTCCCGCATCCTCGACATGGGCGACCTGCTCACCCTGATCGAGCAGGCGGAGAAGACGTTCAGCCAGGAAGAGGCCGAGAAGATGGCCTCCAAGCTGGCGTCGAAGAAGGGCCAGGACTTCACCCTGGACGACTTCCTGGCCCAGATGGAGCAGGTCAGGAAGATGGGCTCCATCTCCAAGCTGCTCGGCATGCTCCCGGGCATGGGCCAGATCAAGGACCAGATCAACAACCTGGACGAGCGGGACGTCGACCGTACGGCCGCGATCATCAAGTCGATGACCCCGGGTGAGCGCCAGGAACCGACGATCATCAACGGCTCGCGCCGCGCACGTATCGCCAAGGGCTCCGGCGTCGAGGTCAGCGCGGTCAAGAACCTCGTGGAGCGGTTCTTCGAGGCCCGCAAGATGATGTCCCGCATGGCCCAGGGCGGTGGCATGCCCGGTATGCCGGGGATCCCGGGCATGGGCGGCGGCCCCGGCCGCACCAAGAAGCAGCCGAAGAAGGCCAAGGGCAAGCAGCGTTCCGGTAACCCGATGAAGCGCAAGCAGCAGGAACTCGAGGAGGCGCAGCGCCGTGAGGCGGCTGCCCAGGGCGGTGGCGCCTTCCCCCTGCCCCAGCAGGGCGGCAAGGACTTCGAGCTTCCGGACGAGTTCAAGAAGTTCATGGGCTGAGGCCCGACCAGCAAGTACGACGTCGAGGGCGCCCCTGAGCCGAGGGGCGCCCTCAGCGCATGCCGGGCTCAGCCGTCTGTCGTACCGTCCGAAGTATGAGCAATGCCGCGCCACCACGTAAGACCCCGGACAAACCGTGGCGCACCGAGGGCACGCCGGAGGAGCCGCCCCGCCGTCCCGGCGGCAGAAGGATGCGCGGCGGCTGGTGGGGTCTGATCGTCGCCGCGGTGGTGGTCTTCCTGATCGCCTATGGCGCGCTGTCGTACTACACCTCGACCGGTGAGCCGGCGATCTCGTACACGGAGTTCAGCAGGCAGGTCGACAGCGGGAACGTCACCAAGATCTACTCCAAGGGCGATGCGATCCAGGGTCAGCTCAGGAGCGCCCAGCCGAAGCCGGGCGGTGGGACGTACACCAAGTTCAAGACTCAGCGTCCGGCCTTCGCCGATGACAGACTGTGGCAGAGCCTGATCAAGCACCATGTGACGGTGACGGCGCAGCCGGTGGTGCAGGAGCGCGGGTTTCTGTCCAATCTGCTGCTGTCGCTGCTGCCGATCGTGGTGCTGGTGGCGGCGTGGATCCTCATCGCCCGGCGGGTGAGATCGGGCATGGGCGGGATGGGCGGCATGCTCGGCCGCAAGGCGCCGCCCAAGCCGGTGGAACTGCATCCGGGGACGAAGCGCACGACCTTCGCCGATGTGGCCGGGATCGACGAGGTCAAGGGCGAGCTGGATGACGTCGTCGACTTCCTCAAGAATCCGGATGAATACCGCAGGATGGGCGCGAAGATGCCGCGCGGTGTGCTGCTCACGGGTCCGCCGGGCACGGGCAAGACACTGCTGGCGCGGGCGGTGGCGGGTGAGGCGGGGGTGCCGTTCTTCTCGGCGTCGGCCTCGGAGTTCATCGAGATGATCGTTGGTGTCGGCGCCTCGCGTGTCCGTGAGCTGTTCGCCGAGGCCCGCAAGATGGCTCCGTCGATCATCTTCATCGACGAGATCGACACGATCGGGCGGATGCGCGGCGGCGGTGCCTCCGTGGGCGGACACGATGAGCGTGAGCAGACGCTGAACCAGATCCTGACCGAGATGGACGGCTTCTCCGGTTCGGAGGGCGTGATCGTCATCGCGGCGACGAACCGCGCGGACATCCTGGACCCGGCGCTGACCCGGCCGGGTCGTTTCGACCGGCTGGTCAACGTCTCGCCGCCGGACCGCGAGGGGCGCGAGGCCATCCTGAGGATCCATACGCGGGACATCCCCCTGGCGTCCGGCGTGGACCTGGCTCAGGTGGCGCGGGTGACGCCGGGCATGACGGGCGCGGAGCTGGCCAACCTCGCCAACGAGGCGGCCTTGCTGGCGGTCAAGCGTGGGCAGCGGGAGGTGGCGCAGCCCGACCTCATGGAGGCGCTCGAGAAGGTGCAGCTGGGTGCCGAGCGCCCGCTGGTGATGCCGGAGGAGGAGCGCCGACGCACCGCCTACCACGAGAGCGGTCACGCCCTGCTGGGCATGCTGCAGCCGGGCGCCGACCCGGTCCGGAAGATCACCATCGTGCCGCGTGGGCGGGCGCTCGGGGTGACGCTGTCGACCCCGGAGGCGGACCGGTACTCATACACCGAGGAGTATCTGCGCGGTCGGATCATCGGTGCGCTGGGCGGTATGGCGGCGGAGTGTGTGGTCTACGGGGTGATCACTACGGGTTCCGAGAACGACCTGGAGCAGGTCACCAACATCGCCCGTGGCATGGTCGCCCGCTGGGGAATGAGCGAGCGGGTGGGCCGCTTCTCGGCTCTGCCGAACGACGCCCAGCAGGCGTACGGACTCGCGGCGGCACCGCAGACGCTGGACATGATCGAGAGCGAGATGCGGCGCGTCGTGGACGAGTGCTACGAGGAGGCGTGCCGCAAGCTCCTCGATCACCGGGGGCAGCTGGACGCGCTGGCGGAGGCGCTGCTGGTGAACGAGACCCTGGAGGAGGCCGAGGCATACCGGATCGCGGGGGTGCTGCGGGTGCGGAAGGAGGACTGATCACCTTCGGTGGGCTTCGGGCGCGGTGCCCCTGCGGGGCGTGCGGAGGATCTGCGCAGTTCCCCGCGTCCCCGACAGAGGGCCCTAGGGGACCCGGGCGATCAGGTACCGGAACACGTTCGGCATCCACACCGTGCCGTCCGCGCGGCGGTAGGCGTGCAGGGCCTCTGCCAGTTCCTTGTCGACCTGCCCGGGGTCCGTCGCGTCGATCGCGGCGTCGAAGAACCCGGTCGACAGCAGCCCCCGAATCGCGCTGCAGGTGTCGGCGTACCCGAACGGGCAGGCCACCCGCCCCGATCCGTCCGGACGCAGCCCGCAGCGTTGCGCCGCCTCCTCCAGATCGTCGCGCCGCGCGGGTCGCCAGCCGTCCGTGTCCCGTTCGGAATCAGCCAGTTTCGCGGCGATGCGGAGTACGGACGAGGTGCTGCATCGTTCCGGCGGGCCCCAGCCGGTGACCACCACGGCGGCTCCGCGTTCGGCGAGCGGGACCGCCTGGGCGAGCCGTTCCGCAAGGCGGCCCCCGGTGGCGCCCGCAGCGTGTCCGAGCGGCTCGAAGGCGGTCAGCAGGTTGTACGCCGGTGCTCCGGGGGCGGGCGTCGCGTCACGCGGGAGACCGTCGACGACCCGGGTGTGCCTGCCCCGTGTCGCCGGCTGGAGCCGCTCACGGGCGAGGTCCAGCCGCTCGCCTACGCCGCGGTCGACGCCGGTGACCGAGGCGCCCCGGGAGGCGGCCAGCAGCAGGGCCAGCCCCGTACCGCATCCGAGCCCCAGCAGCCGGGTCCGCGGGCCCACCTCCAGGCGCTCGTAGACAGCCTCGTAGAGCGGTACGAGCATCCGTTCCTGTATCTCGGCCCAGTCACGCGCACGCGCGCGCCGGTCCACGCACAAAGCCGCCCCCGCGCGGGGGCGGTGCTGCCGCGCGAGCGTTGGTGTCATCGAAAACGCCCCAATCAGCGAGAGTGCCGCCGTGCCCGATCCCGTACCCCCGTGTCGTGCGCTCGTGCTCCCCCGTGGTTCCCGTATGCCAGGTAACTCCGCGCCCGACGAGGCGTCCAGGGGGTGCGGCGCACTCCTTGTGAGCTGTTTGTGCGCCCCTGCCCCCCATTGCGCCCCGGTGAGGCGCGCCTTCAGGCCGATGTTCGCGCGATCAAGGGCGGGAGAGCGGTTCTGGCCAAGGTCCACGCAGAACGCGGGGAGGAATGCCCGGCCGAACACCCGGTGACCGTAGGGTGTCTGGTCACCGGGGACGGGCTGCTGTCCAGGGCCGATGGCGGCTCGGGTAACGCCGCGGGCGTCGCGTGCGCTGATGGAGATACGAGGAGAGCGGCCGAAACGCCTCTTGCGCATCCGCAGACCCCAGGAGCCCCGGCGCGCGTATCTCGGTTACGTGCCGGGTCGTATGCGTTACTACGCACCGTCCTGTCGTGAGCTGCGAGGCTTCTCCATGGATCGGCGCACACGCCCTCGTCGGGGCGCATCACATACAACTGACGGGTAAGTGCAAATTATTTGGGATGCCCCGGAATAGGAACACGGGAGCACTCAGGCTCGTTGTCATTACGTGAGCACGACACCAACTGTTCTCGCCGCAGAGCTGGCGCAGGCGTGGGCCGATATCCAGAGGTACCACTCCGAGCTGCCTGATCTTGCCGCGCCCGAGTCCTTGATCGGGGAGTCGTCGTCCGCCTGCGGGCACGAACTCTCCTTCGAACGACTGCTTCATGAGGCAGTCCATGGCATCGCCGCCGCCCGCGGGGTACGCGACACCTCCCGCGCCGGCCGCTATCACAACCGCAGATTCCTCTCCATCGCCGAGGAGCTGGGCCTGGACCACCCGGAGGAACCGCACCCGAGCAGCGGCTTCTCCCTGGTCACGCTCAACCCCGAGGCGAAGCGGCGCTACCGGCCCACGATGGAGCGCCTCCAGCGTGCGCTGAAGGCGCACACGGTGGCCACGGCCGCGGACACGGCCCAGTCGTTCCGGGGTCCGGCGGCACGGCACGGCTCCTCAGGGGGTGGCGTCCGGGTCAAGGCCGTCTGCGACTGCGGGCGCAACGTCCGCGTCGTTCCCTCGGTCCTGGCCCAGGCCCCGATCATGTGCGGCGGCTGCGGGAAGCCGTTCCGCATCCCGGAGCCGGTGGGGGCGGCGGCAAGCTGAAGTACGGCTGCTCGTGGCAGCCGTACTCGGCGAGTTCCTCTCCCTCTCCGGGTTCCCCGCGCACACAAGCGCGGGTCGTCTTAGGAAAACGCAGTCCGTACGGTTCGCACGGACGCGGCAGCACCTGTGAAGCGCCGGGGGGCGTGGTCTAGCCCGGGGGCCCGGCGCCGGGTGTTCCTTTGTCATGCCCGCAAGCACTTGCCGGGCCGAAGCCCCCCACCGGGTATGGCACAATGGCTAGCTGTACTCGACAGTCGCACAGGACCCCTCTCTCCTCCGGCTGACGCGTCCATCGGGCATTCGGGTACCGCAGCCCCACGCGGCCGACCCGCCGTGCCCTACCACGTCAAATCCAGGAGAACCCACTCCCGTGGCAGTCAAGATCAAGCTGAAGCGTCTGGGCAAGATCCGTTCGCCTCACTACCGCATCGTCGTCGCCGACTCCCGCACCCGTCGTGACGGCCGTGCGATCGAGGAGATCGGCAAGTACCACCCGACGTACAACCCGTCGGTCATGGAGGTCGACGCCGAGCGCGTGGCGTACTGGCTCTCCGTCGGCGCCCAGCCGACCGAGCCCGTCCTCGCCATCCTGAAGAAGACCGGCGACTGGCAGAAGTTCAAGGGCGAGCCCGCCCCGGCTCCGCTGCTGGTGGCCGAGCCCAAGTCGACGCGTCCGTCCTTCGAGGCTCTCGGCGGCGACGACGAGGGCAAGGGTGAGGCCATCACCCAGAAGAAGAAGGCTGAGAAGAAGGACGAGGCTGCCGCCGAGTCCTCCGAGTCGACCGAGGCCTGAGCATGCTCGAGGAGGCTCTCGAGCACCTCGTGAAGGGCATCGTCGACAACCCTGACGATGTGCAGGTGGCCTCGCGCACCCTGCGTCGCGGGCGTGTGCTGGAGGTCCGGGTCCACCCCGACGACCTCGGCAAGGTGATCGGCCGCAACGGCCGCACCGCACGCGCCCTGCGTACCGTCGTGGGTGCCATCGGCGGGCGCGGTGTCCGTGTCGACCTCGTCGACGTGGACCAAGTCCGCTGACGTTTTCGCAGCACCGGCTCGGGCCGGGGAGGGCCACTGGGCCGTCCCCGGCCCGTAGTCGTATGGCCGGACCGCGGGACACGCGGCCCGGCGAGACAGGAGATCAAGCACAGTGCAGCTGGTAGTCGCACGGATCGGCCGAGCCCACGGCATCAAGGGCGAGGTCACCGTCGAGGTACGTACCGACGAGCCCGAGCTGAGGCTCGCCCCCGGCGCGGTCCTGCTCACCGAACCGGCCTCGGCCGGCCCGTTGACCATCGAGAACGGCCGTGTGCACAGCGGGCGTCTCCTGTTGCGCTTCGAGGGCGTGAGCGACCGCAACGGCGCCGAGGCGCTGCGCAACATCCTGCTGATCGCCGAGGTCGATCCGGACGAGGTGCCCGAGGACGAGGACGAGTACTACGACCACCAGCTCATCGACCTGGATGTGGTGACCGTGGACGGCGAGGAGGTCGGCCGGATCACCGAGATCTCCCACCTGCCCTCCCAGGACCTGTTCGTGGTCGAGCGGCCCGATGGCAGCGAGGTCTTGATCCCGTTCGTGTCGGAGATCGTCACCGAGATCGACCTCGAGGAGCAGCGCGCGGTCATCGACCCGCCGCCCGGTCTGATCGACGACCGCGCGGAGATCGCCTCCAGCAGGGACTCCGAGGACTCCGAAGGCTCCGGGGGAGCGGTGTAATGCGGCTCGACGTCGTCACGATCTTCCCCGAGTACCTCGAACCGCTGAACGTCTCCCTCGTCGGCAAGGCACGCGCGCGCGGGCAGCTGAACGTCCAGGTGCATGATCTGCGGGCCTGGACCCACGACCGTCACAACACTGTGGACGACACTCCGTACGGTGGCGGCCCCGGCATGGTCATGAAGACCGAGCCCTGGGGTGAGGCGCTGGACGACATCCTGGCCGACGGCTACGAGACGGGTTCCGGCGCGCCCGCCCTGATCGTCCCCACCCCCAGTGGCCGTCCCTTCACCCAGGAACTCGCCGTCGAGCTGTCCGGGCGCCCGTGGCTGATCTTCACGCCCGCCCGCTACGAGGGCATCGACCGCCGTGTCATCGACGAGTACGCGACCCGGATACCGGTCTACGAGGTGTCCATCGGCGACTACGTCCTCGCCGGGGGAGAGGCGGCCGTGCTCGTCATCACCGAAGCGGTGGCCCGGCTGCTTCCCGGGGTCCTCGGCAACGCCGAGTCCCACCGGGACGATTCCTTCGCGCCCGGCGCGATGGCGAACCTCCTGGAAGGCCCCGTCTACACCAAGCCGCCCGACTGGCGCGGCCGGGACATCCCCGAGGTGCTGCTCAGCGGCCACCACGGAAAGATCGCCCGCTGGCGCCGGGACGAGGCCCTGAAGCGCACGACGGCCCACCGGCCCGATCTGATCGAGCGGTGCGACCCGGCGGCCTTCGACAAGAAGGACCGCGAAATGCTCTCCATCCTGGGCTGGGCACCGGACCCGGAGGGCACCCCCCAAGGCCGATTTTGGCGCAGGCCAGAGGGCATGGAAGAATAGGCCGCTGCTGTCCGCCGTCCGGCGTGCGCCCCTGCCACAGGGGGACACGACGCCCGCCCCGACACGGTCGGCATTCTTACCGAACACCTACCTTCCGCCGATGACCTGTGGCATGGGCGAAGAAAGCAGACGAAATGTCTCACCTGCTCGACTCCGTCGACGCCGCGTCCCTGCGCAGCGACATCCCGGGCTTCCGCCCGGGTGACACCGTCAACGTGCACGTGCGCGTCATCGAGGGCAACCGCTCCCGTGTGCAGCAGTTCAAGGGCGTGGTGATCCGTCGCCAGGGTGCCGGCGTGCGCGAGACCTTCACGGTCCGCAAGGTCTCCTTCTCCGTCGGCGTCGAGCGCACCTTCCCGGTGCACACCCCGATCGTGGAGAAGATCGAGCTCGTCACTCGTGGTGACGTGCGCCGCGCCAAGCTGTACTACCTGCGCGACCTGCGCGGCAAGGCGGCGAAGATCAAGGAGAAGCGCGAGAACTGAGCGCCTCCGGGGGTTCACTTCGGGGCCGGATAGCATCTGGCCCCTATGGACACCGAAGCACAGTACGTGGAGCGCGACCGCTCCTCCGGCCCCGCCGGGTCCGAGACGATCTCGGACTCATCGGGTCCGGAGGGACGGTCGCGCTTTGCGTTGCTGTCCCGGGCGGCCGACTGGCTGCCCGGTGGGCGCATCACCCTGACCGCGCTGGTCTGCCTGCTGTTCGTCCTCGCGCTCGGCACCTTCGCCGTGCAGCCGTTCGACATTCCCAGCAGCTCGATGGAGCGCGGATTGAGGGTTGGGGACCGCGTTCTCGTAAATAAGTTGGCGTACCGTTTCGGATCGGAGCCGCAGCGGGGAGACGTGGTCGTGTTCGACGGCACCGGCTATTTCGGGAACGCCGACTACGTCAAACGGGTAGTAGGTGTAGGGGGAGACCACGTGGTCTGCTGCGACAAGGTGGGGAGGCTCGAGGTGAACGGCCGGCCGGTCGACGAGTCGTCGTTCCTGTATCCCGGGAACAGCCCGTCCGACGTGCCCTTCGATGCGGTCGTGCCCAAGGGCACGCTCTTCGTGCTCGGCGACCACCGCGCTGACTCCAGCGACTCACGGGACCATCTGGGCTCGCCCGGCGGCGGCATGGTGCCGGTCGGAGCGGTGATCGGCAGGGCCGACTGGGTGGTCTGGCCCGCTGCCCACATCAGGCACGTCACGCGGTCCGGCGCCTACGCGCGGGTGCCCGCCGCGGGCGGTGCCCATGGGTAGCCGCGGAAAGCCGCGCGGTGTGACGACGGACACCGTCGCACAGAATCTCCTGCCCACCGGCGTACGGCGCGCCGGGGGGAGCGCGCCCACGGGCCGCAGCCGCGCCGAGCGGCGCAAGCTCCAGCGCAAGGTCAAGCGCAAGAGGAGGCGCTCCGCCGTCAGGGAGATACCGCTTCTGGTCGGTGTCGCAGTCCTCATAGCCCTGGTCCTGAAGACGTTCCTTGTGCAGGCGTTCGTGATCCCGTCCGGCTCGATGGAGAACACGATCCAGGTCGGCGACCGCGTCGTCGTCGACAAGCTGACCCCGTGGTTCGGTTCCGAGCCGCAGCGCGGCGACGTCGTCGTGTTCAGGGACCCCGGCGACTGGCTTGCCGGCGAGAAGACGACGCCGCACCACGACCCCGTGGTCATCAAACAGATCAAGGAAGGACTCACCTGGATCGGCCTGCTGCCGTCCGACAACGACAGGGATCTCATCAAGCGGGTCGTCGCCGTCGGCGGAGACACCGTCAAGTGCTGCGACACGCAGGGGCGCGTCACCGTCAACGGGACACCCCTGAACGAGCCGTACATTCACCCGGGGAACAAACCTTCCGACTTCTCCTTCTCGGTGACCGTGCCGCCGGGCCGTTTGTGGGTCATGGGTGACCACCGCGCCAACTCGGCCGACTCGCGTTACCACCAGAGCGAGGCGTTCAGCGGTACTGTCTCAGAGAAATCCGTCGTCGGCCGTGCCATGGGCATCGTCTGGCCGGTCGGAGACTGGACCCGGCTGAAAGAGCCGGACACTTACGCGTCGGTGCGGAGCGGGTCGACTACCGCACTCGGTCCGTCGCATAGGGTGGCCTCCGCGGATCGATACGGATTGATCCCCCTCCCGAGCCCTGCGGAACTCCCGCTCGTTATGGGAGTGGTGGGCCTGCGTCGAGTGGGGCGCCGGCGGCGATACGGAGTGAGGAGTGGATGTGGGGGATTTGGCGGTCGGCGCACGATCCGGACACGAGGGTCCCGAAGAGCAGCCGGAGCGGTCCGACGACTTGGCTTCCCCGGCCACGGAAGACCACGCGGGCTCCGGGAGCGGCTCCTCCGGCGGCGGTACGCAGGGCCGGGACGGGCAGACCCCAGGCCCGAACAAGCAGCGCTCCTTCTGGAAGGAGCTTCCGCTCCTGATCGGCATCGCCCTGGTGCTGGCGCTGCTGATCAAGACGTTCCTGGTGCAGGCGTTCTCGATCCCCTCGGACTCGATGCAGAACACCCTCCAGCAGGGTGACCGGGTTCTCGTCGACAAGCTGACGCCCTGGTTCGGCTCCGAGCCCTCGCGTGGCGAGGTCGTGGTCTTCCACGACCCGGACAACTGGCTCGCGGGTGAGCCCACCAGCAGCCCGAACGCCCTGCAGACCGCGCTCAGCTGGATCGGCCTGATGCCGTCCGCGGAGGAGAAGGACCTCATCAAGCGGGTGGTCGGCGTCGCCGGGGACACCATCGAGTGCCGGGGCACCGGGCCGCTGATGGTCAACGGCAAGGCGCTGAACGAGCCGTATGTGTACCCCGGCAACACGCCGTGCAGCGTGGACGACCAGGGTGGCCAGTTCAAGGTCACGGTTCCGCCGGGCAAAATCTGGGTCATGGGTGACCACCGGCAGAACTCGCTGGACTCCCGCTACCACCAGCAGGACAAGTACCAGGGCTTCGTGCCGGTGGGGAACGTCGTGGGACGCGCCATCGTCATCGCCTGGCCGCCCACCCGCTGGAACACGCTGCCGATCCCGGACACCTTCGACCAGGGCCTGAACACGACGGCCCCCGGAGCGCTGGGCCTCACGGGCGCGGCACCGCTCGTGCTGTGGCGCAGGCGGCGGGTCAGGGCGCGCCTCACCGCCGGTAACCCGAGGGTTTCTGGAGACGGTACCGCCGGGTAGGGTGCCGTCCCAGATCGCCGATCTTCCGGGGCCCGGCACGGGCCACGGGATCGAATCTCCGACCTGGGGAGCACCGGGATGAGCAGGACTGGTCGTACGCAAGAGGGCCATGGGCGGCTCGGCAGCATACTGTCGGGACTGGCCGTGGCCCTCGGCTGTGTCCTCTTCCTCGGCGGGTTCGCCTGGGGCGCGGTCCTGTACAAGCCCTACACCGTGCCGACCGAGTCGATGTCGCCCACCATCGCCGCCGGTGACCGGGTCCTGGCCCAGCGCGTCGACGGGGCGGACATCCAGCGCGGCGACGTCGTCGTCTTCCGGCAGAAGAGCTGGGGCGACATGCCCCTGGTCAAGCGGGTCGTGGCGGTCGGCGGCGACACGGTCGCCTGTTGCACCGACGGCAAGCTGACCGTCAACAGCAAGGAGATCCAGGAGCCCTACCTGCCCAAGGGCGGGCCCGCGGAGTGGAAGAAGATCCCCACGATCACGGTCCCCGAGGGGCGGCTGTTCCTTCTGGGTGACGCCCGCAGCGGTTCCCTGGACTCCACGGCCCACCTGACGGAGGCGTTCAGCGGCACGGTGCCGCGCAGCGCCGTGGACGCCCGTGTGGATGCCGTGGCGTGGCCGATGAACGGCATGCTGAAGCGCCCGACCGGCTTCGAGGCGCTGGGCCCGATCTCGTCGCCCGGACCTCTGCGGCTGGTCCTCGGCGCGATCGTGGCGGGTGCGGTGCTGGTGCTGGGCGGTGCTGCGTACGGGCCGGTGGCCAGGCTGGCCGGCCGGGGCAGGCGGGACTCCCGGCGGACGGAGCTCGCCGGTGCCCGCTGAGCCGTCGCTCACGGACGCCTCGGGGCCCCGCAAGGTGGCCCGGGTGGTGCTGCTCGACCCGCAGGACCGCATTCTGCTGCTGCACGGGCACGAGCCGGACGATCCGGCCGACGACTGGTGGTTCACCCCCGGCGGCGGCGTGGAGGGCGAGGAGACCCGCGAGCAGGCCGCGCTGCGCGAACTGGCCGAGGAAACCGGCATCACGGAGGTCGAACTGGGGCCCGTGCTGTGGCAGCGCAGGTGCTCGTTCCCGTTCGCCGGGCGCCGCTGGGACCAGGACGAGTGGTACTTCCTGGCCCGTACGGGCCAGACGGCCACCTCCGCGCCGGGCCTGACCGAGCTGGAACGGCGCAGTGTCGCCGGAGCGCGGTGGTGGACGTGCGGGGAACTGGCCCGGGCGCATGAGACGGTGTATCCGAAGAGACTCGCCGAGCTGCTGCACAGGCTGCTCGACGAAGGTCCCCCGGCCAGGCCCGAGGTCCTTGACACGGAAATTGTCTAGAGGCTCACGGGACTGGCGCACAATGGTGGGACCGCACGGCTGAAGGGGAACATGCCATGAGCGCCGAGGACCTCGAGAAGTACGAGACCGAGATGGAGCTGAAGCTCTACCGGGAGTACCGCGATGTCGTCGGTCTGTTCAAATACGTGATCGAGACCGAGCGGCGCTTCTACCTCACCAATGACTACGAGATGCAGGTGCACTCGGTGCAGGGCGAGGTGTTCTTCGAGGTGTCCATGGCGGACGCCTGGGTCTGGGACATGTACCGGCCCGCCCGCTTCGTGAAGCAGGTGCGGGTGCTGACGTTCAAGGACGTGAACATCGAGGAGCTGAACAAGACCGATCTGGAGCTCCCGGGCGGCTGACGGAAGCCCCGGGGCTGGTGACGAAAGCTCCGTGTGGGTAACGGAAGCCCCGTGCGGGTGACGGAGTTGTCCACAGCCGCTGAGTTGTCCACCAAGATCCACTTTGTGGAGGCGGATGCGTGACGGTTGGCGCCGGAGGTGGTGCCGACATGAACGCACGAGGTGCACTCGGCAGGTACGGAGAGGATCTGGCCGCCCGATGGATGGCGGCGGCCGGGATGACGGTCCTGGAGCGCAACTGGCGCTGCGGAAGGATCGGTGAGATCGACATCGTCGCCAGGGACGGTGACGTGCTGGTCGTCTGCGAGGTCAAGACCCGCAGGGGCCGCGGATTCGAAGACCCGATGGCCGCCGTTACGCCCGCGAAGGCCGAGCGGCTGCGGGGCCTGGCCGAGCGCTGGACACAGGACCACGGAGGGGCGCCACCGGGCGGGTGCGCATCGATGTGGTCGGTGTCGTCCTGCCCGAGCGCGGTGCCGCGGTCGTGGAGCATGCGCGGGGGGTGGCCTGATGGGCTTCGCGCGTACCTGCTCGGTGGCACTGGCCGGGGTCGAGGGCGTGGTGGTCGAGGTCCAGGCCGACCTCGAACCGGGCGTGGCGGCGTTCACCCTGGTGGGCCTGCCCGACAAGAGCCTCACGGAGAGCCGCGACCGGGTGCGGGCCGCCGTGGTGAACTCGGGAGCCGAGTGGCCCTCGAAGAAGCTCACGGTCGGGCTGAGCCCCGCGTCCGTACCGAAGGGTGGAAGCGGGTTCGACCTCGCGGTCGCCTGCGCCGTTCTCGGCGCCGCGGAGCGGATCGATCCGCGGGTGCTCGCGGACATCGTGATGATCGGCGAGCTCGGTCTGGACGGGCGGGTCCGGCCGGTCCGCGGCATCCTGCCGGCGGTGCTGGCCGCGGCGGACGCGGGATACGAACAGGTGGTCGTGCCGGAGTGCGCCGCAGCCGAGGCCTCGCTGGTGCCAGGGGTGTCCGTGCTGGGCGTCCGCAGCCTGCGCCAGCTGATCGCCGTCCTCACGGACGAGCCCGTGCCCGACGAGGAGCCGGACGGCCAGGACGGCCCGGATCCGCTGCTCGCCGGACTGCGCATGCCGGGCACCGGCGCAGCCACCGCAACGCACAGCGCCGGCGCCGGGCAGTACGAACAGGGGCTCGATCTGGCGGACGTCGTGGGCCAGATCCCCGCGCGCATGGCGGTCGAGGTCGCCGCGGCCGGCGGGCACCATCTCTTCCTGGAAGGGCCGCCGGGCGCCGGGAAGACGATGCTGGCCGAGCGGCTGCCCGGAATCCTGCCGAGGCTCGGACGGGCGGACTCCCTGGAGGTCACCGCGGTGCACTCGGTGGCGGGCCTGCTTCCTGTGGACAAGCCGCTGATCGACCTCGCGCCCTACTGCGCCCCGCACCACTCGGCCACCATGCAGGCACTCGTCGGCGGGGGCCCCGGCATCCCCCGGCCCGGCGCGGTGTCGCTCTCCCACCGCGGCGTCCTCTTCCTTGACGAGACCCCCGAGTTCAGCAGCCGGGCGCTGGACGCTCTGCGGCAGCCCCTGGAATCCGGGCACGTCGTGATCGCGCGCAGTGCCGGCGTCGTGCGCTTTCCGGCGCGCTTCCTGATGGTGCTCGCGGCCAATCCCTGTCCCTGTGGCCGCTTCTCCCGGCGCGACACGCTGTGCGAATGCCCGCCCTCGGCGATCCGCCGCTACCGGGCCAGGCTCTCCGGACCCCTTCTGGACCGGGTTGATCTTCGCGTCGAGGTGGAGGCGGTCACGCGTGCCGAGCTGGCCGGGCTCGGTGCGCGGGGCGAGTCCACCTCAACGGTCGCCGAACGGGTCCGGGCGGCCAGGGAGAGGGCTGCCACGAGGCTGAAGGGCACTCCCTGGCGGACCAACAGCGAGGTGCCGGGACGGGAGCTGCGCGGGCACTGGCACCCCGCGAGCGGGGCGCTGGAGGAAGCCGAGCGCAGTCTGGAGCGCGGCGTGCTCACGGCCCGGGGGCTCGACCGCGTGCTGCGGGTGGCCTGGACCGTCGCGGACCTGGTGGGCCGCGACCGGCCGGACGCCACGGATGTCGCACTCGCCCTGCACCTGCGCACCGGAGTCCCCCGGGGAGTGCCGATGGCGATCGGGGCGTCGGTGTGACCGGCGGTGGCGCCCCCGGCGGTGAATGCCTCGCCCGGGTCTTCCTCGGCCGGGTCATCGAACCCGGGGACGCGGTGGCGGGCCGCTGGCTGCGGGAACACGGCGCCGAGGAGGTGGCCCTGCGGCTGCGCGCGGACCGGCGGCTGCCGGGCGTGACGGAGAAGCGCTGGTCGGGGCTGCGGGCGCGGGCGGCACGGGCCGAGCCGGAGCGGGACTGGGCCGAGGCGCGGGAGGCAGGCATGCGGTTCGTGTGTCCGGGAGCGCCCGAATGGCCCGCCCAGCTCGATGACCTCGGGGACGCCCGACCCGTCGGACTGTGGGTGCGCGGCAGGCCCAGCCTGCGGATATGGGCGCTGCGCTCGGTCGCCGTCGTCGGCGCGCGCGCCTGTACCGAGTACGGCGCGCACATGGCGGCCACGCTCTCCGCCGCCCTGGCCGAGCGCGGCTGGGTCGTGGTGTCGGGCGGAGCCTACGTTCTCTAGCGAGTCTTGTGTTGTTGCAGAGCCGTGTTGCTGAGGATCGGGTACAGCGAGGGTCACCTGTTCGGGTGAACGGAAGTCGTTGAGGCCCTGGTGTGACGTGGGGCTATGCAGGATCCGTGATGTGAGATGGAAGGTCTACTTTCACGGGGATCAGGTGGATCTTCCCCCTGAGCACGACGATCCGGTCGTGTTGCAACATCGGGATGTCCTGTTGCGGGCCGCGGCGCGGCCGCGGAGGGCGGGTCAGCCCTTCCTGCTGGATCCGCTGGGGGCTCCGGATCTTCGGGTGGACCGATGGTTCGACAGCGACGAGGTCCGCGACCTGGGGCGGCTGACCTGGAGGAAGTACGCGTACAGCCTCGTGGTGTGGCTGAGCTTCTTGTGGGCGTACGGGCGTCCGTGGGACGACGTCGAGCCGACCGCGGTGGAGGCATTCAAGACCTGGCGGATGCTGGACGGGCGCAACACGCGCCTGGTGGAGTCGGGCACCTACAGCGACAACATCATCAACGTCCGGCTCTTCTACTTGTGGGCGGCGAACGAGTTTCAGATCCCCAACCCGATCCGGACGCGCCCGGGGAGGGGCAAGCGCCGAGACGGTACGCGGTCGGAGAAGGTGGTGACCGACCCGAAGGCGACGCGGGACCGGGATGTGAAGTGGTTCGACCCAGCGGGCTACGAGCGCTATCGGGACTGCGGACTGCTCGGGCTGACGCTGGAGGGCGACGAGGACCCGGGCTGGCGGGGACGCAATGGGCAGCGCAACGCCGCCTTCGCGGACTGCCTCTACAACTCGGGGCTGCGGCTGGAGGAGGGCGGCTCGTTGCTGCTGGTCGAGCTCCCGCCGGACGACCCCAGCCGCGGCTTCTACACCTGCCACCTGGCCGAGCAGACGGCCAAGGGCAAGGTGGCCCGCAAGTTCTGGATGTCGCGCAAGGGCCTGGTGCCGGTGCTGAACTACTGCGAGGGCGAGCGGGCCACGGCGGTGCGGCGGGCCCAGGCCGCCGGGCGCTATGAGCGCATGACGGGGACCCGGTTGGTGACGCGGGTGCTGTCCGGGCGGCGGGCGAGGCTGGTGGGGCAGGACGGCGTGGTGGAGCAGGTGCCGCTCGATTCGCTGACGCCGGCGGCCCGCCGACTGCTGCTGCGCGAGACACCGCAGGGGCTGGAACCGGTGGCGCTGTGGTTGAACGAGGACGGGATGCCGCGGGACCCGCACGGCTGGCAGCACATCTTCACCCAGGCCAACAAGCGGCTGCGGGAGGACCTGGGGCGTCAGGGCTTCGCGGGCGCCGCCCACATGCTCCGCCACAGTGTCGCACTGCGCTGGTTCTCGGTGGGCCGGCTGCTGTTCGACAAGAAGTTCGCGCACCTGGACGGGGAGGAGCTGCGCGACCTGCGCTACGAGTTCGGCAGCACCTGGGACCTGGTGCGGCTGATGCTCGGGCATGCCGATCAGCGCACGACCAAGGAGACGTACTTGGAGCCGTTCGAGGCTTTGGAGCTGGAGCTGCTGCTGATGCACGCCGACAACAGCGGCATCCCGGACCTGATGGCGGCGGTCTACGGCGCGGACCGGCGGGTGCTGGGCGATCCGGTGGCGGGCCGGTGAGCCCGGGGCGTCCGGCGGAGATGCCGGAGGGGGGCTACACCCCGCCGCAGCGGCTGTTCCTGGATGACGGCCAGTGCCGGGTGCGGTTCTTCTCCGAGCAGGACCTCGACGAGGTGGTCGACTACGACTTCACGACGTTCCCGGTGGCCCGCCCCCTGCAGGAGGCGTTCGCCCGTGCCTTCGACGCGCACGTGGGGCCGGCCGGGAAGGTGAAGGCGTCCGGTGCTGCCAACAACGCCTTCCGGCAGCTGGGCTACTTCATCGACGTTCTGCTCTTCGACGAGGCACGTCCGCAGGTCCCGCAGGATCTGGCGCCGCGGCACCTGAAGGCGTTCTTGCTGAACAGGGGGGATGCACCGAGCGCCGGGATGGCGGTGGGGCTGCTGCGGTCGCTGCTGGCGAACATGGAGGGGCTGACGCCGCAGTTCGCCGCTCAGTGCGCGCAGTGGGTGCCGGACCGCCGGGAGAAGATCGTCTCGCGGGGCAGCTACAGCCGGGCCGAGGAGAAGGCGATCCTGGACGCCGCGCGGAAGGTGGTGCGGGCGGCAGCGAAGCGCATCAGGGAGTCCCGTGAGGTGCTGGAGCGGTGGCGTGAGGGCGGCATCTCACGCGAGGACGAGCCGGTGCTCTACGAGTACGGCTCGATCCTCGATATGGTCGAGACGACCGGGGAGATGCCGCGCAACAAGTGGGGCAACGGCCTGGCGCCGTGGATCGTCCCGCATGGCATCGTGACCGACCTGACCAGCCGGCTGCACCTGAGTCTGGCCGAGACTTGCGCGCTGGTGATTCTGCTGGTGCGGCTGACTGGGGAGAACGGCTCGACGATCATCAAGGCGCCGGCCGCCTTCCACCGTCCTGACGGCGGGGCCGGGCCGCTGGCCACGGTCCAGGTCGACTTGAGCAAGCCGCGGCGGGGCCTGCGGCGCTACATGACGGCCGCGCTGAGCGACCTGCCATCGTGGGCCGCGGCACCGGAGGAGGAGGGCGAGCTGTCGGCCCGCGACGAGCTGCATACGCCGTTCGGCCTCTACATGCTCGCGCTGGAGCTGACCGCCTCGTCGCGGCGGATCAAGGGCAGCGACCGGCTGCTGGTCTACTGGGTCCCCAAGGCCGGGAAGGGCCGCAAGGCCAAGCGGGCCGAGGTGGTCAAGCGCCGCAACGTGAGCGGGCGAGGCTTCCGCGACCGGCTGTCGGACTCGGCGGTCGGGTATTGGGGCGCCGGTTTGAACCTGGTCGCCGAGGAGCCGGACAAGGACGGCAACCCGCAGCGTCTGATCGTGGGCGTCGGACGGATGCGGGTCACCCACGGGGCACGGGAACAGAAACCGGTGGCCCAGACCCGGGAGACGCTCGCGAACATCTACCTGCGGCGGGATAAGTCGAGCCTGCGCGAGTACCAGAAGCTGGTCGCCGACGTGCTGGAGAAGGAAGTCACCAAGGCTCGCACCGCGGGCCGCATCACGCGGCTGAGTGCGGCGGATGTCGCCGAGGCCCTGCGCGACCCGGAGACCGTCGCCAAGCGCTTCGGGGTGACCACGGAGATGATGCGGCTGCTGGTCGCCCGGGACGCCGACACGGTGCTGGCCGCCTGCGCGGACAACAAGAACGGTCCGCACAGCCCGCCCGGCGAGCCCTGCCGGGCCTCGTTCCTGAAGTGCCTGGAATGCCCGTGCGCCCGCGCGATGCCCCATCACCTGCCGCTTCAGGTGGTGGCCCGGGACATGATCGACGAACGACGCGCACACATGACGGCCCTGCGCTGGGCCGAGCGGTTCGCGCTGCCCTTCGAAGAGCTGGAAGACCTGATCCGGCTGGCGGGCAAACGCGCCGAGGACCAGGCCCGCGCGGCGGCTGGCGACGAGGAGAGAGAACTGGTGCGGCGGCTGCTGGACGGGGAGCTGGACGAACGATGAGTACCGATGACGCGGCCCTTGAGCCGAAAGAGATCTTCGTGCCCGGCCCCGACACGGTGGTTCTGCAGAACCGGCAGCTGCGGGAAGGCACCGACCGCTCGAGGCTGTCAGTCGTGGGCGACATGCGCTGGAACCTGCGACCGGCGATCCTTGAAGATCACATGGCCTCGGTCAGCATCAACTTCGCCCTGGTGCCCGAGCGGTTCCGCGACATCGCCAAGATCTACATCTGGATGGAGCTGAACTGCGACGAGGATCTGACGATCCTTCGCCGGGCGAACATCGACGGCAAGTTGGCGGTCTACACGATGGTCTCCCAGCTCCGCTGTCTGCGGGGCCTGTTGGACTGGATGGATGTCTACGGGTTCACCTCGATCGCGGAGGTGACGCCGGAGGATCTGGAGGACTATCTCGACGCGGTGCGGGACGCGGAGATGACCCACGGCAACCGCTCAGATCTGCTGCAGGCCGTCCGCCGGTTGTGGGCCTTCCGTGAGCTGCTGCCAGCCGAGGGGCGGCTTCCCGAGATGCCGCCCTGGGGCGGGAAGGAGTCCAGGATTCTGCTTGGCAAGTCCACGCGGGACCGGGAGAACGCCACCGCCCGCATCCAGGAGACGACGATGACGATGGCGGTGTTGTGGGCGGCGCGGTTCGTCGAGGACTTCGCCGAGGACATCATCGCGGCCATGGAGGAGTTCAGACCGTTGTTCGGCCTCCAGCCCGGCCGCTACAGCCCCGGCCCGCACCGCCGGGTCCGGATCCCGGGCAAGGCCGGGGCGACCCCGGAGGTCGGCGCCTTGATCGAATCCTTCCGCGCACAGGGCCGCGACCTGCCCGGCAGGCAGCGGGAGGACGGCAGATGGGAGCCGGACTGGCCTTTCCTCGCCAAACTCCTGGATCTCTCGCCCACTGCAATGCAGAAGAACCAGGCATACCGAACCATGTTCCTGACCTCCGGCCTCCCCGTGGCCCACGGCACCTTCCTGGCGGCCCGCCCAAAGGGCATGCTGAACGGCGAGCCCTGGACGAAGAACATCGCCTACAGCGACGTCAAGAAGATGGTGCGGACGCTGTCGACCGCGTGCTTCCTTCTGGTGGCCTATCTGACCGGCTGCCGCCCCGGGGAGGCGGTCAGCCTGCAGCGCGGCTGCCTGCGCCGGGACAAGGTGACGAAACTGTGGGAGGTCCACGGCCGGAAGTGGAAGAACGCCCGCGACGAGAACGGCGCCAAGATCCCCGAGGGACAGTTCCGCGACGAGCCGTGGATCGCCCCCGACCTGGTCGCCACGGCGATCAGTGTCCAAGAACGCCTTCACGACGCCGAGGCCCTGTTTCCCGTCTGGCTGGTGGCGGACGAACGCGACCAGCATGAAGGCGGCGGGGCCCGCACCCTCGCCTCGATCAACGACGACCTGAACCGCTTCATCGCCTGGGTGAACGCCTTCTGCGGTCGGCATGGCCGCACCGATGTGATCCCCGTCGATCCGAAGCGCCTGACGATCTCCCGCCTGCGGCGCACACTGGCCTGGTTCATCTGCCGCCGCCCGCGCGGGATGGTCGCCGCGGCGATTCAGTACGGGCATCTGCGGGTCCAGATCACCCAGGGCTATGCCGGCACTTACGCATCGGGCTTCCCCGACGACCTCGCGTTCGAGCGGTGGCTCACCCGGCTGGAAGACCTGCAGGACGCCGACCGGCGGCTGAAGGCCGGTGAGCACGTCAGCGGCCCGGCAGCGGGTGCCTATCGGTCGCGGGTCAGCGGAGGGGCGAGGAGGTTCGCCGGGCGCGTCCTGCGGACCGGGGCGGAGGCGAGGCATGTGATGGCGAACCCCTCGCTGCAGATCTACCCGGGCAAGGGGATGACCTGCGTCTTCGCTGCCCCGACGGCACGCTGCGAGCTGGAGCCCTCGCTCGACGACGCACGGGTCACCCCGGACACCGAGGGCTGTCACCCGGCCTGCGGCAACATCTGCCGCACCGAGGAGAACATCGACAAACTGCGGGCCGAGGCCACCGAACTGCGGATCAAGGTCACTGATCAGTCGAGCCCGGCGATCCGCTGGGAACGTGAACGCCGCCGCCTGGCCAATCTGGAATGGCTCATCGACGAGCACGAGCGCGGACGGCCCGCAGGAGAAGACCGGTGACGGCCGAGCAGGATCCGCCGCGGGAGTTGTGCCTCAAACTGCGGGCGGCCGCCGACCGGCTGCTGGCCGGCACTCCGCTGCACTCCTCGGGCAAGCTCACCATCCTCGACCTCGCCGAAGAAGCCCAGGTCAAGCGGTGGCTGCTGACACATAAGTATCCGACCACGCTTATGGCCAAGTACCAGGCGGAGTTCAAGGCCGTCCGGCACAAGAGCGAGCCGGTCAAGAAGGCCGAGGCCGAGATCGACAAGCTTCGCGAGGACCTGGCCAGGGTCCGGAAGGAGAAACGGCAGCTGGCGGACTTGCTGGGCACCTACGCGGTCATGATCGAGCAGCTGGCCCGGGAACGGGCCGAGGCGATCACCGAACGCGATGAGGCAGTGGCCGCCCGGGACGCCGCGCTGGGCGTCACCGCCCTGAACCCGCCACCTCAGCGGACGGCCCCCGTCGGCCGGGCTCACCGCCCGCTTCCGCGCGGCCGGCGCTGATTCTGAGCCATCCTGGACCCGAACGGGTGGGAATGGCGGTTCACATGGCGAGCAGTGAGGCGATTTGCCTAGGCTGCCTCGGCATGAAGGGGCGGCCATCGGGGCCCGCCTCGCGGTGATGGGTGCGGGAGAACAACCGGTGAACCGCAAGGGTGAGTACGGCAAGTTGGTGCGGGACCGGATTCCGCAGATCATCCGCGAGGACGGGGCCGAGCCCGTCACCTACATCGCGGGCTCGGAGGAGTACCGCAACCGCCTGCGGGACAAGCTCGGCGAGGAGGTCGCCGAGTTCCTGGAGGCCGACGACGCCAAGGCGCCGGAGGAACTCGCGGACGTACTGGAGGTCGTGCACGCGCTCGCCGCGGACCTGGGGGTCGACGCGGGACAGCTGGAGAAGATCCGCGAGGTCAAGGCGAGTCAGCGCGGCGGCTTCGCGGACCGGATCGTCTGGACCGGCAACCGCTGACCACGGCCGCTTCGGCCGTCATTCGGTGCACCACTTCGTGCACAACGTCGTACCCGGCTGAGTACGTTCGTTGGTACACGGTTTCGTGCACCAGGCCGCAGGCGGCTGGGGACGTTCGCCGGTACGTCTTACGCCGTCGGCTTGGTCAGGACGGCATGGCAGACCCCGGGCAGCGGCAGCACCGGGGCGCCCTCGGCGGGCTGGAGCCCTGCCTGGCGGGCGAGGGCGGTGATCTCGCCCGGGGTGATGCCGCGCTGGAAGGTCCCCTTGGCATGGCTGGACCAGAACCCGTCGTGATGGACGCTCCAGCCGCCGTCCGCGGCGGCCTTGGTGATCTCCTCCGGTGAGCGGGTGACCACCACGACATGCCCGCCGGGGCGGGCGAAGGACGCCGCGTCCTTGAGGGCCTGGATCCGCTGCCAGGGGTCGGGCAGCACGTTGAGGACGAACATCGAGGTGACCAGGTCGAACCCCATGCGCTCGGGGCGGGGCCAGCCGAAGTCGTCGTGCGGGTCGAAGCCCTCGGCGTCCAGGCCCGCCGAGCGGTAGTGGGCTACGTCGGCGCCGCGGCCGCAGCCGTGGTCCAGGACGCTTCGGACGCTGAGCGGACCGGTCAGGTGCTCGGTCACGGCCCGGGAGGCCGGGGAGGGCGCCTGGCGGCTCATCGCGGTCTTATGGGGCTGATACTCCCGCCTGGCCGGGGCGGCAGCGGGGCCGTCGCCGGTCAGCTCGCTCAGCGCGAAGAGGACGTCGTCCGGCTCGGCCGCCTGCAGGGTCAGGGGAAGGTCGATCAGCAGCGCGGAGTGGTCGGTGAAAGCCGCCGGACCGCTTCGCACCGAGGCATCCACGGTGACGGTGGTCGTCGCCGTCAGATGGTCGCTGAGCAGGGCGAGATCGCAGCGGAAGCGGCTGGGCTTGCCGTTGAAGACCCGCTCGAAGGTGAAGACGGGCGCCTCGTCGGCGGTGGTGTCGACCAGGCCCGCGACCCGCGTCAGCTGCTGCAGAACCTGCCGTTCGGCCTCGGTGGTGAACGTGCTCGTCTCCTCGCCGAACAGGCCGTCCGCAGGCCGGGGGGCGAGGTTGAAATCCCCGCAGACCAGCAGCGGGCGCCCTTTCTCGGCGGTCGCCATCGTGGCGAGCTCGGCTAGCTGGGCGGCCCGGGAGGCACCGGCATAGGCGTCGAGATGCACCTGGAGGACGACAAGCCACTCCAGCTCGACCCGCTGAACCCACGGGGCCGGCGAGGACACGGCCGGCGGGGCTAGGTCCTCGCTGACCCAGGCGGCAAGATGCCCGCCCCCACCCGCGCAGGCGAAGCCTCCCAGAGTCGGCGGCGTCCGGTCGGCGGGCTTGAACGGCTCCTGCGCGAGCACGATCTTCACGCCGTGCTCGCGGAGCCAGGTGGCGAGGTTCGCGCGGGCGCCGGAGGCACCGAGACGCTTGTTGAGGTTGACCGAGGCCAGCAGCACGAGGGTCCTCCAGAGCGGGAATTACAGGGGCAGGGGCCTGCCGGAGGCGGCCTCGTCACGGAAGGCGTCCCACAGGATGTTCAGCGGGTGAGAGGCGCCATACGTCTCGCGTTCCCCCTTGCGGGCGAATACGCCGGAGACCAACTGGAGCATGGGGTCGAAGTCGTCGGCGAAGTCGATGAGCCGGAAGTCCTCACCAGTGGGCAGGCGGCCGTCGACGGCGGCCTGGCCTATGGAGCGGGCACACAGCATGCACCCATAGGTCATGCGGGACCGCAGCAGGGCGAGTCCGTAATAGATGTCGTCGATCTCGGCGACGATCTGCAGCTGCGAGCGGAAGTCGGGCCCATACCAGCGCTCGACGAAGTCGGTGATCACCCCGCGCGAGGGGATCACCAGCGGCAGACTCCGCAGCCGGTCGACACCGACGGTCCTGGCGGCGAGCTCGCGCACCGGCAGGTTCGTCAGCAGGGCCAGGCCCTCGCGATGCCACTCAAGGAAGTCGTACTCAGGGGCGACCCGCTCGGCGGCGGCGTCGGCCGCGAGCCCGCCGCACAGCAGGTCGACCTGGTTGGAGTCCAGGTGCTTCCAGAAGTCGCGGGTCCGCACATGCACGACCTTCAGCTCGACCTCCCGCTCCAGCAGCTGCGGGGCAACCCGCTCCCACACCCGGCCCAGGAAGCCGAGGGTGAACTCCGTCGTCCCCACCGTCAGTGTCGAGCCGAGCCGGCGGCGGGAGTCGGCTATGCCCTGCAGCCAGTCGGCGAAGGTCGCCCGGGCCCGCTCGACGACCTCCAGCCCGGTCGGGGTGAACAGGAAGTCCCGGCCCCGGCCCTGCTTGACCACCAGCAACTCGCCGGTCAGGGCCTGGAAGTTGCGGTTGAGGATGTCGAGCTGCTTCTGCACGCTGGACTGCTCGCGCCCCAGCACCTTCGCCGCGGCGAGCGCGGTCCCCGCCTCTCTCACCACGATCAGCGTCCGCAACTGGTCCCAGGTCAGGTCCAGAAGATCCGGGGAACATGAGATCAGATCGGCGCGGAACCCCTCCGGGCCCGGCACCTTCAACGGTCCGGACGGCAAGGACGGCCCCATGACGCCCCCTCCCTGATGCGGTCTCACCCAGCTTGCACTGTCCGCACGGCCAGTGGAACTGAACTTCTCCGCATTTCATCCCGAGAAAACCTTTAAATGTCCAACCGGACATATGGATATCGCGGACTATCCCGGGGAACATTTCAGCAGCCGCCTTCGATCCGAAAGGCGATGACCGCAGCGCTGCCTGAATCCCGGGGGTGAGCCATGCTCTCAGCCGAGTCGATCACCTGGCTGATCAAACAGGACGCTCTTCAGTGGCTCGGCCAACTCCGCGGCGACGGACTGCTGTTGACGCTCGGCTCGCCGCTGCAGCCGCTGACCGCGCCGAGCACGCAGGTGATCGACCTGGCCGACCAGGCGAGCATCGACGACCTCTACGGCGAGCCTGTCACCGACTGGACGAACTACGAGATGATGCCCGGCGAGATGCTGCTGGGCGCGGTCGAAGAGCCGCTGCGGCTCGGCGCCGGAGTGATGGGCATGATCGGCGGGCTGAGCCACCTGGCCCGCGTCGGCCTGGCCGTCCACGTCACCAGCCCGTTCGTGCTGCCCGGCTGGAACGGGCACCTGACGCTGGAGCTGGTCAACACCGGCCCCGCCGTCCTGCGTCTGCACCACGGAATGCCGCTGGGGCGCCTGCTCGTCTTCGCCCTGGACGGCCCCCACTCCGACGACGTCGCATCCCACCCCTTCTACGGCCGCGAGGCCGACCTGAAGAGCCGATACGCCGACGAGTTCCCCATCAACCCGAGTCAGAGGTGATCGTGATGGACTGCCAGTTCTGCACCGAGTTCACCGCACGCGAGAGCACGACCCGGATCATCACCGAGACCGCCGGCGGCTGGGTGCTGCTGCCGACCATCGGCTCGCTCACCCCGGGCTACTGCCTGTTCATGCCCCGTGAGCACCTGGACGCCGCCGCCGACGTCACCCCCGCCGCCCTCACCCGGGTCGCCGCGGAGACCGAACAGATGCGCACACTAATCCAGGCCCGCTACGGGCCGGTGATCCTGGCCGAACACGGCCCGCGCGACTGCGAGCTGGGCGCCTCCTGCTGCAGCCACTGCCACCTGCACCTGATCCCCGTCCTCGACCCGGACCAGGTCACCGCCGCCTACGAGAAGACTGGCGGGCCGGGCCTGCGGCTCATCTCCATGGCGGACCTCCCGGAGGCCGCGGACGGCTCCTACCTCTACCTCTCCCCGCGGCCCGGAGAGCACTACTACTGGCCCTCGGCCGGCTTCGCCCGGCAGTTCGTACGCCGCGTCTGCGCGGACCAGCGCGGCATCGGCGACTTCTACGACTGGCGCGACCACCCCTTCACCGAGAACCGCGACCGCACCTTCGCCGAGCTGACCGCCGACCTGCACCTCGCGGACGCCGCCTGAAGAGAGAAGAAGGGGGGACGGCGCGATGGCGATATCCCTGCCCCGCCCGTTACACGCACTCACCGCCGCCGAGCTGGAAGCGGCGGCCAAGGACCGGCGCTGGCCGAAGTGGCAGACCATGGCCCTGCTGCACTCGCTGAAACTGCCCGTGCTCAACGCCTGCCTCATCCAGCCCGGCGACAGCGCGGCCACCCTCCGCACCGCCGCCCACGCTCTGGCCGCTGCCACCGGCACCGAGACACTGATGATCCGCTCGGACGGCGGAGTGGAGAAGAAGCAGTACTACCGCGGCGGCAACACCTTCCCCATCGAGGAGATCGGGCCCCGGGCCGCCGGGCTGCTGGCCGACGGGCGGGCGGTGATCCTCGCGGAGCCCACCAACCGCTTCACCAACCGCCTCACCGTTCTGGTCCGCATGGACCGGCCCGGTCCCGGCCGCCCCGGTTCGCTGACCCTGGAGGCCCTCGGGCCCGGCTACGACGTCGCGGACCTGACCCGCGGGCAGATCCCGCCGCAGGTCACCGCCCAACTCGACGACGTCGACTTCGGCCGCTACCGGCCGCCTCGCTGGCACGAGTGGAAGATCACCGGGGACCAGTGCCCCGGCGGCGAGGACGCCCGCCGCACCCGCCGCCTTGAGCGGCTCGCCTCCCAGACCCTCACCGACGGCGGCCACCTCGACGGCGCGGCTGGCGCCGAGCACGCCGAGACCTGGCTGCGGCAGCGCGGCTACCTGCACCTGTTCGGACCGCAGCCGACCCGCGAGGCCCTGGCCAGACGCGCCCGACGGCTGTTCGAGGACGCCTTCTTCCTCGCCCGGTCGCAGCCGAACCGGAACTGGCACTGCCTGGCCACCGCGTTCTCCGTCTTCGAGGAGCCCCGCACCATCTACTGGGACCTGGTCGACGGCGAACGCAAGTACGCCGCGACGGCACCGGCCGCCGCCCGACACGAGGAGCGGGCCGCATGAACAACCCACCGATTTACCTCGATCACCAGGCCACCACCCCTCTCGACGAACGCGCTCTGGAGGCGATGCTGCCGTTCTTCACCAGTGAGTACGGCAACCCCTCCAGCCCGCACGCCTGCGGACGCACCGCCGCGCGGGCGATCCGCACCGCCCGCCGTCAGGTCACCGACCTGGTCGGCGCCAAGAGCGAGCTGGAGATCGTCTTCACCTCCGGCGCCACCGAGGCCAACCACCTCGCGATCCTCGGCGCGGCCCTCGCCGCCCGCCCTACGGGCGGGCACATCGTCACCACCGCGATCGAACACAAGGCCGTCCTCGCCGCCTGCCAGCGGCTCGTCGAGCACCACGGCTACACCCTCACCCGCGTCGGCGTCGACGGGCGCGGCCGGGTCCATCCCGCCGATATCGCCGCCGTCCTCACCCCGAACACCGTGCTCGTCTCGGTGATGCACGCCAACAACGAGATCGGCACCCTGCAGCGGCTCGCGGCCATCGCCGAGATCACCAGCCCGCGCGGCATCGTCCTGCACACCGACGCCGCCCAGAGCGCCAGCTGCGGACTCCTCGACGTCGCCGAACTCGGCGTCGACCTGGCCTCTCTGTCCGCCCACAAACTCCACGGCCCCAAGGGCATCGGCGCCCTCTACATCCGCGGCGGCACCCGCATCACCGCACAGCAGACCGGCGGCGGACAAGAACGCGGGCTGAGGGCCGGCACCCCCAACGTCCCCGCCATCGTCGGCTTCGGCGCCGCCGCCCACCTCATCACCACCGACGCAGTCCCGTCCCCGACCCGCATCCGGGCCCTGCGCGACCGGCTCCAGGACCGCCTCCTGGCCGCGATCCCCGGCGCCATTGTCAACGGTCACCCGCACCGGCGACTGCCCGGGAACCTCAGCCTCACTCTCTCCGGCATCGAGGCCACCGACCTCCTCGACCGCATCCCTGGCATCGCCGCCTCCACCGGCTCGGCCTGCAACACGGGAAGCGGCGAACCCTCCCACGTCCTCATCGCGATCGGCCTCACCCGCGACCAGGCCCGCGCGACCCTCCGGCTCAGCATCGGCCGCACCACCACCGACACGGACATCGACCAGGCCGCCGACCTCATCACCCGCGCCGCACACACCCTGACGCCGACGCCCGCCAACGCGGCCTGACCCGCCACCCGAACCGGGCCGCCCCCGCGGAAGGATCCCCCGAGGCCCGCCGGGGCGGCCTTAAGAAGAGGGGCGGAGTGGTGATCTCAGGCTGGTCGCGCGAAATCGTACTTTCCTGCCGATGCGGGTGGCTTACGCTCGCGGGCATGAGCATGAGCAGCGGCCACCTGGAGCCCCGGCCGACCGGTGGCGAGGTCACCCCTGGCCAGCACGAGACGGCCCTGCAGGGGCTGAGGTCCTTCGAAGCCTTGATCCTGGACATCCTTGCGAATTCCGGACTGCCGACGGACGGCATCCTCGTCGGTGTCGAAGAGCGACACGCCCTGATGGAAAGCACGGGCTTCGCCCTCCAGCGTCTGCCCGTCGAACAGCGAGGCCAGGCCAACTACATCTCGAAGATGATCATCGCCGGATCTGTCGGCCTCTTCGATGCGGCTTTGAACTACCTCTGGGACGAGACCGTCCTTGAGCTCCGCAAGCGCGTCGTGAACTTCGACCTGCAGTACTTCTACGAGGTCGCGGAGAAGAACGACAACAAGCGCAAGGACCTCAAGGACGAGGACGACCTCCCCAAGCTCGACGATCAGAAGCTCCTCGGCGGGTGCCGCGAGATCGGTCTCATCAGCGACATCGGCTACCAGGAGCTCGACCTCATCCGCTACATGCGTAACTGGGCGAGTGCCGCCCATCCCAACCAGGCCCAGCTGGATGGGCTCCAGCTGGCCAACTGGCTCGGGACCTGCATCAAGCACGTCATCACGCTGCCCTACGACCACATCACCGCTCAGGTCAAAAAGCTCCTGGTGAAGGTCAAGGAGAAGCGCCTGGACGACGGGGCCATCAAGGAGATCACCACCTTCTTCGTCAACCTGCCGCCTGTCCAGGCCGACCCTCTCGCCTCAGGGCTCTTCGGCCGATACACCGACTTGACGACTGGGCCGGAGACCCTGGACAACATCCGGCGACTCTGGCCGGAGCTCTGGCCGAAGATCTCCGACGAGACGCGCTACAACTTCGGGTTCCGACTCGGGCGCTTCCGAGCCAATGGCGACCAGTCCCAGGCTGTCCTCGCTCGTCAGCTCATCGACCTCGTCGCGGGCGCGACCTACCTGCCGTCTGAGGAGCGGGCATGGGAGCTCGACGGAGCCCTGGATGAGCTGATCGACGCGCACAATGGGTGGAGCAACTTCTACACCGAGCCGCCGATCGCACGTCGGCTGCAGGAACTCGTGGGCCAGCATGGGGACGTCCCCGAGGGACTTAGTCGAAAGTATGTTCTTGGAATCGTCGAGGTGTTCCTCACGAACGGCAACGGCATCGCCATCAACGCCGACCCGATCTACCGGGACCTGATCGCCCGCTTCAACCCCCAGCAGGCGTCACTCGCGCTGCGGTCGTTCACAGACAACGTGATCGTCAGCAAGCTGCAGCAGACGCTTCCCCAGTCGCACTGGAACGAGCTCCTTGGATTGATCGAGAACAAGCTGACCGGCCGCGACGACCGGGAGCTTTTCGACGCCATCCGAGTCTTTCCCGCGAAGCCCAACCTGCTGACCAAGGATCCTGAGATCAAGACTCGGCTGAAGCGCTTCGGGGCCTGATTGATCGCCCCGAGATCGCAAGGCGCCAGCCCAAGACGCGGAGGCCAAGGGGTGATCACGGGGGCCCATCAGGGACAGAAGGGACACATTCTCGGAGAATGAGGCAGTGAGTGACTCCGGGGTCGGCTAATGCGTCCGCAGCCGCTTGAGGAAGGTCCTGACCAGGGCGTCCAGCTCCGAGTCCTTGGCGGTCTCCTCCACCAGGATTCGCTCGATGTGAACGAACCCGCTGTTCCGCCAATGCCGATCCCGAGTCCCGTCAGCTGCCAGTCGGCCGCGGTGATGCGGCCCGTCCACCTCGATCAGGCCCGCCCTGCCCTCACGAACGACGAGGAAGTCTGGCGTCCACGTGTTGCCGACACCCACACGGCCCAGGGGCAGGGGAAAGATCGAGATGGTGGCGTCAGTGGGGAGGGCGGCCTGAGCTCGCTTGAGCGCTTCATAGACCCGTAGTTCTTCGCGGGAATCAAAGACGAATCCGTCGCGTCGCAGATCGGGCTTCGGGTCGCTGACCCGCGCGGCGTGGTTCGTTGCGGTGTCGGAAGTCATCCGGCCCTCAAGAGCTGACCTCCAGTCCGCACCCAGCTCTGGAAGCGCCGGCCCGACATAGACAGAGCGTGCTTCCACTCCGTTCCGCTCGGCAATCGGCAGGAGGGCGTCCCGGATCCGCGCAAGAAGGTCTTCGGTGAATCGATCCATCAGCCAGCCTGGGACGAGGAGGCGGGCATCCATCCAGTCGCCGAACCTGTTGCCGGGAGACCACTCGATCCCCTCCACATCCAGGAGGAGGGCCGCTGCCTGAACGTCTCCTTGATCATGAAGAAACCAGGCTGTTTGACCGAGGACGGTCTCTTCGACGGAGAGCGCCGCCTCGGCGTTCGGAATCTTGCCGACTTCTGAAGTCACCCCCCAACACTAGAGCTGCGGTCTGACAATCGAACCCAGTTGGTCAGGACCGACCTCGGGCTGAATGTCTCGCACCTCAAGGATTGAGTCAGCGCCCCAGGGCGATACCAATCGGCGTCAGCCACACTTCGACAACACGCTCAGACCGGCTAGAGAACCTACGGCGTCGACGGGGCCGCCCACCGGGGAGCGCTGGGCGCGGGCGGTGCGACGGTCGCCGTGCTCGCCTGCGGCGTCGACCGGCCGTATCCGCGCGGTCACGCCGGCCTGATCACAAGGATCGCGGAACAGGGACTGGTGATCGGGGAGCTGCCGCCCGGCGATCACCCGACACCCAGCAGGTTCATCGTCCGCAACAGGATCATCGCCGCGCTCACGCGCGGGACGGTGATCGTCGAGGCCGCCCACCGCAGTGGCTCCCTGGTCACCGCGCGCGCCGCACAGCGGCTGGGCCGCTTCACGATGGGAGTACCGGGGCCGGTCACGAGCGCGCTGTCCGCCGGGGTCCATGAGCTTCTGCGAGGGGAAGCGGTGCTCGTCGGCGATGCCGAGGAGATCATCGAACTGGTGGGCGAGATAGGGGAACTGGCGCCGGACCGGCGCGGCCCCGTGGTGCCCCGCGACCTGCTGGAACCGTCCGCCCGACGGGTTCTCGCCGCCTTGCCCGCACAGGGCGCGGCGCCCGCGAGGGACATCGCGTGCGAGGCGCGGACGACCGAGGACGACGCCATCGCCAGACTGTACGAACTCCGATCACTTGGCTTTGTCGAACGACACGGCGATGGCTGGAAGTTGACACGCCAGGCCGTGATGGCCGCCCGACAAGATCACCGCACATGTTGACCGAGCGTGTTCGGCCGTCCGGGCGAACCCCGACAGCCTTGGCAAATCCCGCAGTTGACCCTTTCCGGCGAATACGCACGGCGACGGCCGGGGTCCGGGCATGGGCCCCTTCGTGCCCGTTCGCGCACGGGTGATCCCTCGTCCTTCGCACACTGCGACACCGCAGTCACGCTACGCTCACGAGGATCCCGACTCAGGCGGGCATCCCCACACCAGACCGACACCTCATCCGGACATTCCCAGTTCACGGCAGAACGGCACAAGGCAACGAATGCCCCAGCACACCTCCGGGTCCGACCGGGCGGCGGTTCCCCCAGCCGCTCGTGACGGCGGCAGCGTGCGCCCGCCCGCTCCCTCGACGCTCGACGAGTTGTGGCGCTCGTACAAGGAGACGGGTGACGAGCGGCTCCGGGAGCAGCTGATCCTGCACTACTCGCCGCTGGTCAAATACGTGGCGGGGCGGGTGAGCGTGGGGCTGCCGGCCAATGTGGAACAGGCCGACTTCGTGTCGTCGGGCGTGTTCGGGCTGATCGACGCGATCGAGAAGTTCGACATCGACCGGGAGATCAAGTTCGAGACGTACGCGATCACGCGGATCCGCGGCGCGATGATCGACGAGCTCAGAGCCCTGGACTGGATCCCGCGGTCGGTGCGCCAGAAGGCCCGCAGCGTGGAGCGGGCCTACGCGACCCTCGAGGCGCGGCTGCGGCGGACCCCCTCCGAGGGGGAGGTGGCCGAGGAGATGGGCATCGGTGTGGAGGACCTCCACGCCGTCTTCAGCCAGCTCTCCCTGGCGAACGTGGTGGCGCTGGAGGAGCTGCTGCACGTGGGGGGTGAGGGGGGCGAGCGGCTCAGCCTGATGGACACCCTCGAGGACACCGCCGCCGACAACCCGGTCGAGGTCGCCGAGGACCGCGAGCTGCGCCGGTTCCTGGCACGGGCGATCAACACGCTGCCCGACCGGGAGAAGACCGTGGTCACGCTGTACTACTACGAGGGGCTCACGCTCGCCGAGATCGGCAATGTGCTGGGGGTGACCGAGAGCCGGGTCAGCCAGATCCACACCAAGTCGGTGCTCCAGCTGCGCGCGAAGCTGGCCGGCTTCGGACGCTGAGGCTGCGCGGGCGGAGCGCCGTGCGCACCGGCGCGTCGTCGATGCGGCTGCCGTCCGCGGCGGTCGCTCCGTACAGTGGTCGACGTGCCAAGGATTCGAGCGGCCTCCGTGGCCGAGCACCGGTCGATGCAGCGAGCCGCCCTGCTGGACGCCGCACGGTCCCTTCTGTCCGAGGGCGGTACGGAGGCGCTGACCTTCCCGGCCCTCGCCGAGCGGACAGGTCTCGCGCGGTCGTCCGTGTACGAGTACTTCCGCTCCCGCGCGGCCGTGGTCGAAGAGCTTTGCGCGGTCGACTTCCCGGTGTGGGCGGCCGAGGTCGAGGCGGCGATGGCCGCCGCGGAGGCTCCCGAGGCGAAGGTCGAGGCGTATGTGCGCCGGCAACTGGCGCTCGTCGGGGACTGCCGGCATCGCGCCGTGGTGGCCATCTCCGCGAGCGAACTCGACGCCGGGGCGCGGGAGAAGATCCGGGCCGCGCACGGTGGGCTCGTCGCGATGATCGTCGAGGCGCTCGGCGCGATGGGGCACCGCGAGCCGCGCCTGGCGGCGATGCTGCTCCAGGGCGTGGTCGACGCGGCGGTGCGGCGCATCGAGCTCGGCGCCGCGGAGACCCCGGATGCCATTACGGAGGCGGCGGTCACGATGGCCCTGCGGGGTGTAAGGGGCTGAGTCTGCGCGTCGCCAGGGGCAGCCGTGGCCCCTGGGTGCGTCTGGGGGCTTGCGCGGTTCGCCGCGCCCCTGCCGGATCCGCCTCCGGCGGGTGGTGATCCGAGGGTTCGTCGTGGTTTTCGCGCGGTTCCCCGCGACCCTGTCCAGGTCGGTCCGCCGGCCCGTTCAGCGGTAGCAGGCGGGACGGGCCCCTGTGCAGGAGCCATGGAGGCAGCAGGGACAGCGGGTCCAGGTATGCGTCTCCTCTGCGCAGCCCCCAGTGCAGGCACGCCCCGGCGCAGTGGCCCGTCGGAGCTTCCAGCACGCCCAGTGCGTCGCCCGCGTCCACCGCGTCGCCCTCGCGCACCGAGGCGTGTACCGGTTCGTATGTCGTCCGCAGCGGCGGGTCGCCCGTTCCCGTCAGGTCGACGGAGACCACGCCGCGTCCTGCCACCCGCCCCGCGAAGGCCACCCGGCCGCCCGCCACCGCCCGTACCGGATCCCCCTCGGCCGCGGCCAGATCCACTCCACGGTGACCGGGACCGTACGGAGTCGCCGGGGGCTCCCAGCCCCGTACGACCACGGGGCGGACACCCACCGGCCAGACCCGGGCGACGGCCGGGACCGCGACGGCCGTGACCGCGACGGCAGGGCTCGCGGTGGACGGCCCCTGCCGCGCGGGCGCCCCCGCCCCTGCCCACGCCACCGTGGTCAGGCCGGCGGCCGGCACCAGCAGCAGCGCGGACCAGATCCGCGCACATCGTTTCGTTCGCATGCGAGAACCGTCCCGCACCTCGGGCGATCATGGCCGGATCTGTGGACAACCGCCCGGTTGTGGGTAGCGGCGTCACCTGCCACTCCGCCGGTCCCGTACACTTCTTGTGGCGATCCGGGTCACCGGGTCGACTTCGCACGCCCCGACACCAGGCCATCACCGGGCCGGTGTCAGCGCTCCTCGGTCCTTTGCGGCACGGCGCATCGCGGGCGTCAGGCGCGAGTGCCATCCGGCACGCGCGGCACAACCGAGAAAACTCAAGGAGAACGGCCATGGCCGTCGTCACGATGCGGGAGCTGCTGGAGAGCGGCGTCCACTTCGGTCACCAGACCCGTCGCTGGAACCCGAAGATGAAGCGCTTCATCTTCACCGAGCGCAACGGCATCTACATCATCGACCTGCTCCAGTCGCTGTCGTACATCGACCGCGCCTACGAGTTCGTCAAGGAGACCGTGGCCCACGGCGGCACGGTCATGTTCGTCGGCACGAAGAAGCAGGCGCAGGAGGCCATCGCCGAGCAGGCGACCCGCGTCGGCATGCCCTACGTCAACCAGCGCTGGCTGGGCGGCATGCTCACCAACTTCTCGACCGTCTACAAGCGTCTGCAGCGCCTCAAGGAGCTTGAGCAGATCGACTTCGAGGACGTCGCGTCCTCCGGTCTGACCAAGAAGGAGCTCCTGGTCCTCTCCCGCGAGAAGGCCAAGCTGGAGAAGACCCTCGGTGGTATCCGCGAGATGCAGAAGGTGCCGAGCGCCGTCTGGATCGTGGACACCAAGAAGGAGCACATCGCGGTCGGCGAGGCCCGCAAGCTCAACATCCCGGTCGTCGCCATCCTCGACACCAACTGTGACCCCGACGAGGTCGACTACAAGATCCCGGGCAACGACGACGCGATCCGCTCCGTCACCCTGCTCACCCGTGTGATCGCCGACGCCGTCGCGGAGGGCCTCATCGCCCGCTCGGGCGTTGCCACCGAGGGCAAGGGCGAGAAGGCCGCGGGCGAGCCGCTGGCCGAGTGGGAGCGCGACCTGCTCGAGGGCGAGAAGAAGGCCGACGAGGCCCCCGCCGCCGAAGCTGAGGCCCCCGCTGAGGCCCCCGCCGCCGAGGCTGAGGCCCCCGCTGAGGCCCCCGCCGCCGAGGCTGAGGCCCCCGCTGAGGCCCCCGCCGCCGAGGCTGAGGCCCCCGCCGCCGAGGGCGAGCAGGCCTGATCTCAGGGCCGTTCGGCTGAAGTGAGGGCGGGTGGCGCCGATCGCGCCACCCGCCGTTCACCCGCAGCCCATAGATCTTCGTATGTCGTAGATCTTCGAGCCCGTAGATCTTCGAGCCCGTAGATCTTTGGCGGCGGCCCGGTGAGACCCAAGGCCGCCGCCGACTTCGAGACTTCGAACTCCGAGAAGAGATTCACAGATCATGGCGAACTACACCGCCGCCGACGTCAAGAAGCTCCGTGAGCTCACCGGCGCCGGCATGATGGACTGCAAGAAGGCGCTGGACGAGGCCGAGGGCAGCGTCGAGAAGGCCGTCGAGGCGCTGCGCATCAAGGGCCAGAAGGGCGTCGCCAAGCGTGAGGGCCGCTCCGCCGAGAACGGCGCCGTGGTCTCCATCATCGCCGACGACAACTCCGCCGGTGTCCTCGTCGAGCTGAAGTGCGAGACGGACTTCGTCGCCAAGGGTGACAAGTTCCAGGCCGTGGCCACCACCATCGCCGAGCATGTCGCCAAGACCTCCCCGGCCGACCTCGAGGCCCTGCTCGCCTCCGAGATCGAGCCCGGCAAGACCGTCCAGGCGTTCGTGGACGAGGCCAACGCCAACCTCGGCGAGAAGATCGTCCTGGACCGCTTCGCGCAGTTCGCCGACGGCTTCGTGCTGGCGTACATGCACCGCACCATGCCCGACCTGCCCCCGCAGATCGGTGTCCTCGTCGAGCTCGACAAGCCGAACGCCGAGGTCGCCAAGGGCATCGCCCAGCACATCGCCGCCTTCGCGCCGAAGTACCTCGCCAAGGAGGAGGTCCCGGCCGACGTCGTCGAGTCCGAGCGCCGCATCGCCGAGGAGACCACGCGCGCCGAAGGCAAGCCCGAGGCCGCGATCGCCAAGATCGTCGAGGGTCGTCTGAACGGCTTCTTCAAGGACGCCACGCTGCTCGGTCAGCCGTACGCGCTCGACAACAAGAAGTCCGTCCAGAAGGTTCTGGAAGAGGCGGGTGTCACCCTGAAGCGCTTCACGCGCATCAAGGTCGGCATCTGAGTCCGTACCGCGATCGACGGACGACCCCTATAAGGTCGACAGCGGTCGTCCGTTCTGTTCGCGTATGCCGTCGCGCACACGCGTGACGGACGACAGCAGATCTGACGAGGAGGCCATTGCCGCGCATGGGATGCGAACCACCCCCACCGGCAATGGCCTTCTTCGTATGCGCACCACGAGGAGATCTCCATGACCACCAAGGCCGAGAAGCGTGACGACGGGAAAGTACGCGGCCGGTTTCTGCTGAAGCTGTCCGGAGAGGCGTTCTCCGGTGGCACCGGGCTCGGTGTCGATCCGGACGTGGTGCACGCCATCGCGCGTGAGATCGCGGCGGTGGTGCGCGACGGCTCCGAAATCGCCGTCGTCATCGGCGGCGGCAACTTCTTCCGCGGTGCCGAGCTTCAGCAGCGCGGTATGGACCGGGCGCGCTCCGACTACATGGGCATGCTCGGCACGGTCATGAACTGCCTCGCCCTCCAGGACTTCCTGGAGAAGGAGGGCATCGACTCGCGCGTGCAGACGGCCATCACCATGGGCCAGGTCGCCGAGCCGTACATCCCGCTGCGCGCCGTGCGCCACCTGGAGAAGGGCCGCGTGGTCATCTTCGGCGCCGGTATGGGCATGCCGTACTTCTCCACCGACACGACCGCCGCCCAGCGTGCCCTGGAGATCGACGCCGAGGCGCTCCTCATGGGCAAGAACGGCGTGGACGGGGTCTACGACTCCGACCCGAAGACCAACCCCGAGGCCGTCAAGTTCGACTCGCTCAGCTACGGCGAGGTCATCACCCGCGACCTCAAGGTCGCCGACATGACCGCGATCACGCTGTGCCGGGACAACAAGCTGCCCATCCTGGTCTTCGAGCTCCTGGCGGAGGGCAATATCGCGCGGGCCGTCAAGGGTGAGAAGATCGGCACACTCGTGGGCGACCAAGGCAGCCGGGACTGACCGGAGGCAGACCCGTCCGGGGTGGAACCCGTCCGGGCGACGGAGCCTGACCGGGGGATGGACAATGTCCTGCCGGTCCGGAACCGTGCAGGAAGAAGACGCGACGCAGCCGGCGGCCGCCCACGGATGCCGGGCCTACTCAAGACACGCAGGAGCAAGTGGTGATCGAAGAGACCCTCCTCGAGGCCGAGGAGAAGATGGAGAAGGCCGTCGTGGTCGCCAAGGAGGACTTCGCCGCGATCCGCACCGGTCGTGCGCACCCGGCGATGTTCAACAAGATCGTGGCCGACTACTACGGCGCGCCGACGCCGATCAACCAGCTGGCCTCGTTCTCGGTGCCGGAGCCGCGCATGGCCGTGGTGACGCCGTTCGACAAGAGCGCGCTGCGCAACATCGAGCAGGCGATCCGCGACTCCGACCTGGGCGTCAACCCGAGCAACGACGGCAACATCATCCGTGTGGTGTTCCCGGAGCTCACCGAGGAGCGCCGCCGCGACTACATCAAGGTCGCCAAGGGCAAGGGCGAGGACGCCAAGGTCTCCATCCGCTCCGTGCGCCGCAAGGCCAAGGACGCCATCGACAAGCTCGTCAAGGACGGCGAGGTCGGCGAGGACGAGGGCCGCCGTGCGGAGAAGGAGCTCGACGACACCACCGCGAAGTACGTCGCTCAGGTGGACGAGCTGCTCAAGCACAAGGAAGCGGAGCTGCTCGAGGTCTGATGAACGACTCTTCCTGGGGAGCGCCGCCACAGACCGGCTACTGGGGGCCCACCGACCGGTGGCCGGTCCAGGGGGACGGCCGGGCGGGTCCCGCGTACGATGCGCATGACGCCCAGCAGACTCGCCCCATGCCCATCGTGCCCGACGTGCCCGCACAGGGCGGAGACCAGGATGACGACCCGGGGGCCGCTCACGTGAGCGGCCCCTTGTTCCGCGACGACACGCCGCAGGCGCCTTCCTACTGGGCGGCGCAGCAGAATCCGGAGTCCATGCCCGACGCCCCGCAGTCGGCGCCCGCCGCGCCGCAGAAGAAGAGCGCGGGCCGCGACCTGGGTGCCGCCATAGGCGTCGGCGTCGGTCTCGGCGTCGTGATCGTTGCGTCGTTGTTCATCGTCAAGGCCGTGTTCGTCGGCGTGGTGGCCGTCGCCGTGGTCGTCGGACTGTGGGAACTGACGAAGCGGCTGGAGGAGCGCAAGGGCATCAAGGCGCCCCTCGTACCTCTGGCGGTCGGCGGCGCGGCGATGGTCGTCGCCGGCTATGTGAGGGGCCCCGAGGGCGCCTGGGTGGCGATGGCGCTCACGGCCCTCGCCGTCCTGGTCTGGCGTATGACGGAGCCTCCGGACGGCTATCTCAGGGACGTCACGGCGGGTGTCTTCGCGGCCTTCTACGTCCCGTTCCTGGCCTCGTTCGTCTCCCTGATGCTGACGGCCGGGGACGGCGCGCAGCGCGTTCTGACGTTCCTGCTGCTGACGGTCGTCAGTGACACGGGCGCCTACGCGGTCGGCTGGCGCTTCGGCAAGCACAAGCTCGCGCCGCGCATCAGCCCCGGCAAGACGCGTGAGGGTCTCATCGGGGCGGTCAGCTTCGCGATGGCGGCGGGCGCGCTGTGCATGCAGTACCTGATCGACGGCGGCTCCTGGTGGCAGGGTCTGCTGCTGGGCCTCGCGGTCGCTGCCAGCGCCACGCTCGGCGACCTCGGCGAGTCCATGATCAAGCGAGACCTCGGCATCAAGGACATGGGCACGCTGCTGCCGGGCCACGGCGGCATCATGGACCGCCTGGACTCGCTGCTGCCCACGGCGCCGGTGGTATGGCTGCTGCTGGTGATCTTCGTGGGCGCGGGCTGACGGACCGGTACGCCTGCGCCCACCCAAGGGACCCGCCGTTCTCTCGACGACGGGTCCCTTCGCTTCGTGGAACGTACGGACGCGCCCTGTGAGACGTCCGGACCCGCTCCCTCCATGGAACGTACGGAACGTACGCAACGCGCGATGGGAGACCGACCGCGCGGATCACACGTGCGTCTGTTCGTCGGCGGCCGAGCGGCGGCCCCCGTACGAGGCGACCAGGGCGTCGGCGACGGCCGCGGCGTCCGCCTCGGCCACGTCCGCCGGGTACTCCGGCAGCAGGTCGTCCCAGACGGGCATCCACGACCCGTACAGCTGGGCCTGCCCCTCGGGCCGGGCGAAGAACCAGATGTGCAGGTGTGCTGCTCCGTCGCCGATCCGGTAGACGTGGGCTCGGGAGACGTACGGCAGTGCCTGCACATGCCGGACGATGTGCGTGGTGAGCACGCCCAGTTCGGAGGCCAGTTCGTCGGGCAGATCCGCCATGTCGTAGTGATCGCGTGGGTACAGCATCAGCACCAGCGGCACGCCGACGCCCGGGATCCGGGCCAGCCTCCAGCGGTCGTCGAACCAGACGCCTTCGTCCCGGGCGCGGCACACGTCGCAGTCCGCCGGGTCCTCGCCGTGCCGCTCCGACTCGGGCAGAACAGGCGGGCGCAGCGGCGCGACGCGCAGTCCGTCCGGGTCGAAGGGGCTGATGTCCCAGCCGGTCATCCGCGCCAGCGGGAGCCGAAGCTCACCATCCGCGGCCGCACGTGCGTGGTCGTAGAACTCATCGGGTCGCAAAGCCATGATCGGAAGACTAACGTCGCTCATCGGTGCCGCGGCGGCCGATGAACACTGGGCTGATCGGGTGGTGGCGGAGAGCACGGGCGTAGTTCCCGCACGCGCATGACCACCAGGTCAGGGTTCGGTAACCACGAGGTCAGGGTCCGGCTCGACGGGTGGCGGGCAGCTGACGAGTGATCGTCGCCGGGCCGTCTCCGGGCCGTCCGGCGCCCTCAGCAACGACCGGTGACACCTGCTGACGACAGTCGAAGCGAGCGACGCCCGCAGGTCACCCGATTGGATCTGCGACACTGGTATCGCCATGCCTATGCCCGGAGAACTCACATTCGTCGCGCCGCGCGGAGCCAAGACGCCGCCGCGGCATCTTGCCGATCTCACGCCCGCCGAGCGCAAGGAAGCGGTCGCCGCGGTCGGCGAGAAGCCGTTCCGTGCCAAGCAGCTCTCGCAGCACTACTTCGCCCGGTACGCGCACGACCCGGCGGAGTGGACCGACATTCCCGCTGCCTCCCGGGGCAGGCTCCAGGAGGCGCTGCTCCCCGAGCTGATGACGGTCGTGCGGCATCTGTCGACCGACGAGGACACGACCCGCAAGACGCTGTGGCGGCTGTTCGACGGGACCCTCGTCGAGTCCGTGCTGATGCGCTATCCCGACCGGGTCACCATGTGCATCAGCTCCCAGGCGGGCTGCGGCATGAACTGCCCCTTCTGCGCCACCGGCCAGGCAGGGCTCGACCGCAACCTGTCCACCGCCGAGATCGTGCACCAGATCGTGGACGGCATGCGGGCGCTGCGTGACGGCGAGATCCCCGGTGGTCCGGCGCGGCTGTCCAACATCGTCTTCATGGGCATGGGCGAGCCCCTCGCCAACTACAAGCGTGTCGTCGGCGCCATCCGCGCGCTCACCGACCCGGCGCCGGACGGGCTGGGGCTGTCGCAGCGCGGGATCACGGTCTCGACCGTCGGACTGGTCCCGGCCATCCACCGCTTCGCCGACGAGGGCTTCAAGTGCCGGCTCGCCGTCTCGCTGCACGCGCCGGACGACGAACTGCGTGACACCCTCGTTCCCGTCAACACCCGCTGGAAGGTGCGCGAGGTCCTCGACGCCGGGTTCGAGTACGTCGAGAAGTCGGGACGGCGGCTGTCCATCGAGTACGCCCTGATCCGTGACATCAACGACCAGGCCTGGCGCGGCGACCGGCTGGGCCGGCTGCTTCGGGGCAAGCCCGTCCATGTGAACCTGATCCCGCTGAACCCGACGCCCGGCTCCAAGTGGACCGCGTCGAGGCCCGAGGACGAGAAGGCGTTCGTCGAGGCGATCGCCGCCCATGGTGTGCCGGTGACGATCCGGGACACCCGAGGCCAGGAGATCGACGGGGCGTGCGGACAGCTGGCGGCGACCGAGCGCTGAAGCGACAGCGGTAGTCTGGCCCGAGCACATCATCTTCATATGTACGATTCATATTTCCGACAGGGGAGCGCCGCAGCGCTGAGAGTGCGGGATCGCCCGCAGACCCTCTGAACCTCGCCCAGGTCATTCTGGGTAGGAAGTTCGGTCTCGACTCAAGCTGTTGTGCCCTGCCCGGGTTCCCTTCGGGGGCGTTTGGGCAGGGCCGCGTCTCTTCCTGGTCACCCAGGAGGAATCCAGTGAGCATCACCGGCAGGCAGTTCGCGGCCCTGGCCGTCGGGCTGGGCATGGTCACGTTGACCGCGTGCGGGTCGTCCGGCTCCACGAGCGCGGGCGGCGGTGACTCAACCACCGTGACTCTCGTCAGCCACGACTCATGGGCCGCGTCCAAGAGCGTCATCGCGGCCTTCGAGAAGCAGTCCGGCTACAAGGTCAAGGTGCTGGAGGACGGCGACGCGGGCCAGGCAGTCAACAAGGCGATCCTCACCAAGGACAACCCGCAGGGCGACGTCTTCTTCGGCGTGGACAACACCCTGCTCTCGCGGGCCCTCGACAACGGGCTGTTCCAGCCGTACCAGGCCAAGGGGCTCGGCCAGGTCGACGCGCGCTTCCAGCTCGACGCGGACAAGCACCGGGTCACACCGATCGACTACGGCGACATCTGCGTCAACTACGACAAGAAGTACTTCGCCGACCACAAGCTGACGCCGCCCACCTCCTTCGACGATCTGACCCAGCCCGCGTACAAGAACCTCCTCGTCACCGAGAACGCCTCCACCTCCTCGCCCGGCCTGGGCTTCCTGCTCGGCACCGCCGCGAAGTACGGGGACAAGGGCTGGCAGGAGTACTGGACGAAGCTCAAGGCCAACGGCGTCAAGGTGGTCGACGGCTGGGAGCAGGCCTACGACCAGGAGTTCTCCGGTTCGGCCGGCGGAAGGAAGGCGGGCGGCGACCGTCCGCTCGTCGTGTCGTACGCCTCCTCGCCGCCCGCCGAGGTCGTCTACGCCAAGCCGCGGCCGAAGACCGCCCCGACCGGCGTCGCGAGCGGCACCTGTTTCCGCCAGATCGAGTTCGCGGGCCTGCTCGGCCACGCCCACAACCCCAAGGGTGCCAAGGCGTTCATCGACTTCCTGCTCACCAGGCAGTTCCAGGAGGACATGCCGTTCAACATGTACGTCTACCCGGTCGTCCAGGGCGCGAAGGTGCCGGCCGAGTTCACCGAGTACGGTCCCGCGGCCACCAGCCCGGAAATCATGGCCCCGGCCAAGATCGCAGCCAATCGCGACCCCTGGGTCAAGTCGTGGACCTCGCTCGTACTGAAGTAGGCGAAGCAGCCGGCCAGGCCGGAGCGGCCAGGACGGACGACGCGGCTCCAAGGAGGTGGGGGAGCGCGGCGCGGACGGCCCTCATGGCCGTGCCCGTCGCGTTCTTCGCGGTCTTCTTCGCCTACCCCGTCGGCGCGATCGTCTCGCGTGGTCTCCACGCCGACGGGGTGTGGCGGTTCGGGCGGATCACGGACGTGCTCGCGGGGCCGGACATCCGGCATGTGCTGTGGTTCACGACCTGGCAGGCGCTCGCCTCCACCGCGCTCACGCTGCTGATCGCGCTGCCCGGCGCCTATGTCTTCGCGCGGCTGGACTTCCCGGGCAAGCAGGTGCTGCGCGCGGTCGTCACCGTCCCGTTCGTCCTGCCGACGGTCGTCGTGGGCACCGCCTTCCTTGCGCTCGTCGGCCGGGGCGGGCTCCTGGACGATCTGTGGGGCGTACGTCTCGACACCACCGTATGGGCCATCCTGCTCGCCCATGTCTTCTTCAACTACGCGGTCGTCGTCCGCACGGTCGGCGGACTGTGGGCGCAACTCGACCCCCGCCAGGAGGACGCGGCGCGCGTCCTCGGCGCCTCCCGCTTCGGTGCCTGGCGAAAGGTGACGCTGCCCGCGCTGGGCCCGGCTCTGGCCGCCGCCGCGCTGATGGTGTTCCTGTTCACCTTCACCTCGTTCGGCGTGGTGCAGATTCTCGGTGGCCCCACCTTCTCCACGCTGGAAGTGGAGATCTACCGCCAGACCTCGGAGATCTTCGACCTGTCGACCGCCGCCGTGCTGACGCTCGTCCAGTTCGCCGCGGTGGGAGCGATCCTGGCGCTGCACGCCTGGACGGTGCGCCGCCGGGAGAGCGCGCTGCGTCTGGTCGACGCGTCCCGCACCGCGAGCAGGCCCCGCGGCACGGGCCAGTGGGCGCTGCTCGGCTCGGTCCTCGTCACCGTCGCCGTCCTGCTCGTGCTGCCCCCGGCGGTCCTCGTGGCGCGATCACTCGACGCATCCGGGTTCGCGTACTACAAGGCGCTGACGCATGACGACGGTGGCACGTTCCTGGTCCCGCCGATCGACGCGGTCGGTGTCTCGCTCCAGTACGCCGTCGCGGCGACGGCGATCGCGGTGCTGATCGGATCGCTCGCCGCGGCGGCTCTGGCCCGCAGGGACGCCGGGCGTCTGGTGAGGGGCTTCGACGCGCTGCTGATGCTGCCGCTCGGTGTGTCCGCCGTGACCGTCGGCTTCGGCTTCCTGATCGCCCTGGACAAGCCGCCGCTCGACCTGCGCGGCTCCTGGATCCTGGTGCCGCTCGCGCAGGCGCTGGTGGGCGCCCCCTTCGTCGTGCGCACCATGCTGCCCGTGCTGCGCGCCGTGGACGAGCGGCTGCGGGAGGCCGCCTCCGTGCTCGGCGCGTCGCCGTGGCGGGTGTGGCGGGAGGTGGACCTGCCGATCGTGCGGCGGGCCCTGCTGATCGCCGCCGGGTTCGCCTTCGCCGTGTCGCTGGGCGAGTTCGGGGCGACCGTGTTCATCGCGCGGCCCGACAACCCCACGCTGCCCGTTGCGGTGGCCCGGTTGCTCTCACGGCCCGGAGAACTCAACTACGGCGAGGCGATGGCTCTTTCGACGATTCTGATGGTGGTGTGCGCGGTGTCGCTGCTGGTCCTCGAGAGGCTGCGGACGGACCGGACGGCGGGGGAGTGGTGACGATGCTCAGGCTTGAGGGAGCCACCGTGCGCTTCCCGGGGCGCGCCGCGCTCGACGGGATCGGCCTCGACGTCGCCGAGCACGAGACCGTATGTGTGCTGGGACCCAGTGGCAGCGGAAAGTCGACGCTGCTGCGGGCCGTGGCGGGGCTGCAACCCCTCGACGGCGGACGGCTGTTCCTTGGTGGCCGGGATCTGCACGGGGTACCCGCGCACCGGCGCGGCGTAGGGCTCATGTTCCAGGACCACCAGCTGTTCCCGCAGCGCGACGTGGGCGGCAACGTCGCGTTCGGGCTGCGTATGCAGGGCATCGCTCGCGCCGAACGGGACGCCCGTGTAGGTGAGTTGCTGGAGCTCGTCGGGTTGCCCGGCGCCGCGCGCAGGGCCGTCGCCTCGCTCTCCGGCGGCGAACAGCAGCGCGTCGCGCTCGCCCGGGCCCTCGCGCCCAGGCCCCGCCTGCTGATGCTGGACGAGCCGCTGGGCCAGCTCGACCGGTCACTGCGTGAGCGTCTCGTGGTCGAACTGCGCGCCCTTTTCAGACAGTTGGGTACGACCGTACTGGCCGTCACCCACGACCAGGGCGAGGCGTTCGCGCTCGCGGACCGGGTCTTGGTGATGCGTGACGGGCGGATCGCCCAGTCCGGTACGCCACTTGAGGTGTGGCAGCGCCCGGCGGACGGGTTCGTGGCCCGCTTCCTCGGCTTCGAGAACGTGGTGGAGGCGACCGTCGCCGGTGAGACCGCGGACACGCCGTGGGGCAGACTCCCGGTCCTGCGAGGTTCCCCGCAGGGACAGGGCACCCTGCTCGTCCGGCCCGCCGGAGTACGGTTCGTGGACGCGGCCGGGGGTCTGCGCTGCACCGTGGCCGCGCGCACCTTCCGCGGCACCCATGTCGCGGTGCGCCTCCAGCCCGAGGGCGCGCCCGCGCTGGAGGCGGAATGCCCGCTGCGGGCGGCACCCGAGCCAGGGGACGAGGTGGGCGTCGTGTTCGAGGCGGCGGACGTCGTGGTCCTCGGGGACGCTTCCGGGGACCGGGGAGAGCTGTAGACACGGGAGGCGGTCGCTCCTGGACGCACGAAAGGCCCGCCCCGGAAAGAGGCGGGCCTTCGTCTGCGTCTGCTGCGGTGTCAGCCGTTCTTCGAGGCGCCGCGACGGCGCATGCCGAAGAAGACCGCGCCGCCGCCGATGAGGACCAGGCCGCCGGCGATCCCGGCGATCATGGGCGTGCTGGAGCCGGCACCGGTCTCGGCCAGGTTGGACGTACCTGCCGCCGGCGAGGGGAAGTTGCTCCCGGCGGCGGCGGGAGCCGTGCTGCCCGACTCCGACGGCGTGGCCGACGGGGCGGAGGACGAGGACGGAGTGGCCGACGGCTTCGGGGTCCCGGATGCCGGGGGAGTGGTCTCCGAGGTCTGGCAGGCCTTGTCCGGCGCGAACAGGGGGGCCTTGAGGTCCGTGTCGAGGATGCCCGCCACGGTGACGCGGACACGGTACTGAGCCTTGGGGGTCCAGTCCTCGGGGAACGAGACCGTGGCGCCCTTCTTGGTGCCCTTGACGGTCTGTACACCGACCTGCTTCGCGTCGGCGCCGTTGGACTCCAGGTATACCGAGACGGTCGCCGTCTGACGCGAGGCGTCGGTGTCGCTGACGGTGATGACGCCCTTGCCGTTGCTGTCGCAGGACGCGACGGCCGAGAAATCACCGATCGAGCAGGCGAACGCGTTGCCGGCGACGCCGAGCGCGAGCGCGGCGCCCACCGAAGTGACGCCGACGATGCGCACCGTTCGTGCGGTGCGGGAGGTTATGGACACGATTGCCCTTCGCGGGATGCGCAACTGCGGGGGGTATGGGGGTTGTTGTTGTCCAGACAACAACAACCCCAAGGGGCTCACCTGTCTAACGGGGGCTACTGACTGCTGTCAACGCCGATGTCCGGCATGACCGTCGTCTTTGCCCGCTCATTAATCATCATGGCGTTTGAACCCCGCGGGAACCGCTCAACCGCCCCGCACTTGCACACCCGTTCGACTGGGCGTGTTCAGCCCTGCACCGCCGCCGGGTCCATCCACATGACCTCCCAGGTGTGGCCATCCAGATCGTCGAAGGCGCGGCCGTACATGTAACCGTGGTCCATAGCCTCCCCGCTGCCCTTGCCGCCCGCCGCCAGAGCCTTGTCGACCAACTCGTCCACCTTCTCCCGGCTCTCGGCGCTCAGGCACAGCAGCACCTCGCTGGTCCGCGTGGCGTCGGCGATCTCCTTCGTCGTGAAATCGGCGTAGCGCTGCCTGCCCAGCAGCATCGCGACGATGGTGTCGCTGATCACCACGCAGGCGCAGTCGTCCGTCGTGAACTGCGGGTTGATCGTGTAGCCCAGTTCCGTGAAGAACTTCTTCGACGCGTCCACGTCGGCGACGGGCAGGTTCACGAAGATCATCTGCTGGTACATGGGTGCTCTCTCCCGGTGACGTCTCGGTGATGGCTCGGTGGTGTTCCGTGAGGTGCTTTCGTGGGGTGCTCCGCGTGATGCACCGTTGTTACGGGAGGACAGACCCCCGGCCGTCGCCGAACTCATCGCCCGGACCCGAAGAACTTTCCGCGGGCCCGCGCGCCGCGGGCGGTCAGCGAGCCAGCGGGATCGCAGCCAGCTCCGCGACCAGCCAGGTGACCGGTACGAACACCACCGCAAGGGCGGCGGCACGCAGCAGCGCCGAGGTGCGCAGCACCCTGGCAGGCGCGCCCATCCGCACCAGCGCCGCGATGGACTCGGAGCGCTCCTGCCGCGCCTCGACGGCGGCGGTCGCCAGCGTCGCGAGCGCGCAGCCCGCCACGAGGACGGCGCCGAGTACGGCCAGCGGACCGAAGGACGGCTGCGTGCCGCCGTACAGTGCCGCCGTCGCGTACGCCCCCGACGCCACAGCGCACACCACGCCGAGCGGCCCTCCGATCCGCCGTGCCTCCTCCTGGAGCCCCCGCCCGGCGAGCAGCCGCAGGGCGCCGGGGCGAGCGGACTGCAGCAGCTTGCCGCACAGGTGGGCGAGCGCGGGCCCGGCCAGGGCCAGCCCCAGTGAGGTCAGGGCCCAGCCCGCCAGGACCCACAGGGGCCCGCTCGCGATGCCGCCGGGCAGATGCAGCCCGGGTGACCGGGCGGCCTGGCTCGCGTGCGTCTCCACGGCCAGTCCGGCGGCGAGCGCCGCCACACCCCAGGGAAGTCCGCCCGGAACGGGCGGTGCGTCCGGGAGCCCGTCCGGCGCGGACGCCTCACCCGGGGAACCGGGGGTGGCCGGGATGTCTGAGATGTCAGGCTCATTGAAGGTGTCCGGCGCGGCGCCGGCCCGCGTTCCGGCGTCCCCTCGCCGCCCTGCGCGCGGCGGTCGTCCGTCCTTGGGGCGCAGGGCGAACGCGCTCGCCACGGATGCCGTGAACGGCACCAGCGCGAGGAGCGTGAGCGTGGCGGGCAGGGGAAGCGGCTGGTCGGAGGCGAGGAACGTGGGTCCCGCTCCATTGAGCGGCGTCCCCGGCAGATCGCCGCGCAGATGCAGGAAGGCCAGCAGCGCCAGCAGCGAGCCGAACAGGGTCGACAACGCCGTGGTCGCCGACGAGAGGGCCATCATCCGGGCCGGGCCGAGGCCGATCGTCGCCAGACCCGAGCGGGGTCGCGTGCCCGGGTCGGTACGGGCGACCGCGACGGCGAAGTACACCGTGGCGGCCATCGGCGCGAGGCACCACAGCAGCCTCAGCGACGCGCGGTCCGGCGTCTCGGGGTGCATCAGCGCGTAGCCCAGCGTGCACAGCAGCAGAAAGCCCGTGCCCGCCGAGGCCGCCGCCACCAGGAGCCGCCGGAGCTGGACGAGGGGGCGTGCCCCGCGGGCTAGACGGAGAGCGAGCACGGTGCCCGGCCTTCCTCGGTCACCGGTGGCAGATGGACGGTGTTCACCTGCCGTCCGTCCAGCAGCGACACACTGCGGTCGGCTACGGCCGTGGCGTCCTCGTGGTGTGCGGCCAGGACGACCGTGATGCCGTGCGACCGGGCCGCCGAGGTGAGTGTGCGCAGTACCTGGGCGCCCTCGGCGCGGTGGAGCGAGGCGGTCGGCTCGTCCGCGAAGAGCACGGTCGGGCACGCGGCGAGCGCTCGCGCCACGGCGATCCGCTGGCGCTCCGGCCGGGAGAGCTGAGGGGGGCGCGTTCGGGCGCAGCCGCCGATGTCCAGTCGCTCCAGCCACTCCAGGGCGGCGGCCTTGGCCCGGCGGCGGCTCGTGCCGCGCAGCATCAGCGGCAGCGCGGCGTTCTCCCAGGCGTTGAGCTCGGGCAGGAGCAGGGGCGACGGATCGATCCAGCCGAACCGGTCGCGCCGCAGTCGTTCCCGTGCGAGCGAGCCCATCGTGTGCACCGGTGTGCTGTTGAACCAGACTTCGCCCTGCCGGGCGGGAAGCACGCCCGCCAGGCACTGGAGAAGCGTCGTCTTGCCGCTGCCGCGCGGGCCGGTGACGGCGAGGATCTCGCCCTCGCGTACACCGAGCGAGACACCGCACAGTGCAGGCGAGTCGTTGTGCTGGAAGTGCAGGGCGCGAGCCCAGAGAACGTCGTTGTCCGGCGGGGCCACCATCGCGTACACCTCGGTTCAGGTCCGTGTTCCCGTGCCGGGCTCCCGGGAAGGGAACCCGTTCGGGGGAACGAAGGCAGGAGCGATCGGTCACTGCGCACGCTAGGCAGTCGGTGCCGGGAGCCTGGGACAGCAGCGGCCCCGGGCCGCCGTTTCTCACTCGAACGGGCGACTCGGGGCCGTCTGTTGATCATCCAGAAGGATGATCGGTGTCTCGGCTGGTCGGGAGCTCGGGCGGTTCAGGGCCCGGGCGGCTCACGGCCGGTCGTTCAGACCGGTCGTTCAGACCGATGGTTCAGAGCTTGGTCCACGCCTCCTTCAGCGTCGCCCGCAGGATCTGCTCGATCTCGTCGAACGTCTCCTGGTTGGAGATCAGCGGCGGGGCCAGCTGGACGACCGGGTCACCGCGGTCGTCGGCACGGCAGTACAGGCCGTTGTCGAACAGGGCCTTGGACAGGTAGCCGTACAGGACGCGCTCGGTCTCCTCCTCGTTGAAGGACTCCTTGGTCGCCTTGTCCTTGACCAGCTCGATGCCGTAGAAGAAGCCGTTGCCGCGGACGTCGCCGACGATCGGCAGGTCGTGCAGCTTCTGCAGGGTCGTGAGGAACGCGGACTCGTTGTCGAGCACGTGCTGGTTGAGGCCCTCGCGCTCGAACAGGTCCAGGTTGGCGAGGCCCACGGCCGCGGAGACCGGGTGACCACCGAACGTGTAGCCGTGCAGGAAGGTGTTGTCGCCCTTGTAGAACGGCTCGGCCAGCCGGTCGGAGACGATGCACGCCCCTATGGGGGAGTAGCCCGAGGTCATGCCCTTGGCGCAGGTGATCATGTCCGGGACGTAGCCGAACTTGTCGCACGCGAACATCGTGCCGAGGCGGCCGAAGGCGCAGATGACCTCGTCCGAGACGAGCAGCACGTCGTACTTGTCGCAGATCTCGCGCACGCGCTGGAAGTAGCCGGGCGGCGGCGGGAAGCAGCCGCCGGCGTTCTGCACCGGCTCCAGGAAGACCGCGGCGACCGTGTCCGGGCCCTCGAAGAGGATCTGCTGCTCGATCTGGTCGGCGGCCCAGCGGCCGAACGCCTCCGGGTCGTCACCGAAGATCGGCGCACGGTAGATGTTGGTGTTCGGCACCTTGTGCGCGCCCGGCACCAGCGGCTCGAAGGGGGCCTTCAGGCCCGGCAGGCCGGTGATGGACAGGGCGCCCTGGGGGGTGCCGTGGTAGGCGACGGCACGCGAGATGACCTTGTGCTTGGTGGGCTTGCCCACCAGCTTGAAGTACTGCTTGGCCAGCTTCCAGGCGGTCTCGACCGCCTCGCCGCCGCCCGTGGTGAAGAAGACCTTGTTCAGGTCGCCCGGCGCGTAGTCCGCGAGGCGCTCGGCCAGCTCCACGGCCTTGGGGTGGGCGTAGGACCACACCGGGAAGAACGCGAGCTCCTGCGCCTGCTTGAACGCGGTCTCCGCCAGTTCGGTGCGGCCGTGACCTGCCTGTACGACGAACAGACCGGCGAGTCCGTCGAGGTACCGCTTCCCCTTGTCGTCGTAGATGTAGGTGCCCTCGCCCCGGACGATGGTGGGGACGGGCGCGTTCTCGTACGAGGACATGCGGGTGAAGTGCATCCACAGGTGGTCGTACGCGGTCTGGCTGAGGTCCTTGGTACTCACGGCTATCGGGTTCCCCACATGTAGGTCTGCTTCTTGAGCTTGAGGTAGACGAAGCTCTCGGTGGAGCGCACGCCGGGGAGGGCCCGGATGCGTTTGTTGATGACGTCCAGCAGGTGGTCGTCGTCCTCGCAGACGATCTCCACCATCAGGTCGAACGAGCCTGCGGTCATCACCACGTACTCGCAGTCGGGCATCGCGGTCAGCGCGTCGGCGACGGACTCCACATCGCCCTCGACGTTGATCCCGACCATCGCCTGCCTGCGGAAGCCCACGGTGAGCGGGTCCGTGACGGCGACGATCTGCATCACGCCCTGGTCGAGCAGCTTCTGGACGCGCTGGCGCACGGCCGCCTCGGAGAGGCCCACCGCCTTGCCGATCGCGGCGTACGGCCGACGGCCGTCCTCCTGGAGCTGCTCGATGATGGCGAGGGAGACGGCATCCAGATGGGAGCTGCCGTTCCTGGACTCGCGGGAGTCCTTTTGATCTGCGCTTCGACTGGCCACAACCTCACTCTGCACGACGTCTCGATAGTTTCGCAAGGCTCGATCAATGAAATTCGTTGTTTCTATGTGATGAGCCTGCGGATTTCGCAGCGGTGACGCAATCAGGACTGTTGAAAACGTGGGGCCACGGACTAGGGTGGGTGTCTCAGTGATTGGACATCCGAACTTGGAGGGCAGGCTGTGAGCAGCGAGCTGCGTCGTCTGCGCAACTACATCGACGGCGAATTCCGTGACGCCGCCGACGGACGCACCACCGAGGTGGTCAACCCCGCCACGGGCGAGGCTTATGCGACCGCCCCGCTGTCCGGGCAGGCGGACGTCGACGCCGCGATGGCGGCCGCGGCAGCGGCCTTCCCGGCCTGGCGTGACACCACGCCCGCGGAGCGCCAGAAGGCCCTCCTCAAGATCGCCGACGCCTTCGAGGAGCGGGCCGAGGACCTGATCGCCGCCGAGGTCGAGAACACCGGCAAGCCGGTCGGTCTGACCCGGTCGGAGGAGATCCCGCCGATGGTCGACCAGATCCGCTTCTTCGCGGGCGCCGCCCGTATGCTCGAGGGCCGCTCGGCCGGCGAGTACATGGAGGGGATGACCTCGATCGTCCGCCGTGAGCCGGTCGGCGTCTGCGCCCAGGTCGCGCCGTGGAACTACCCGATGATGATGGCGGTGTGGAAGTTCGCCCCGGCCATCGCCGCGGGCAACACCGTCGTCCTCAAGCCCTCGGACACCACCCCGGCGTCCACGGTCCTGATCGCCGAGATCATCGGCGCGATTCTGCCGAAGGGCGTCTTCAACGTCATCACGGGCGACCGCGACACCGGCCGGATGATGGTCGAGCACCCGACCCCGGCGATGGCCTCGATCACCGGCTCCGTCCGTGCGGGCATGTCCGTCGCCGAGTCCGCATCCAAGGACCTCAAGCGGGTGCACCTGGAGCTCGGCGGCAAGGCGCCGGTCGTCGTCTTCGAGGACTCCGACATCGCCAAGGCCGTCGAGGACATCTCGGTGGCGGGCTTCTTCAACGCCGGCCAGGACTGCACGGCCGCCACCCGTGTCCTCGTCCACCAGTCCATCCACGACGAGTTCGTGGCCGCGCTGGCCAAGGCCGCGGCCGAGACCAAGACGGGCCGGCCGGACGACGAGGACGTGCTCTTCGGGCCCCTCAACAACCCGAACCAGCTCAAGCAGGTCTCCGGCTTCATCGAGCGGCTGCCCGCGCACGCGAAGGTCGAGGCCGGCGGTCACCAGGTCGGCGACAAGGGCTACTTCTACGCGCCGACCGTCGTCTCCGGCGTCAAGCAGGACGACGAGATCATCCAGAAGGAGGTCTTCGGCCCGGTCATCACCGTCCAGTCCTTCACGGACGAGGCGCAGGCCGTCGAGTACGCGAACGGCGTCGAGTACGCCCTCGCCTCCTCGGTCTGGACGAAGGACCACTCCCGCGCGATGCGGATGTCCAAGGCCCTCGACTTCGGCTGCGTGTGGATCAACACGCACATCCCGCTGGTCGCGGAGATGCCGCACGGCGGCTTCAAGAAGTCCGGCTACGGCAAGGACCTGTCGGCGTACGGCTTCGACGACTACACGCGCATCAAGCACGTGATGACGTCGCTGGACGCGTAGGCGGCACACGGCGACCGTGTACGGCCCCGGACGGGAGATTCCCGTCCGGGGCCGCGGCGTTCCGCCCGGGGCCGACGTGTCCCGGAACACGGGCGGACGCGACGGCGCGGCGGGACCGGTCTCTCCCCTCCCGGAAACTCCCGGGGTTGACAAGGTGTCGGGATACCGCCGAGCGGCTCGACGGGGCGTCGATTGCCCGGTGGCGAGGGCCGGCGGCATGCTTCCGCTGTGCACCGGACCCCGATGACTCCCGCGCCCGCCCGCCGGTCCCTGCTGCGCGCCCTCGGCGGTGGCGCACTGCTCGGCGCGCTCGCCGGCTGTGGTGTTCCCGCCGCGTATGTGGCACCCGGTGACCGTTCCGGAGCGGATCTCTCCACCCGGGACAAGCGGCTGACCGTGGCCAACTGGCCCCTCTACATAGACACCGACGACCAGCACCCGAACAGGCGTCCCACGCTGGACGCGTTCCAGAAGCGCACCGGCATCGCCGTGGACTACTCGGAAGAGATCAACGACAACGACGAGTTCTTCGGCAAGATCAGTCCGGCGCTCATGAACCACCAGCGGCCCGGACGCGATCTGATCGTCCTCAGCGACTGGATGTGCGCGCGGTTCGTGCACCTCGGCTGGGTGCAGGAGATGGACCGGTCCCGCCAGCCGAACGTGGCCCGGTACCTCGACCCGCTGCTGCGCTCGCCCAGCTTCGACCCGGGGCGGAAGTTCACCGTGCCCTGGCAGTCCGGGATCACCGGTATCGCCTACAACCGCCGAAAGCTGGGCCGGGAGATCCGGCACGTCTCGGAGTTGTGGGCGAGCGACCTCAAGGGCCGCGTCACGCTGCTGTCGGGACTGGACGAGGCGTACGCGCTGCTGATGCAGGGCAACGGTGTGGACGTCACCGAGTGGACCGCCGACGACTTCCACCGCATCTGCGACCAGGTCGAGCGGCATGTGCGCAGCGGCCAGATCCGCCGGTTCACCGGCAACGACTACACCAAGGACCTGGTCAGCGGTGACGTCCTGGCCTGTCAGGCGTACTCGGGCGATGTGATCCAGCTTCAGGCGGACAACCCCGACATCCGCTTCGTCGTCCCCGAAGAGGGCGCGGAGCTGTGGGCCGACTCGATGATGATCCCCGACCTGGCCGGCCACAAGGCGAGCGCCGAGCGGCTGGTCGACCACTACTACCGGCCGGAGATCGCCGCGGAACTCGCCGCCTGGGTGAACTACGTCTGCCCCGTCCCGGCCGCCCAGGACATCCTCGCCGCCTCCACGGACAAGGACACCGCGGCCCTCGCCGAAAACCCGCTGATCTTCCCGGACGCCTCCATGCGCCAACGCCTGGTGATCGCGCGGGACATCAAGTCCACCGAGCGCCTCGAGTTCGCACGGCGGTGGAACGCGATCGTGGGCTTGTGACGCCGGTCGCCGGCCCGCCGGGCGGCGCGCCGACGATTCCCCCACGGTGCGGCGTGGGAACGGCAGTTCTGGTACCCGGAGGAGTCGGGGTGCCCCCTCCCATGTTCCAAAAGGCAGGATCCGGCACGGTGGTGCGCGTCCTTCACGCTCGGCCCGTCACTTAATTTAGGCATTGCGCAAACAGGGAACCGGGTGGGCCCGGATCGCGTTGATCAGAGTGAGCGCGGTACGACGGACAGCTGCGGAGGATGTTCATGAGCGTGGCCCTGGCCAAGGGCGGCAACGTGTCGCTGAGCAAGCAGGCCCCCGGCCTGACGGCGGTGACGGTCGGGCTGGGCTGGAAGGCGGACGCCGGTCTTGATCCGGACGGCGGGGCGTTGCTGTGCGACCAGTCGGGGAAGGTCCTCTCGGACGAGCACTTCGTCTTCTACAACAACCCGAGCAGTCCCGACGGTTCGGTGCGCCACACCAGTGGCGGCGGCTCCGGTGGGCCGGACGACCAGCAGATCCACGTCGACCTCACCCGGGTGCCGTCCGACGTCGTGAAGATCGTCTTTCCGGTGGCGCTGTACGACGCCTCGGCCCGCGGCCAGAGCTTCGGACAGGTGCGCGGCGCCCATATCCGGGTCGTCGACCAGGAGGGCGGCGCCGAACTGGCGCGCTATCAGCTGGGTGCCTCAGGACCGGCCGCCGAGACCGCCCTGGTGTTCGGCGAGTTGTACCGCCATGGGGCGGAGTGGAAGTTCCGTGCGATCGGCCAGGGGTACGCCTCGGGGCTCGCGGGCATCGCCTCCGACTACGGGGTGAGCGTCCTGCGCGAGGACACGGGACCCGCATCCCCGACTGCTCAGCAGACGGCCGCTCCACCCGCCGCCACCTATGTACCGCCCGCCCCCGCTCCCGCGCCGCCGGCGGTTCCGGCGCCGGTCGCCGCGCGGCCGATGGCGCCGGCGACGGCGTCCGCACCACCACCACCACAACCGACAGGGAGTCCTTCCGTGACCTGCTTCTTCGACCCCGGCCACGGCCCCGGCGCGATGACCGTGACCTGGTCCCCGCAGTGGGGCGTGCCCAGGCCGGTGCAGGCGTGCGGCAGTTGCGCGCAGCGGGTGCAGAGCACGCCCCCGCCGTTCTACACGCCGCCCCAGCAGGGGTATCCGCAGCCGCCGGTCCAGCAGGGATACCCTCAGGGCTACCCGCAGCAGGGCTATCCCCAGCAGGGGTACCCCCAGCAGGGGTACGCACAGCCGTACGGGGAGTCTTACGACCACCACCATCACGAGGAGCAGGGCGGACGCCGGTTCGGCGCGGGCGCGCTCATCGGCGCCGGTGCGGCCGGCCTGATCGGCGGTGCGCTGCTCAACGAGGCGTTCGACGACGATGAACCCGATGTGGTGGTGAACAACTTCTACGAGGAGTGACCGGCGAAGCCGAACGCCGGGCCGGGGCGAGCAGACGGGGCGGGACGGGAGAGGACCGCGCGAAAGAGGGTGGCACATGGCCGATGTCCGGTCGTGGCGGCGACGGTGGATGGCCGTCGCCGTGTTCGTCCTGGCCCTCTACGTCATCATCCGCGCGGCGGGCACCCCGCAGTCGGACGCCCCGTCCCACTCCGGTACCGGCCCGTCTCCGTCCGCCTCGCCCTCCGGCGCGGCGAGCAAGTCCGGCGGGGCGAGCCCTTCCCCGTCGCCGATCGCTTCGTCGTACGACCCCGCCGACTACGCATCCCAGGTGCGCGCCGGGGCTCGTAAGACGGGCGTCAGCGCCCAGCTGCTGATGGCGATCCTGTACAACGAGGCGTACAAACCCCATGACCCGGATTTCGAACGGGCGTGGCAGAAGTACAAGCCGGATGCCGCCTTCGGCATCGCGAACATGCATCGCGCGACCTTCGACGGCACCAAGAAGGGCCGCGACTTCGCGAACCGCCGCTGGGAGGAACTGCCCGACGACCGTGACCTCGCCATCGAGGCCGAGGCATGGTATCTCCACGATCTCGCGGCCCAACTGCCCGCCGCCTGGTCCGCGTCGTACAGCAAGGACGAACTGCTGGCCCTCGGCTACAACGCCGGGGCGGGCAACATGCTCGCCTTCGCCCGCGGCGCCGCCCCCGGCAGTCAGGCCCGGTCCTACCTGGACCGGCTGCGGGCCAACTGGGCCGAGGCGGGCCGAGCGGTGGGCGTGGGCGGCGCGGCGCACTGAGCTGCGCCCAGAAGCCCGCGCCGCCCCGCCCCGTCGGTCAGCGCCGGGCGCCGCACGCCGGGCAGAAGGCCGCACCGTCCGGCAGGTCCTGGTGGCAGGCCCCGCAGCTCACCGTCTGGCCCAGGCGGTGTCCGCAGCCGGGACAGAATGCGGCGCCGCGCGTCTCGGTACGGCAGTGCGGGCACACCAGCTGGCGTGGCGTCGTGGCGTCGTAGCTCTGCCCGCGCTGCTGTCCATCGTCGTACGCGCGCTGAGCGACCATGTCGTTGAGGCCCCTCTGCTGCGCTGCCTGGGCCTCGGCGGCGGTGTCCGGAGAGCAGGTCAGACACAGTCCCTGCCCCGGGTTCCAGCAGCGGGCGCAGACACAGCCCGTGCAACGGGGGCAGCGGTTGAAGTGCCCCTGCGCGTTGTCGATGGCCCGGGTGAACGCCGCGTCCCGCTGGGTACCGAAGCTCGCCCCCGCCAGGCCGTCGGCCGCGTCCGACACACCGCGGCCCGCGCCGCCCACCACCGACCAGGCAGCGTTCATCCCCTTCGTCAGCCAGCCGGCCATCTGCCCGGCTCTGAACGGCTCGAACGGCGAGCGCCAGGTGTCGGAGCAGCGAGAGCAGTAGAACTCGAACTGGAACCCGGCGCCGGTGCCCTGCTGCTGGCACATGTCGCGGTAGTTGTTGCTGAAGTAGATCTCGGAACTCATGAAGCGCGCCCCCCAAGGCATCTGTGCAGTGGTTCTGCCCTGGGGACGCCGCACCGACCCCCGGGGTTCCCGTGCAGCGGCGCGGCTTACCGGACCATTCGGCATGAAAACGACATGATCCTTCCCTGTCGGCCGGAAGTCGGTCGGAAGCCGGTCGCAAGTCGGTCGGTAACCGACCGGTGGTCGGTCGGCAGTCGGGCGGCAGTCGCGCGGCAGTCGACCGGTCCTATGCGAAGCGGGATGGAGAGGAAGGCCATGTCTGTCATGCGAGTGGCCCAGGTGGCGGAGCCCGGAGGGCGGTTCGAGCTCGTCGAGCGGGAGAGCCCTGAGCCGGGGCCGGGACATGTGCGCATCGCCGTCGAGGCCGCGGGCATCTGCCATACCGACGCGGTGATGGTCCAGACCCCGTTCCCGGGCACCCGGTTCCCGCTCGTGCCCGGACACGAAGTGGCCGGACGGATCGACGCGGTGGGCGAAGAGGCGGCCGACTGGAACGTCGGCGACCGGGTCGAGGTCGGCTGGTTCGGCGGGAACTGCGGGCACTGCGGTCCCTGCCGCCAGGGCGACTTCATGAGCTGCGTCAATCTGAAGGTGCCCGGCTGGGCCTACGACGGCGGATACGCCACCCACATGGTCGCGCCCGTCCAGGCTTTGGCGCGCATCCCCGAGGGCCTGACGGCCGCCGAGGCCGCCCCGCTCGGGTGCGCCGGGGTGACCTCCTTCATGGGGCTGCGCAGCAGTGTGGCCCGGGCCGGTGACCTCGTCGCCGTCCTCGGGGTGGGAGGCCTCGGGCATCTGGGCGTCCAGTTCGCGGCGAAGATGGGCTTCGAGACCGTGGCGATCGCCCGTGGCCGGGACAAGGAGAGCCTGGCCCGCGATCTGGGCGCGCACCACTACATCGACAGCTCGGCCTCCGATCCCGCGCAGGAGCTGAAGGAACTGGGCGGAGCGAAGGCCGTCCTCGGTACCGCGGCCAGCTCCGCCGCCATGGAGGCGACGGTCGACGGGCTCGCGCCGCACGGACAGCTGGTCGTGATCGGGGTGTCGGATCAGCCGATCGGTGTGACGCCCCTTCAACTGATCTCCGGAACCCAGTCCGTGATCGGTCATCCGTCGGGCACGGCGTCGGAGGTCGAGAACACCATGGCCTTCAGCGCGCTCTTCGGTGTGCGCCCGATGATCGAGTCGATGCCGCTGGAGGAGGTCAACGACGCGTTCGCGCGCATGCTGTCAGGGGCGGCGCGCTTCCGCATGGTGCTGACCACCGGCGCCTGAGGGCGAGTGCGGGATGTCCTTCGAAGCCACGGACTACACGGGGCAGACCGCGTGCCGCAGCGGCACGCACTCCCCGCTGCGCGACTTCCTGCGGACCGAGACCGGGAGCGCCGCCGTCCTGGTGGCGGCGGCACTCGCCGCCGTCCTCTGGGCCGACGCGGTGCCCTTGGCCTATGAGTCGTTCTGGCACACGCACCTGTCGGTCCGGATCGGCCCCTACGGTGTGTCGCTCCCGTTGCGCGCATGGGTGAACAGCGGCCTTATGACCGTGTTCTTCTTCGTCGTCGGCCTGGAAGCGCGCCGCGAGTTCGACATGGGCGAGCTGCGCGACCGCACCCGGCTGGCCCTGTCGCTCGCCGCGGGACTCAGCGGCATGCTCGTGCCGATCGCCATCTACCTCGCGTTCAACGTCGGCCATGGAACGACGCGGGGCTGGGGCGCGGCGATGTCCACCGACACCGCCTTCGCCCTGGGCATGCTCGCCGTGGTCGGACGCCGTATGCCGCCAGGACTGCGGGTCTTCATCCTCACGATCACCGTGGTGGACGACTTCCTCGCCCTCGGCGTCATCGCCGTCGCCTACACCGACCGTCTGGCGGTGCCGGCGCTGCTGGTGGCCGTCGGTGTCTTCGCCGTCGTCCTGCTGGTGCGGTGGCTCGGGGTCCGCAGGGGCGTCGTCTACGCGATCGCGGCGATCATCGCCTGGGTCGCGCTGCTGGAATCGGGGGTGGATCCCGTGGTCATCGGCCTCGCCATGGGGCTGCTCACCTACGCGTATCCGGCGGCACGCACCGACCTGGAGCGGGCGACCGGCCTGTTCCGGCTCTTCCGCGAGCAGCCCACCCCCGAACTGGAGCGCACAGTACGCGCCGGGCTCGCCTCGGCGATCTCACCGAACGCGCGGCTGCAGCGCCTGTTCCACCCGTGGGCGGGCTATGTCGTCGTACCTCTCTTCGCCCTGGCCAACGCGGGCATCCCGGTCAGCGGCAGTCAGCTGGCCCGTGCCTTCACCTCGCCCATCACCCTGGGCATCTTCCTGGGCTATGTCGTCGGCAAGCCGCTCGGCATCATCGGCTCCACGGCCCTGGCCACGGTCGTGAGCCGTGGGCGGATCCGGGTACCGGTCGGCTGGGGAGCCGTGGTCACGGGCGGAACCCTGGCCGGGGTCGGCTTCACGGTCTCCCTGCTCATCGCCACGCTGGCGTTCGGCGGAACCCGGCTCCAGGACGCGAAGATCGGCATCCTGAGCGCGGTGGCCGCCTCCTTCGTGACGAGCAGGCTGGTCACCGGAGTCATCCGGATGCTGCCGCGCCCGCTGCAACTGCGGGCAGTGTTCGGCAGAGCGGAGACGATCACCGACCTGGCGGTGCCCGTGGACCTTCACCGTGACCATGTGCGCGGGCCGCGCGAAGCGCCGGTGACCATCGTGGAGTACGGCGACTACGAGTGCCCGTTCTGCGGACAGGCGGAGCAGGCCGTCCGCGAACTGCTCGGGGACTTCGGCGACGTGCGGTATGTGTGGCGGCACTTCCCGCTGAGCGATGTCCATGTGCACGCACAACTCGCCGCGGAGGCCGCGGGGGCGGCGGCGCTGCAGGGTCGCTTCTGGGAGATGCACGATCTGCTGCTCAGCCACCAGGGTGCCCTGGACCTGGGGGACCTGCGGCGCTATGCCGCCCTGCCCGGGCTGGACATGGAGCGGTTCGAACGGGACATGCTGTCGCGGGCGGGTGCGGTGCGGATCGCGGAGGACGTGGAGTCGGCGGATCTGAGCGGCGTGGCGGGGACGCCCACGTTCTTCGTCAACGGGCGTCGGCATGACGGGGCGTATGACATCGCGGGGTTGTCTCAGGCCGTACGTGTCGCTCGGGCGCGAGCGGCCGTGAGCGCTCCGCTCGGGGGCGCGTCCTGACGTGCGCGTGCGTTGTGGCTTCCTGCGCCCACTGTCCACCGCGGGTGCGCTGCGGTTGCTCGCACAGTCCCCCGCGCCCCTGACGGGGCGCTACCGGCCCGGAGCCCACCACGTACCCGCAGGTATGGGCGGCGGGGTGCACCCGATGGGGGCGCGGGGAACTGCGCAACACCCCCCACGTACCCGCAGACATATGGCGGCGGGGTGCACCGGATGGGGGCGCGGGGAACTGCGCAATACCCCCCCACGTACCCGCAGACATGTGGCGGCGGGGTGCACCGGATGGGGGCGCGGGGAACTGCGCAATACCCCCCACGTACCCGCAGACATGTGGCGGCGGGGTGCACCGGATGGGGGCGCGGGGAACTGCGCAATACCCCCCACGCAGCCGCAGGCACACGGCGGCGGAACGCGCCCGGCAAGGGCAAGGGCACGGAAACCCCCGCAACGCCCAGCGCAGCGCACCCGCACATTTCAGCCCTGCCGAAGCGCGCGCAACGTCTCGATGCGGTTCGTCGTGATGGAGTCCACGCCCGCCGCGAGGAGCCTCCGCATCGAGCGGCGGGTGTCGGGCGTCCAGACGGACAGCAGATGACCACCCCGGTGCACGCGGACCGCCAGATCGCGGTCGACCAGGCTGAAGCGGTAGTTGAGCCAGCGCGGGCGCACCGCGTCCAGTACGCCGGGCCGCGGCGGAGCGAGGCTCGTCCAGGTCAGGGCGATCTCCGCCGAGGGGTCGGCCGCGCGGACGGCCAGCATGGTCTGCGCCCCCGCGCAGTAGTACACCCGCTCCGCGGCGTCGTACTGCCGGACGACGTCCACGATCCGGCGTACGGCCCGGGCCGAGGGCGCGCCCGGCAGGTCGATCATGACCCTGCTTCCGGCGGTGGCCTCCAGCGCCTGAGCGAGGGTCGGCACGCCACCCGCCGTCAGCCCCCGCACCTCGTCCGAGGACAGCGCGGCGAGCGGCCGGTCCTGCTCCCACAGCCGTTTCAGCGTCGCGTCGTGCAGGAGCACGGGAACGCCGTCGCGGGTGAGCCGTACGTCGATCTCGACCGCGTCCGCGCCCTGCTGGAGCGCGGAACGCAGCGAGGCGATCGTGTTCTCACGGTGGCGGTAGGGGTCGCCGCGATGGGCGACGGCAGTCACGGTGTGCATGCGCCCATTGTGGGGGCGGTCCGGCGCGTGCCGGACCGCCGGGGCGGGAGGGTCAGGGAGCCAGCCACGTCGTGGTGTAGGAGTCGATCTCGGCGGTCATCCTGGCCTTGCCGGCGCTGTCGAGGAAGGACGCCTCGACCGCGTTCTTCGCGAGTGAGGCGAGCCCCCGCTCGTCCAGCTCCAGCAGCCGTGCGGCCACCGCGTACTCGTTGTTGAGGTCGGTTCCGAACATCGGCGGGTCGTCCGAGTTGATCGTGACCAGCACGCCCGCCCGCACCATCTCCTTGATCGGGTGCTCATCGAGGGTGCGCACCGCGCGGGTGGCGATGTTGGAGGTAGGGCAGACCTCCAGCGGGATGCGGTGCTCGGCGAGGTGCTTCAGGAGCGCCGGGTCCTGGGCGGCGCTCGTGCCATGGCCGATGCGCTCGGCGCGCAGCTCGTTCAGCGCGTCCCAGATCGACTGCGGGCCCGTGGTCTCACCGGAGTGCGGCACGGAGTGCAGGCCCGCGGCGACGGCGCGGTCGAAGTACGGCTTGAACTGGGGCCGGGGCACCCCGATCTCCGGTCCGCCGAGGCCGAAGGAGACCAGGCCCTCGGGCCGGATGCCGTCGGTGATCGCGAGGCGGGCGGTCTCCTCGGCCGACTGAAGCCCTGCCTCACCCGGGATGTCGAAGCACCAGCGCAGGATCACGCCCAGCTCGGATTCGGCGGCCTTGCGGGCGTCCTCGATGGCGGCCATGAACGCGCGCTCGTCGATGCCGCGCCGGGTCGACGAGTAGGGAGTGATGGTCAGCTCCGCGTAGCGCACGTTCTGCCGGGCCAGATCGCGGGCGACCTCGAAGGTCAGCAGCCGGACGTCCTCCGGGGTGCGGACCAGGTCCACGACCGAGAGATAGACCTCGATGAAGTGGGCGAAGTCCGTGAACGTGAAGTAGTCGGCCAGTGCCTCCGGGTCCGTGGGCACCTTGGAGTCGGGGTGGCGGGCGGCGAGTTCCGAGACGATGCGGGGGGAGGCGGAGCCGACGTGGTGTACGTGCAGTTCGGCTTTGGGCAGCCCGGCGATGAAGGCATGCAGATCGCTCAAGGGGTTCCTCCCAGGGAACGGCGCCGTCTCGGGCGGCGCGGATGATCGGCTGATCGGTGGTGCGAGGGACATCGTAGGCGGCACCGTTCGAATGGGAGGCCGGGAGTCCGGTGGGGGCAGGCGCCGATCGCGTGTGCGAACCTGGCCCGTAGCATGGCGGGAGCATCGAATGAGGGGGCCGGGTAATGGCGGACGAGGCGCACGAGACGAAGCGCGACGCGGCGGAGGTGGCCGACCCATGGGCGCCGCCGGGCAGCGGGACCTCGCTGAGCAAGCCCTCGGACCCGACGCCGACCGTGCATGACATGCCGACGATGACCGCGATGCCGAGTGCCGACGGATTCGTGCCGCCGCAGGCATCCGCGCCGCCGCAGGCGTTCGCGCCCCCGCAGGGGTACGCTCCGCCCGGATTCGGACCGGCGACGGGTGGGCCGTCCGCGGGTCCGGCGGACGGGATGCTCCCCCCGCCGCCGATCGCGCCCACCGGCCCCGGCCCGGGCGACTACAGCTATCCCGCCTACCCGAACCAGGGGTGGCCCGGCGCGCCGATAGCGCCGCAGAACGGTCTGGGGACCGCGGCGATGGTGCTCGGCATCATCTCGTGCGCGCTGTTCTGCCTCTATGGCGTGGTCTCCGTCATCACGGGCGTCATCGCCCTGGTCCTCGCCATCAACGCCCGCAAGCGCGTCGCGCGGGGGGAGGCCAACAACCCGGGACAGGCGCAAGCCGGACTGATCATGGGGATCATCGGAACCGTCCTCGGCGTCCTGGTGATCGTTCTGTTCGTCATCGGGATCTCCACTGCCCTCAAGGACCACCACGACGACCCCTACGACGACTCCTACGGCGCCACGCGGGTGACCCAGCAGGCGGTCGTCGCCCGCTGACAGCCGGACACACGGGCCGACGCCCCGGCCACCGGGACGTCAACCAGCCTTCGCATATCGGTATCCCTCAGTGCCGGTTGGACCATTAGGATGTTCCGACTGTCAACGAGGGGAGATCAGTTCATGTCCGACCCGTATGCCGGGCCAGGTGGCTACGGCAATCCTCCGTCCGTTCCTCCGGCGCCGCAGCAGGCCCCGGGCTACGGATATCCGCAATCGGGCCCGGGCTACCCTCCCGCGCCTCAGGCCGGGTACCCCGTGGCGCCTCAGAGCGGCTACTACAACGCGTCCGGCTATATGCCGCAGCCGCAGAACGGTCTCGGAACCGCGGGCATGGTCCTCGGCATCATCGGCACGGTGTGCGCCCTGACCATCGTGCTGTGGTGGGTCGGGGTGATCCTCGGAATCCTCGCGATCATCTTCGGCGCGATCGGACGCGGCAGGGCAAACCGCGGAGAGGCGACCAACAAGGGCGCGGCGACGTCGGGGCTCGTCCTCGGCATCGTCGCCACGGTGATCCTTCCGCTGCTGGGGCTGCTCCTCTTCGCCAGCGTCATGGGGGCCATGAACTGAGCGCTCCGCGGGAATTGCGGTTCATCGCCTGGTCGTCCGTCGTGGCCGGCCGCGCCCGCGCGGCGGAGCCGCATACCGACAGGGCCCAGGGCCTCTTCAGGGCACCACGGAACCGCACCCGGCTTTGCCGGACCCGCTCAGGGCCTTTCGTCCGGATCAGGCATGATCCGAACGAAAGACCCCGGGCCGACTGACATCCCGCCGGCGGGGTGCCTCCACGGGCACCCCGCCGGTGCTGCCCGGCCCCGGCCCGCACCGCCCCGCTACGCGGTGGCGGCCCCTTTTCTCAGCCGCTCGCGCGCCTCCATCAGCGCGAACCCGAGCAGGTTCGGACCGCGCCAGCGCAGTGGATCGTCCGCCCCCTCGTCCGTCTCCGCCATGCCTATGCCCCAGATCCGGTCCACCGGACTGGCCTCGACCAGCACGCGATCTCCCGTGCCGAGCAGGAACTCCCTCAGATCGGTGTGCGCGGCGAACTTGTGGACGCTGCCCTCGACCACGATCGCGAACCGCTCGCGCTGCCACACGGCGTCGTCGAAGCCGCGCACCAGCCGCCCCGCCTTCTTGGCCAGCGCGGGGTTCGGCGCCTGAAGGGCCTTGCGCTCCGCCTCCGCGTCATCGAAGAGCCGTGCCTTCGACGCCATCATCCAGTGCTCCGCCGTCGCGTACTCGACGCCGTCCACGGTGAACGGCGACTGCCACCACTGGCTCAGGCAGCTCGACCCCACCCTTCCGTCCCGGCGCGGACGATGCCCCCAGAAGTGGAGGTACTTGACCCTCGCCCCCGTCTGGACCTCCCGGATCAGGGCTTCCCATGTGTCGATCTTCCCCATGCACGCGAGTGTGGCACGCACCACTGACACTCCGTCCTCGCTTTCCGTAGTGGAGTCGACATCTGGTCGACAGATTCCGTCGCGTAACCAAAAGGCAACAACGGAATCACTTGTTGGAGTCCAGTAGCTCTGTCAGGATCGGCACTCAAATCGAGCCGGAGCTACGCCAGCCCCGCCGCGGACGCGGTCTGGCGGCCAAGGAGAGCGACATGCACAACCCGGGCAACCCCGGCGACGTCGACATCCGCACCCGGACGTGGAACGACGTACAGGAGTTCCTCGCGGACGGCGCGCAGTACATAGCGGGCAGAACGGTCAAGGGTACGTCGGGTCGTACCCACACGGTGGTGGACCCGTCGACGGGCGCCGAGGTGTACACGTACGACCTCGCGGGCGCCGAGGACGTGGACCGCGCCGTCGCCGCCGCGCGTGCCGCCTTCCCCGCCTGGTCCACGGCCACCCCCGGTGAGCGCTCCGACGCGCTGCACCGCTTCGCCGCCGTCCTCGCCGACCGGGCCGAGGATCTCGCCCGCTTCGAGTCGCTCCAGTGCGGCAAGCCGCTGAAGCTGAGCCGGGAGTTCGACGTTCCGGGCACGATCGACAACACGGCCTTCTTCGCCGGTGTCGCCCGGCACCTCCAGGGGCAGTCCGCCGGTGAGTACTCCGGCGACCACACCTCCTACGTCCGGCGCGAGGCCATCGGCGTCGTCGGCTCCATCGCACCCTGGAACTACCCCCTGCAGATGGCCGCCTGGAAGATCCTCCCGGCCATCGCCGCGGGCAACACGATCGTGCTCAAGCCGGCCGAGCTCACCCCGCTGACCTCGCTGCTGTTCGCCCGGGCGGCCACCGAGGCCGGGATCCCGGACGGCGTCGTCAATGTCGTCACCGGCACCGGCAAGGAGGCGGGCGAACGCCTCGTCGGCCACCCCGACGTGGCGATGACCTCCTTCACCGGCTCGACAGCGGTCGGCAGGCGCGTCGCCGAGATCGCCACCGCCACCGTCAAGCGGCTCCACCTCGAGCTCGGCGGCAAGGCGCCCTTCCTCGTCTTCGACGACGCCGATCCGGAGGCCGCCGCCCACGGCGCGGTCGCGGGCGCGCTCATCAACACCGGCCAGGACTGCACGGCCGCCACGCGCGCGTATGTGCAGCGCCCCCTCTACGAGGAGTTCGTCCGCCGGACCGCCGCTCTCATGGAGACCGTCCGGCTCGGCGACCCCTTCGTACCCGGCACCGACCTCGGCCCGCTGATCTCGCACGTCCAGCGCGACCGCGTCGCGGGGTTCGTCGACCGGGCGCGGTCCTACGCGCGCGTGGTGACCGGAGGTGAGGCTCCCGGAGGGGAACTCGCGAGCGGCGCCTACTACCGGCCCACCCTCGTCGCCGACGCACCCCAGGACAGCGAGATCGTCCAGTCCGAGATCTTCGGTCCGGTGCTTGTCGTGCTGCCCTTCGACAGCGATGACGAGGGCATCCGGCTCGCCAACGACACCCCCTACGGCCTCGCCGCGTCCGCCTGGAGCCGCGATGTGTACCGGGCGAACCGCGCGACCCGTGAGATCAAGGCGGGTTGCGTGTGGGTCAACGACCACATCCCGATCATCAGCGAGATGCCGCACGGCGGCTACAAGGCGTCCGGCTTCGGCAAGGATATGTCCGCGTATTCATTCGAGGAGTACACCCAGGTCAAGCACGTCATGTTCGACAACACCGCGGCGGCTGCCAAGGACTGGCACCGCACGATCTTCGGGGACCGCTAGCAGACAGGCCGCCTGACCGCGGCCGTATCACCTCCCGAAAGGGCACCACGCGCATGGACCAGTACGAGCCCGACCGCCTGACCCCGGCCCAAACGGCCGCCATGCGGCGCAGTTTCCGCGGTGGCAGGGCCGCCCTCACCCGCCGTTCCCTGCTGCGCGCCTCCGCGGGCGGCGCGCTCGCGGTGGGCGGATTCGGGGCCCTGAGCGCCTGCGGGATCCCCCCGGCGGGCAAGGCGCAGGGCGGCACCTCGGCTCAGGACCACTCGGCCGCGGAGAAGGTCGTCAACTTCTCCAACTGGACCGAGTACATCGACGTCGACGACAGCGGCAAGCACCATCCGACGCTCGACACCTTCGCCCGGCGGACCGGCATCAAGGTCAAGTACACCGAGGACATCAACGACAACAACGAGTTCTTCGGCAAGATCCAGCCGCAGCTCGCCGCGGGCCAGGACACCGGCCGGGACATCATCGTCCTCACCGACTGGCTGGCCGCCCGGCTGATCCGCCTGGGCTGGGTGCAGAAGCTGGACCCGTCCAACCTCCCGCACGCATTCGCCAACCTGTCCGACCAGTTCCGTGCCCCCGACTGGGACCCGGGGCGGGCTTACTCCTACCCCTGGCAGGGCATTTCCACCGTCATCGCCTACAACAAGAAGGCGCTCGACGGCATCGAGGTCAAGTCGGTCTCGGACCTGCTCGACAACCCCAAGCTCAAGGGCCGTGTCGGCTTCCTGTCGGAGATGCGCGACAGCATCGGAATGACCCTGCTCGACATGGGCAAGGACCCGGCGAAGTTCACGGACGACGACTTCGACGCGGTGATCGCCCGTCTGCAGAAGGCCGTCGACAACGGGCAGATACGCCGCTTCACCGGCAACGACTACACCTCGGACCTCACCAAGGGCGACTTCGCGGCGTGTGTCGCCTGGGCCGGCGACATCGTCCAGCTCCAGGCGGACAGCCCCGACATCGGTTACGTCATCCCGGACAGCGGCTACATGACGTCGACCGACAACATGCTGATCCCCAACAGGGCGCGCCACAAGACGAACGCCGAGCGGCTCATGGACTTCTACTACGAGCCCGAGAACGCCGCCGCGCTCGCCGCCTACATCAACTATGTGACCCCCGTCGACGGAGTGAAGCCCTACCTCACGAAGATCGACAAGAACGCGGCCGACAACCCGCTGATCATCCCAGACAAGGCCATGGCCGCGCAGTCCCATGCCTTCCGCTCGCTGACGCAGAAGGAAGAGACGGCCTACGAAGAGAAGTTCGCGAAGCTGACAGGGGCGTGACCACCATGACGACAGACAACAGCGGCGATGTCCGCCTCTCCGGGATCGGCAAGACCTACGGCGCCTTCACCGCCGTACATCCCCTCGACCTGACCGTGCCGCAGGGCTCCTTCTTCGCCCTGCTCGGCGCCTCCGGCTGCGGCAAGACCACCACCCTGCGCATGATCGCCGGCCTGGAGGAGCCCACCTCCGGGTCCGTCCGCCTCGGCGACCAGGACGTCACCCACCTGCCGCCGTACAAGCGCCCGGTCAACACGGTGTTCCAGTCCTACGCGCTCTTTCCGCACCTGGACATCTTCGAGAACGTCGCCTTCGGCCTGCGCCGTCGCGGCATCAAGTCGGTGAAGAAGCAGGTCGAGGAGATGCTGGACCTGGTGCAGCTGGGGGAGCAGGCGCGCAAGAAGCCGCACCAGCTCTCCGGCGGCCAGCAGCAGCGCGTCGCCGTGGCCCGCGCGCTGATCAACCACCCCAAGGTACTGCTGCTCGACGAGCCGCTCGGCGCGCTCGACCTCAAGCTCCGCCGCCAGATGCAGCTGGAGCTCAAGCGGATCCAGACCGAGGTCGGCATCACCTTCATCCATGTCACGCACGACCAGGAGGAGGCCATGACGATGGCCGACACGGTCGCCGTGATGAACGCCGGGCGCGTCGAGCAACTGGGCTCGCCCAACGATCTGTACGAGAACCCGCAGACCACCTTCGTCGCCAACTTCCTCGGCAGCTCCAACCTGATCGAGGCCGAGGTCGACGCCAAGAGCGGGGACGACATCGTCCTCAAGGCGGGCGGCGGCAAGCTCACCCTCCCCGGGGCGCGGTCCTCCGCATCCGCGAAGCCGGGCGGCAAGGTGCTGGTCGGCGTCCGCCCGGAGAAGATCTCCCTCACCCACGCCGACGACGCCGGCGACATTCCCGGCGGACGCAACCGCATCAGCGGCAAGATCGCCGACTCCAGCTTCATCGGAGTCTCCACGCAGTACGTGATCGATTCTCCGGTCTGCCCCGAGTTCGAGGTCTACGCACAGAACATCGACCGCGACCCCCGCCTCGTGCCCGGCGCCGAAGTGGTCCTGCACTGGAACCCGGCGCACACCTTCGGCCTGGACGCGGCACAGGACATCGACGCCGGTGTCGAGACGCTCGAGGAGGACGCCTCCTGATGGCCGCCGTCACCGAGGCGCCGCCTCTGGCGCCCACCGCCCCCGCCGAGAAGCCCCCGCGCAAGCGGGGCCGCTGGACCCCGTACTGGCTGCTGCTGCCCGGAATCCTCTGGCTGGTCGTCTTCTTCGCGCTGCCGATGGTCTACCAGGCCTCGACATCCGTGCAGACCGGGTCCCTGGAGCAGGGCTACAAGGTCACCTGGCACTTCGCCACCTACTGGGACGCCCTGGCCCAGTACTGGCCGCAGTTCCTGCGCTCCGTGCTCTACGCGGCGGCGGCGACACTGCTGTGCCTGGTCCTCGGCTACCCGCTCGCCTACCTCATCGCCTTCCGCGCCGGCCGCTGGCGGAACCTGGTCATGATCCTGGTGATCGCGCCGTTCTTCACCAGCTTCCTGATCCGCACGCTCGCCTGGAAGACGATCCTCGCCGACAACGGCCCCGTCGTCGGTGCCCTCGGCACACTGCACGTGCTGGACGTCACCAACTGGCTCGGCTGGACCCAGGGGGACCGGGTCCTGGCCACCCCGCTGGCGGTGGTCTGCGGTCTGACGTACAACTTCCTGCCGTTCATGATCCTGCCGCTGTACAGCTCCCTCGAGCGCATCGACGGCCGCCTCCACGAGGCCGCCGGCGACCTGTACGCCGCGCCCCTCACGACCTTCCGCAAGGTCACCTTCCCGCTGTCGATGCCCGGCGTGGTCTCCGGCACCCTGCTGACCTTCATCCCGGCCGCCGGTGACTACGTCAACGCCGACCTGCTCGGCTCCACCGACACCCGCATGGTCGGCAATGTCATCCAGACCCAGTTCCTGCGGATCCTCGACTATCCGACGGCCGCGGCGCTCTCGTTCATCCTCATGGCCGCGATCCTCCTCATGGTCACCGTCTACATCCGCAGGTCCGGAACGGAGGATCTGGTTTAAATGGCCTTCGTCAACTGGTTCAAGCGCAATCTCGTAGTCCTCGGTGGACTTCTGACCCTCGGATATCTTCTCCTGCCGAACGTCGTCGTGACGGTGTTCTCCTTCAACAAACCGAAGGGGCGCTTCAATTACGAATGGCAGCAGTTCTCACTCGACGCGTGGAAAGACCCGTGCGGCGTCGCCGACATGTGCGGCTCGCTCTCGCTCAGCCTGCAGATCGCGGTGTGGGCGACGATCGGCGCCACCGTCCTCGGCACGATGATCGCCTTCGCGCTCGTCCGCTACCGCTTCCGGGCACGCGGCGCCGTCAACTCGCTGATCTTCCTGCCGATGGCGATGCCCGAGGTCGTCATGGCGGCCTCGCTGCTCACCCTGTTCCTCAACCTGGGTGCCCAGCTCGGCTTCTGGACGATCCTCATCGCCCACATCATGTTCTGCCTCAGCTTCGTCGTGACGGCCGTCAAGGCGCGCGTCATGTCGATGGACCCGAGGCTGGAGCAGGCCGCACAGGACCTGTACGCGGGCCCGGTGCAGACGTTCCTGAGGGTCACCCTGCCCATCGCGGCCCCCGGAATCGCCGCGGGCGCGCTGCTTGCCTTCGCGCTCTCCTTCGACGATTTCATCATCACCAATTTCAACGCGGGCTCAACCGTCACCTTCCCCATGTTCGTCTGGGGCTCGGCGCAGCGCGGAACGCCCGTTCAGATCAACGTCATCGGTACGACGATGTTCATCGTCGCCGTACTGTTCGTCCTGGCCTCCATGGTCATCGGCAATCGCCGGAATCGCGCAAAGGCGTAATGCACCCGTAGGGAGTTGAAATCATGGCCCCAAGCGCCATGACTCGTTGGACCAAGTCTCTTTCCGAAGCCCAGCCGGTTCCGTACTGGCTGGACGACCCCGGCAAGCCCCACCCCGAGCCCGCACTCACCGGCCCCGAGACCTGCGACCTGCTGGTCGTCGGCGGCGGCTACAGCGGACTGTGGACCGCGCTCATCGCCAAGGAGCGCGACCCCGGGCGGGATGTGGTGCTGCTCGAAGGCCACGAGGTGGGCTGGGCCGCCTCGGGCCGCAACGGCGGCTTCTGCGCCGCCTCCCTCACCCACGGTCTGGCCAACGGCCTCGCCCGCTGGCCGGACGAGATCCACAAGCTGGAGGAGCTGGGCGCTCGCAATCTGGACGAGATCGAGAAGGCGGTCGCCCGCCACTCCCTGGACTGCGATTTCGAGCGCACCGGCGAGATCGACGTCGCGACCGAGACGTACCAGGCGTGGGAACTCCGTGACTGGCACAAGGAGACGGCCGACCTGGGCCTGGCCGAGGGCATCGAGTATCTGGACGCGGAAGCGGTGCGCGCACAGGTCGACTCCCCGACCTTCGTGGGCGGCCTCTACGACCGCAGGGGCGTGGCCATGGTCAACCCCGCCAAGCTCGTCTGGGGCCTCAAGCGGGCCTGCCTCGGCCTGGGCGTCCGCATCTACGAGCACACCCCCGCGCTCACCCTGAAGCCGTACGGTGCCGGGATGGCCGTTCGCACCCCGTACGGCCGGGTGCGCGCACGCGAGGTGGCACTCGGTACGAACATCTTCCCGAACCTGCTGCGGCGACTGCGCTCGTACACCGTCCCGGTCTACGACTACGCGCTGATGACCGAGCCGCTCAGCGACGAACAGCTCGCGTCGATCGGCTGGAAGAAGCGGCAGGGCCTCGGCGACTCGGCCAACCAGTTCCACTACTTCAGGCTCTCGGCCGACAACCGGATCCTGTGGGGCGGCTACGACGCGATCTACCCCTACGGCGGCCGGGTGCGCGCGGAGTACGACGACCGGCCCGAGACGTACGCCAAGCTGGCCGGGCACTTCTTCACCTGCTTCCCGCAGCTGGAGGGCGTCCGCTTCACGCACGCGTGGGGCGGCGCCATCGACACCTGCTCCCGCTTCTCGGCGTTCTTCGGCACGGCGTACCAGGGCAAGGTGGCGTACGCGGCCGGGTACACGGGGCTCGGTGTCGGTGCCACCCGCTTCGGCGCCGAGGTGATGCTGGACCTGCTGGCGGGCGAGCGCACGGAGCGGACCGAGCTGGAGATGGTGCGCAAGAAGCCGCTCCCGTTCCCGCCGGAACCCTTCGCATGGACGGGGATCGCCCTCACCAAGTGGTCGCTGGCGCGTGCCGACGCGCACGGCGGGCGGCGCAATCTGTGGCTGAGGGCGATGGACAGGCTCGGGCTGGGCTTCGACAGCTGAGCCGGACGCCGTGTGGCCGCCCTCGCCCTCGTCAGACGGGTCCCACCGCGTCATCGCGCACAGCCGCGCCGTGAGGCGGATCAGGTGACGAGCCCGGCGCGGCGGGGCAGCAGGACCCGGAGGCGGTCGCCGCGGAGGGTGTGCGCCGGCCGTTCCGGCTGAGGAGGATCCACAGCGAGAACAGCGCCGGCGCGCACAGGCACCAGCTGGCCAGTACGTCCAGTGGCCAGTGGTAGCCGCTGCGGATCAGGCCGTAGGCGACGCCCAGGTTCACGGCGACGCAGAGGTCGATCAGTGTGCGCCGCGCGCGGGGTGTGCCGAGCCACGGCCACAGCACCAGTGCCGCGCCGCCGTAGGCGATCGCGGCCGTGGCCGTGTGGCCGGAGGGGTAGAAGCCGGTGACCGAGCCCATGCCGGGCGGCCCCGGCCGGGCGATCAGCGACTTGAACAGGGCGACCAGAAGCGGGACGGCGGCCATCAGCACCGCCGCCGCGGCGGACGGCAGCCACCACCGGTCCGCACCGGCCTCCCGGGCGCGCCAGGCGACCCCTATCAGGACGACGGCCAGGACGGGGACGGCGGCCTCGACGTTCCCGAGGTCGGCCAGGAGCGTGGAGATCCGGCCCGGGTGGACCATGGCCGCGCTCAGCCGTTCGTCCGCACGCTCCAGCGGGCCATGGATGACGACCTGCCAGGTGATCAGCAGGAAGAGGAGGCTCACCGGGGCCAGGACGCGAGCCGGTCGCGGAGGAACGGGCAGCACCATGCTCCGGGCGCCGGACGGGCCCTTGAGATCCGGGTCTGAGTCTGAGGAAGTCGGCACGGAGAACAGCTTCGCAGGGCCGAAGGGAACAGGCGCGGAAGGCAGGTCGGCCACCCCGGAACAGGGGGGGGTAGCTCCGGGGCGGCCGTCCGGATCGGTGTGCCGCCCGCCCCGGGGGGTTTGGGGCGTGCGGCCGTCCGATCGGTGAGGAGATCCGAATCCGGAAGCTCCGGGTGTGTGCGCGAGGGCACGACCGGGTCGAAGCTGGGAAGAACCCGGCCCGGCGCCGCCCGCAGTCCCCTGCGGGCGGGGTGTTTCTCTCAACTGGGTAGAACCTACGGCAGGAGAATCCGCTCGGACAGCCGGAAACCCGTCCCGCCATCCACCTCGCACACCTTCTTCACACCCTCCGCCGCGCAAGACCGAGACCCGCGCGCATCCTGTGCCCCAGCTGCGAAGTCCCTGTGGCGGGGGGAGAGTTCCCGGGGAGCTCCCTGGCTCTTCCCAGAGGCTCCCCGGTGGCTCTCCGATGGCTCAGATCCGCGTGAACGCCTGCTCGATGATGTCGAGGCCCTCGTTCAGCAGGTCCTGGCCGATGACGAGCGGCGGCAGGAAGCGCAGCACGTTGCCGTAGGTGCCACAGGTCAGGACCAGCAGGCCCTCCTGGTGGCACGCCTTGACCAGCGCCGCGGTCGCCTCGGCGTTCGGCTCCTTGGTGGCGCGGTCCTTGACCAGCTCGATCGCGATCATCGCGCCGCGACCGCGGACATCGCCGATGATGTCGAACTTCTCGGCCATCGCCGTCAGGCGGGCCTTCATGGTCTGCTCGATCTCCTTCGCGCGGGCGTTGAGGTCGAGCTCCTTCATCGTCTCGATCGCGCCGAGCGCGCCCGCGCAGGCGACGGGGTTGCCGCCGTAGGTGCCGCCCAGGCCGCCCGCGTGCGCAGCGTCCATGATCTCGGCGCGGCCGGTGACGGCGGCGAGCGGCAGACCGCCGGCGATGCCCTTGGCGGTGGTGATCAGGTCCGGGACGATGCCCTCGTCCTCGCACGCGAACCACTGGCCGGTACGGCAGAAGCCGGACTGGATCTCATCCGCGACGAAGACGATGCCGTTGTCCTTGGCGAACTTGCTGATCGCGGGCAGGAAGCCCTTCGCGGGCTCGATGAAGCCGCCCTCGCCGAGCACCGGCTCGATGATGATCGCGGCGACGTTCTCGGCACCGATCTGCTTGTTGATCATGTCGATGGCCTGGGCGGACGCCTCGGCGCCCGCGTTCTGCGGGCCGGTCAGCCAGCGGTAGCCGTAGGCCACCGGCACGCGGTAGACCTCGGGCGCGAACGGGCCGAAGCCGTGCTTGTACGGCATGTTCTTGGCCGTCAGCGCCATCGTCAGGTTCGTCCGGCCGTGGTAGCCGTGGTCGAAGACGACGACCGCCTGGCGCTTGGTGTACGCGCGGGCGATCTTGACCGCGTTCTCGACGGCCTCGGCGCCCGAGTTGAACAGGGCCGACTTCTTGGCGTGGTCGCCCGGCGTCAGCTCGGCGAGCGCCTCGGCGACGGCCACGTAGCCTTCGTACGGCGTGACCATGAAGCAGGTGTGGGTGAAGTCCTGGAGCTGCGCGGAGGCGCGGCGCACGACGGCCTCGGCGGAGGCGCCCACGGACGTCACGGCGATGCCGGAGCCGAAGTCGATCAGACGGTTGCCGTCGACGTCCTCGATGATCCCGCCGCCGGCGCGCGTGGTGAAGACCGGCAGCACCGAGCCCACGCCCTGCGCGACCACGGCGGTGCGGCGGGCCTGCAGCTCCTGCGACTTCGGGCCGGGGATGGCGGTGACGACGCGGCGCTCCTGCGGAAGTGCGGTCATGAGGGCTCCCTGATGATTCCGGGCGGGGGTGTTTTTCGGACGCTTGCCTTCTTTTCTCGCAGGCTAAGGCGGGGCATGGGGGGTGGGCATGCTCCATGTGGGCGCTTTGCGCGCCTCCGCTTGTCCGCGGTGGACATAGCGTGGACACGATGGAGTACATCGCATCGCCGGAGACCCGGCGCCGTATACGGCGAACTCCCCGCGGAGCGCGTTAGATTGACTCGCTGATGGTGCATGGAGCGGCTGGTCAGGGGGCAGGGGCGATGAACAGCGACGGGACGCAGGACGTACGCGGCCTGCACGCGACACCGGTGCCACGTCCTGCGGGCCCGGCGGGTCCGGGGGACGTGCCCGTGCCGCCCCCCGGCGGTGCGGACGTGCCACCGCGGCCGACCCGGGCACCGGAGGCGATCCCCGTGCGGCCGGCCGGGGCGCCGGACGCGCCACCCGCCGACGCCCGGCCCCCGCACCGCCGCTCGCCCGTCGCCGAGTGGCTCGACGAGCCGCGCCCGGCGACCGAGCCCGGCATCTGGCGGTACGGATACCGGCTGCCGAAGGCCGCGAGGGCGGCCGGGAAGCTCACGCCGGTGACCGTCGTCGGGATGCTGATCCCGGTCCTCGTGGCGATCGTGGTGTGGTCCCTCTGGCAGCGCGGCGTCATCCCCTACCAGTACGAGCTGCTGCGGCTCTTCACCCCGAACGACTGGTGGTGGGGTGGCACGCTCGCCTCGCCCAGGCGCCTGGACCAGCCGGTGCCGTATCCGGGCGTGGAGGCCCTGAACGTCTACAGCGGTCTCTTCTTCGCCCTGCTGGTCTATGCCGTGAGCCGACTGGGCAGCTGGTCGTCCGTCGCCCGCCACCTCGTGGGCGGCAGGCCCCAGCCCGCCCGCGCCCTGACCGCCGCCCTGGGCGCCCTGACCGTGCTGGTCCTCGTGTTCCAGCAGACCGTGCCCGTCATCGACCCGCTGTTCTCCCTCGTCACCCTGATCACGGGCAGCTACAAGGTGTTCGCCTCGCAGCTGTTCTCCTACACGCTGTACGCGCTCGTCACCGCACTGGTCCTGTGGCCGTTCGCCCGCCTCGGCGGCTGGGGGCCCCTCGCGAAGACGGCGCTCGACGCGCGTGCCCGGGCGAAGGCGGGAGCGGCCCCGCAGCCGGTCGCCGGACAGGAGCGGTCGTACTGGCCCGAGCTGCGCGAGGCCGGTCAGCACCAGGCCGCCGACGTGCTCGCCGCCGACGTGCGGGACGGACGGATGAACGACGTGGACTGCGCACGGGTCGCTCATATGTGGACCCGCGCCCGTGCCTGCGCGCAGTCGGCCTCCTTCGCCGACGCCGTGCTGCGCGAGGGCGCGGCGGCCTGGACCCACCCCTCCGGCGCGCGCGATCTGCCCGCCAGGTCCGCCCGGCACGACCTTCTCGCCGGGCAGGTCCGCATCGGGCGATGGGTCGCGGGGGAGCGCACACCGCTCCCCTACGGCGGCGCCGGGGCGGCCCTCGGTCCGGACACCCTCGGCACCTCGCTCCTGGCCGTGGGCCCCCCGGGCTCCGGCAAGACGCACCATCTGGTCCGCCCGGTGGTGGAGTCCCTCGGCCTCCAGGCGCTCACCGGGCAGTGCGCCGTCGTCGCGGTCTGCGCCGCCGGAACCCCGCTCGGTCCCGACTCCGCCTACGACGTCGTCGTACGGCTCGGGGACTCCGCGTCCGTGCACGACCTGGACCCGTACGCGGACTCCGACGACGCGGACGAGGCCGCCGCCTTCCTCGCCGAGGGGCTGGTCGGCGACCTCGACACGGTCGGCGGGCAGCGGGCGGCGACCGCGCTCGCCCAGCTGCTCGGGCCGTACCGGGCGGCTCACGGGCGGTTCCCGACCCTGCCGGTGCTGCGCGAGCTGCTGGAGGGCGTGCCGTCGGCACTGGAGGCACTGCGCACGGCGCTGTCCGGCCAGGAGCACACCGTGATGCGCCGCGAACTCGAAGCGCGTGTACGTCAGTCGGGCGCCGTGGGCGACCCCGGCCCCGCGCTGGCGGACCGGCTCGCCCTGCTGGACCGCCCCGCCTTCGCGGAGTTCTTCGGCGCGGACACCGGCGGCGGCCGTCCGTTCTCACTGCGCGCCGTCGTCCACCACCCGCTGCGGGTCCGCATCGATCTGCCGGAACGCGGCCACGAGGAGGCGTCCCGGCTGATCACACGGCTGCTGCTCGCCCAGTTCGACGCCGTGTCCCGGGACGGCGGACGGAGCCACTTCGTCTGTCTCGCACTGGACGACGCCACGGGCGCCGTGACGGGCGAGTCCGTCCGCCGCATCCAGCGCCTGCGCTCCCGCAACGCCGGTGTGGTGCTGGCCCTGCGCACCGTCGGCGAGGTCTCCGAGGCCCTGCACGGAACGCTGTACGGGGCGGTGGGCTGCCGGATGGCGTTCTCCGGGGTCACCACATGGGACGGCAGCCGGTTCGCCGACGCCTGGGGCAGGCAGTGGGTGGAGACACGGGACGTGGCCCAGCACACCGTCTTCGCGGACCAGCCGATGACCCGGGCGATCCACGCCCTGCGCAAGCTGGTCACCGGCAAGGCGGTCACCACTCAGGCCGTGACCGTCCGCCAGGTGGAGCGTGAGCGGTGGTCCGCGTCCGAGCTGGCGCACTCGGTGCCGCCGGGGCACGCGGTGCTGTCCCTGACGAACGTGAAGGGTGAGCACGCGCCCCCGCTCCTGGTGGACCTGCGCGGCTGAGGACCGACCCACCGGTCCGGAGATCGGGGCACACGGAGACCGTACGGTAAGGCAGAATCGACATAGGTCGTTCATACGCGGCGGCCAATGGACCACAGGGTTCACAAGACCTCCATCCATGCCGACCTGAAGGCCTCATGCCCCCCACTCTCGCCTCGCTCGTCCACCACTCGGCCCTCAAGCTGACCGTGCACGCGGGTGAGGACCGCCTGGACGTCCCCGTCCGCTGGGCACACGTCAGCGAGCTCGCCGACCCGGTGCCCTATATGGAGGGCGGCGAACTGCTGCTGATCACGGCGCTGAAGCTGGACGCGGAGGACCCGGAGGCCATGCGCCGCTATGTGAAGCGGCTGATGGGCGCGGGAGTGGTCGGTCTCGGGTTCGCCGTCGGGGTCAACTACGAGGAGATCCCGAAGGCGCTCGTGGACGCCGCCCGGGAAGAGGACTTCCCGCTCCTGGAGGTGCCCCGGCGCACGCCGTTCCTCGCGATCAGCAAGGCCGTCTCCGCCGCCATCGCCGCCGACCAGTACCGGGCGGTGACCGCGGGGTTCGCCGCCCAGCGCGAACTGACCAGGCAGACGCTGAACGACGGCCCGGAGGGTCTGCTCGCCGCGCTCGCCGGACAGGTCTCCGGCTGGGCCGCGCTGTACGACGCCTCGGGTGCCGTCGTCGCCGCCGCGCCCGAGTGGGCGGCTCGGCGGGCCGCCCGGCTCACCGGCGAGGTGGAACGGCTGCGGGAGAGGCCCGCACCGGCCAGCTCCGTGGTCGGGGGGCCGAACGGTGAGGACCGGGTCGAACTGCACTCCCTCGGCACCGGGCGGCGCCCGCGCGCCGCGCTCGCCGTGGGCACGGCGGCGGCCCTGGGCACCGCGGAGCGCTACGCGGTGCACTCCGCCATCGCCCTGCTGACCCTCACCACCGAGCGCTCGCGCTCCCTGCACGCCGCCGAACAGCGCATCGGGGCGGCCGTACTGCGCATGCTGCTGGCCGGTGAACCGGACCACGCGCGGGCGGTGGCCGGGGACCTCTACGGCGAACTCCTGGACGCCCCGTTCCGTCTGATCCTCGCCGAGTCGGCGTCCGCGTCGGCGGCCCGGGCACATGCCGACGGGCACGCGCGCGTGGCGCCCGCGCCGCAGGTCACCGCAACGGCAGCCGCGGCCGAACCGAACGGCGATCCGCTGACCGGACTGGCCGAGGCCGTGGAATCCGCCGCCCTGCGCTCCGGCGAGCCCGTGCTGGTCGTGCCCGAGGGGGGACGGCTCGTGGTGCTCGGCGTGGACGGTGGCGCGGCGGTCGCCGCCTGCCAGCAGTACGCGTCGGCGGTGCGGGCGGCGCGGACCGCGGCGCCGGAGCAGCCGGCCCCCGACGAGGACGAGCTGGTGGTGGGCCTGTCGGCGCCCGCCGGGCCGATCGCTGCGGCTGCCGCGTACAAGCAGGCCGAGCAGGCGCTGTCGGTGGCCCGCAGGCGCGGCCGTGCGCTGGTCGAGCACGAGGAGCTGGCGGCCGGTTCGGTCCTTCCGCTGCTCGCGGACGACGCCGTGCGCGCCTTCGCGGACGGGCTGCTGCGGGCCCTGCGGGAACACGACGCCACGGGACGGGGCGATCTGGTGGCCTCGCTGCGGGCCTGGCTGTCCCACCACGGCCAGTGGGACGCCGCCGCGGCCGACCTGGGCGTCCACCGGCACACGCTGCGCTACCGGATGCGGCGGGTCGAGGAGATCCTGGGCCGCTCGCTCGACGACCCGGACGTACGCATGGAACTGTGGCTGGCCCTCAAGGCCACGGCGGCAGCGGGGGAGTGACACCTCCCCCGACCACACCCGGGCTCCGCCTGTACAACCCGTAGAACATCGTCCCGGCACTGCTACCGTCCGGACAAGCGACCCGTTGCCGCGCCGGCCCTACCGTGGACGGTGAACCGCATGGAACACCGAACTCGGAAGGGCCCGGACCCGATCATGCCCCAGGAAACGAATGTGGGCGCCACCCACGCCTTCTGGCTCGCCGGCCGCCAGGCCACGGGTGAGACCACCTTCGACGTCACCTCCCCGTGGGACGGACGGCTCGTCGGCAAGGTCAGCGTGCCGACCGAGGCCCAGGTCGAGGAAGCCGTGGCCGCCGCGTACGCCGTGCGCGACGAGTTCGCCGCCACTCCGGCCCATGTCCGCGCCGCCGCCCTCGACCATGTCTCGAAGCGGCTCGCCGAGCGCACCGAGGAGATCGCGCAGCTCATCTCCGCCGAGAACGGCAAGCCCATCAAGTGGGCGCGCGGCGAGGTCGGCCGCGCCGTCTCGGTGTTCCGGTTCGCGGCCGAGGAGGCCCGCCGCTTCAACGGCGGCGAGGCCCAGCGCCTCGACACCGACGCGGGCGGCCAGGGCCGGCTGGCGCTGACCCGCCGGTTCCCGAAGGGCGTCGTCCTCGGTATCGCGCCGTTCAACTTCCCGCTGAACCTGTGCGCCCACAAGGTCGCCCCGGCCATCGCCGCCGGCGCCCCGATCATCCTCAAGCCGGCGCCCGCCACCCCCCTGTCCGGCCTGATCATCGGCGATCTGCTCGCCGAGACCGAGCTGCCTGCCGGCTCCTGGTCGATCCTGCCGGTCAGCAACGACCGCATGCCCGCGCTGGTCCAGGACGAGCGCCTGCCGCTGATCTCCTTCACCGGTTCCGAGAAGGTCGGCTACGCGATCATGGACTCGGTGCCGCGGAAGCACTGCACCCTCGAACTGGGCGGCAACGGCGCGGCCGTCGTCCTCGCCGACTACGCGAGCGACGAGGACCTGGACTGGGCCGCGAACCGCATCGCCACCTTCTCCAACTACCAGGGCGGCCAGTCCTGCATCTCCGTGCAGCGCGTCATCGCCGACGCGTCGGTCTACGACCGGCTGCTGCCGCGCATCGTGGCCGCCGTCGAGGCCCAGGTCACCGGGGACCCCTCCGACTCCGCGACCGACGTCGGCCCGCTGGTCAGCGAGGACGCCGCGAAGCGCGTGGAGTCCTGGGTCGAGGAGGCCGTGGTCGCGGGCGCCAGGCTGCTGGCCGGCGGCAAGCGGGACGGCGCCTCCTACGCGCCCACCGTGCTGACCGAGGTGCCGGCCGACGTGACCATCTCCTGCGAGGAGGTCTTCGGACCCGTCCTGACGGTACAGAAGGTGGACGGGGAGGCCGAGGCGTTCGCCGCCGTCAACACCTCCAAGTACGGCCTCCAGGCGGGCGTGTTCACGCATGACCTCCAGACCGCCTTCCGCGCCCACCGCGCCCTCGAGGTCGGCGGCGTCGTCATCGGCGACGTCCCCTCCTACCGGGCGGACCAGATGCCCTACGGGGGCGCCAAGCAGTCCGGTGTCGGCCGCGAGGGCGTCAAGTTCGCGATGGACGACTACACGTACGAGCGCGTTCTGGTCCTGACGGGCCTCGCCCTCTGACCCCGTAGCCGCCTTCACACCGACGGCCGGAGCCCGCTGTGCGGGGGCTCCGGCCGTCGGCGTAGGCGCAGGCACGCCGCGGTGGCGCAGGCTCAGACCCGGGTCGCGAGCCTTTCCCGGAAGGCGGTCACCCATTCGGAGGCCGCGCGCAGGCCGCCGAAGGTGTAGAAGTGCACCTTCATCTCCCCATGACGCCCGGCGTCGTAGTGCTCCGCGAGCGTGCGCAGGAACAGGTCGGGGCCGGCGGTGCCCATCAGGTTGGTGAGCGAGAAGCCGTACTTCCTGACGACGGACGCGCTCGTACCGACCCCGAAGCGCGTGGCGTACGTCATCAGCCGCCGGACTCCGGCGGGCCCGGGCACCCCGACCCGCACCGGCAGGCCGATGCCCCGCTCACGCGCGGCCTCGACCCACCTGAGCACGGCCCTGGCGTCGAAGCCGAACTGCGTGACCACCTCGCCGGACAGTCCTTGCTCCCGGAGGGCCGCCGCCTTCGCGTCGATCGCCGACCAGAGAGCGCCGTCCGCGATGGCGGGATGCCCTTCGGGGTATCCGCCGAGCCCGACATGCCGGACGCCGTACCCGCTCAGCAGTCCGGACCGGATCAGGGTCAGCGCGTCCTCGTAGGGGCCCTGCGGGGCGGCCGGGTCGCCCCCGACGACGAGCACCCGGTCCGCGAGCCCGTCCGCCCGCAGAGCCGACAGAAACGCGTCCAGGTCCGCCTCCGAGCCCAGCCGGCGGGCCGAGATGTGCGGTACGGGGACGAACCCCAGCCGCTTGACCGCGCGGGCGGCCCGCAGCCGTGTCCCGAGGTCCTCGCTGCCGAGGTACGTGACATTGATCCGCGTCCCGGGCGGAACGGCGGCACGCGACTCCTCCAGCTTCACCACGTCCTTGCCGGTCATCTCAAGAGAGAAGTCCTCGAGCAGGGACGCGACGGACGGGGCCGCGAGGGCGGCATCCATGGTGCTCCTTGTCCGCGGTTCGCGCGCTCGCCCACGGTCCCGGACGGTCCGTGGCCTCGGGCGAGGATACGCAGGCCCGGCGACCACGTGGCCGGGCACCCCCACGACCACCACCTTTCACCTCTGCCGTGAGCGGCCCTCGCCTGGGTGCGGCGCGCGGACATGACGGGGGCCGATCGCCCATGTGCGTGCGCGACCCGCGGCGTTGAATTCGGTGTGCCGACCGGTCGGCAACGAACCCAGCGACGCGTTCCGCGTACCGGATCACACCAGGAGGTGTCCGCACATGTCACTGACGCACGCATTGTGCCTTAGCGGGTACATGCCGGGAACGCGCAACGGGGCGCTCACGGAGGCGGATGCGTGCCGGAGCTGTCCGTGGTGGCCGGTTTGACAAGTGTGACGCCCCCGAGGGGGGCGTGCGGCTGCACAAGGACTGGTGGCCTGCCCCGGATTGGGGTACCAACGATCGAGTAGCACCGCTCAGTAACGTACACCCGCAAGATCGCCGTACGGGCCCCTTGAGACTCGTGCGGCACTTCGCCCGGTGTACGTCCCACAAGCCCCGATTCGCGGCGAGGTGAGCCTCATGACCGCACCAACAGCTCCCACTCCCAAGCCCACTGTCACCGAGCGTGAGGCCCGTCAGGTCGCCGAGGCCGCGCGCGAACAGGACTGGCGCAAGCCCAGCTTCGCCAAGGAACTGTTCCTCGGCCGTTTCCGGCTCGACCTGATCCACCCCCACCCGCTGCCCGCCGACGAGCACGTACAGCGCGGCGAGGAGTTCCTGGCCAAGCTGCGCGACTTCTGCGAGACGCAGATCGACGCCGCCCGCATAGAACGCGAGGCGCAGATCCCCGACGAGACGATCAACGGGCTCAAGGAGCTCGGCGCCTTCGGCATGAAGATCGACACCAAGTACGGCGGTCTCGGCCTCACCCAGGTGTACTACAACAAGGCGCTCGCCATGGTCGGCACCGCGAGCCCCGCGATCGGCGCGCTGCTGTCGGCGCATCAGTCGATCGGCGTACCGCAGCCGCTGAAGTTGTTCGGCACCCAGGAGCAGAAGGACACGTTCCTGCCGCGCTGCGCCCGCACCGACATCTCCGCGTTCCTGCTCACCGAGCCGGACGTGGGCTCCGACCCGGCCCGGCTGGCCACCACGGCCGTTCCGGACGGGGACCACTACGTGCTCGACGGCGTGAAGCTGTGGACCACCAACGGCGTGGTCGCCGATCTGCTCGTGGTCATGGCGCGTGTTCCCGCGTCCGAGGGCCACAAGGGCGGCATCACGGCGTTCGTGGTCGAGGCCGCCTCGGAAGGCATCACCGTCGAGAACCGCAACGCCTTCATGGGCCTGCGCGGACTGGAGAACGGGGTCACCCGCTTCCACCGTGTCCGTGTCCCGGCGGCCAACCGCATCGGCCCCGAGGGCTCGGGCCTGAAAATCGCGCTGACCACGCTCAACACCGGCCGGCTGTCCCTGCCCGCGATGTGCGTCGGCGCGGGCAAATGGTGCCTGAAGATCGCCCGCGAGTGGTCGGGGGCCCGGGAGCAGTGGGGCAAGCCGGTCGCGCTGCACGAGGCGGTCGGCTCGAAGATCTCCTTCATCGCGGCGACCACCTTCGCGCTGGAGGCGGTCGTCGACCTGTCGTCGCAGATGGCCGACGAAGACCGCAACGACATCCGCATCGAGGCCGCTCTCGCCAAGCTGTACGGCTCCGAGATGGCCTGGCTGATGGCCGACGAACTGGTCCAGATCCGCGGCGGCCGGGGCTTCGAGACGGCCCAGTCCCTCCAGGACCGCGGAGAGCGCGGGGTCCCGGCCGAACAGCTCCTGCGCGATCTGCGCATCAACCGCATCTTCGAGGGCTCCACGGAGATCATGCACCTGCTGATCGCCCGGGAGGCCGTGGACGCCCATCTGTCCGTGGCCGGCGACCTCATCGACCCGGACAAGTCCCTGTCCGACAAGGCCAGGGCGGGCGCGAACGCCGGTGTCTTCTACGCCAAGTGGCTGCCGAAGCTGATCGCGGGGCAGGGCCAGATCCCCGGCGCCTACGGGGCGTTCCACCAGCAGGTCGACCTCTCGCCGCACCTGCGCTACGTCGAGCGCAGCGCCCGCAAGCTCGCCCGTTCCACCTTCTACGCCATGTCCCGCTGGCAGGGCCGCATGGAGTCCAAGCAGGGCTTCCTGGGCCGGATCGTGGACATCGGCGCCGAACTGTTCGCGATGAGCGCGGCCTGCGTCCGCGCCGAGCACCTGCGCAGGTCCGGCGATCACGGCCGCGAGGCGTACCAGCTCGCCGACGTGTTCTGCCGCCAGTCCCGCATCCGCGTGGAAGAGCTGTTCGGCAGGCTGTGGGACAACACGGACGACCTGGACGGCAAGGTGGTCAAGGGCGTCCTGTCCGGCACCTATGAATGGCTCGAGGACGGCATGGTCGACCCGTCGACCGAAGGCCCCTGGATCGCGGACGCCGCCCCCGGCCCCTCCCAGCGGGAGAACGTCCACCGCCCGATCCGCTGACCGACGGCTGCGGACTGCCCGGTGGCATGAGCCACCGGGCAGCCCGGCCGGGACCGCGTGATGGTCTCGAAGTCGTTGTCGTGGTCCCCTCGAGCGGGGGGCGCCCTGTGCTCGCGGTGGGGCCGTGCGGCAACAATGGGGGGATGAGCGACAGTCCAGCCCCTCTTGCCGACCCCCATCTCGTCTTCGACCCCGTGGACGGAATCCGGGACGTCGTGATCCTCGGCTCCACGGGTTCGATCGGCACCCAGGCCATCGACCTCGTGCTGCGCAACCCCGACCGGTTCAAGGTCACCGGGCTCTCCGCCAACGGCGCGCGGGTCGGACTGCTCGCCGAGCAGGCCCACCGTCTGCGGGTGCGCACCGTCGCCGTCGCACGGGAGGACGCCGTACCGGCCCTGCGCGAGGCGCTCGCGGCGCAGTACGGCGCCGCGGAGACTCTCCCCGAGGTGCTCGCCGGTCCCGACGCCGCCGTCCAGCTCGCCGCCTCGGACTGCCACACCGTCCTCAACGGCATCACCGGTTCCATCGGTCTCGCGCCCACCCTCGCCGCCCTGGAGGCGGGCCGCACCCTCGCGCTCGCCAACAAGGAGTCGCTCATCGTCGGCGGCCCGCTGGTGAAGGCGCTGGCCAAGCCCGGCCAGATCATTCCCGTCGACTCCGAGCACGCCGCGCTCTTCCAGGCCCTCGCCTCCGGGACCCGCGCCGATGTGCGCAAGCTCGTCGTCACCGCCTCCGGCGGCCCCTTCCGCGGCCGGAGCAGGGCCGAGCTGGCGAACGTCACACCCAAGGACGCCCTCGCCCACCCCACGTGGGCCATGGGCCCCGTCATCACGGTCAACTCCGCGACCCTGGTGAACAAGGGCCTCGAAGTCATCGAGGCACACCTTCTTTACGACATTCCCTTCGACCGCATTGAGGTTGTCGTACACCCGCAGTCGTATGTCCACTCGATGGTGGAATTCACGGACGGCTCGACCCTGGCGCAGGCGACGCCCCCCGACATGAGGGGGCCGATCGCCATCGGACTCGGCTGGCCCGAACGGGTGCCCGACGCGGCGCCCGCCTTCGACTGGACCAAGGCGTCGACCTGGGAGTTCTTCCCGCTCGACAATGAAGCCTTCCCGTCGGTGGGGCTCGCCCGGCACGTCGGAGAGCTCGCGGGCACGGCCCCGGCGGTGTTCAATGCCGCCAATGAGGAGTGCGTGGATGCGTTCCTGAACGGCGGCCTGCCGTTCAACGGGATCATGGATACGGTCATCCGGGTGGTGGAGGAACACGGAGCCCCCCGCTCGGGAACTTCCCTGACCGTCGCGGACGTCCTCCAAGCTGAGACCTGGGCGCGTGCCCGGGCCAGAGAACTGACGGCGCAGACGGCAATCGCGGAGGCTCGTGCATGACGACACTGATGATGATCCTCGGCATAGTCATCTTCGTGGTCGGTCTGCTGATCTCGATCGCGTGGCACGAGCTGGGGCATCTGTCGACGGCCAAGCTGTTCGGGATCCGCGTGCCGCAGTACATGGTCGGCTTCGGGCCGACCATCTGGTCACGCAAGAAGGGCGAGACCGAGTACGGGATCAAGGCCGTACCGCTCGGCGGCTACATCCGCATGATCGGAATGTTCCCGCCGGGACCGGACGGCCGGATCGAGGCCCGCTCCACCTCACCGTGGCGCGGCATGATCGAGGACGCCCGCGCGCAGTCCTTCGAGGAACTCCAGCCCGGTGACGAGGAGCGCCTCTTCTACACGCGCAAGCCGTGGAAGCGGGTCATCGTCATGTTCGCGGGCCCCTTCATGAACCTGGTCCTCGCCGTGGCGATCTTCCTCGGCGTGATGATGAGCTTCGGCGTCCAGACCCAGACCACCACGGTCAGCAAGGTCTCCGACTGCGTCATCCAGCAGAGCCAGAACCGCACGAAGTGCCAGAAGGGCGACCCCGCCGCGCCCGCGCTCGCCGCCGGGCTCAAGCCGGGCGACAAGATCGTCGGGTTCAACGGCTCCCAGGTGCCGGACTGGTCCGTCCTCCAGTCCGACATCCGCGCCAACCCCGGCAAGGACGTCACGCTCACCGTCGAGCGGGGCGGCCGGAAGACCGACCTGCGCGCCCACCTGATCAAGAACCAGGTGAGCAAGACGGACAGCAGCGGCGGCTATGTCGAGGGCAAGTACGTGTACGCCGGCTTCCTCGGCTTCACACCCGCCTCCGGCATCGTCCAGCAGTCCTTCGACCAGTCCGTGCAGCGCATGGGCGACATGATGCAGAACGGCATCGAGTCGCTGATCTCCCTGCCCGGCAAGATCCCCGCCCTGTGGGACGCGGCCTTCGGCAACGCCCCGCGCCAGCCGGACTCCCCGATGGGCGTCGTCGGCGCGGCCCGGGTCGGCGGTGAGGTGTTCACCCTCCACATCCCGCCGTCGCAGCAGCTCGCGATGATGCTGCTGCTCGTCGCGGGCTTCAACCTGTCGCTGTTCCTGTTCAACATGCTCCCGCTGCTCCCGCTGGACGGCGGGCACATCGCGGGCGCCCTGTGGGAGTCCCTGCGGCGCGCCGTGGCCCGGGTGCTGCGCCGCCCCGACCCGGGCCCCTTCGACGTCGCGAAGCTGATGCCGGTGGCGTACGTGGTGGCAGGGATCTTCGTCTGCTTCACCATCCTGGTGCTGATCGCGGACGTGGTTAACCCCGTGAAAATCTCCTAGCCGCGTTGCGTTCGCGGCGGCCGGGGAGACTCCTCCCCGGCCGCCGCCCATTGGGTGGGTTTACGGACGGTGATGTGCTCGCGTCCATGCCCGTGGCGTAATCTCGGGGCTTGGAGCCCGCCATTGGCCGCCGTTCCGTGACCGGACACTGATCCACAACTTGAGGTTGCACAGCAGATGACTGCGATTTCACTCGGCATGCCGTCCGTTCCGACCAGGCTCGCCGAGCGCCGCAAGAGCCGTCAGATCCAGGTCGGGTCGGTGGCGGTCGGCGGGGACGCGCCGGTGTCGGTGCAGTCGATGACGACGACGCGTACGTCGGACATCGGGGCGACGCTGC